>NZ_BTTW01000004.1:600000-817692 GCF_036245865.1 Corallococcus caeni | reverse complement strand
TCCTCTTCAAGCTGAACGAAACCGAGCACGTCCTCGTCGTCACGATGCACCACATCGTCTCCGACGGCTGGTCGCTGGGCGTGCTGGTGCGAGAAGTTGCCGCCCTCTACGCGGCCTTCTCCGCCGGACAACCGTCGCCCCTACCCACGCTGCCGGTGCAGTACGCGGACTACGCGGACTGGCAGCGCCGCACGCTTTCGGGTGAGACGCTGCGGCAGGAGGTGGCCTGGTGGGAGACGAAGCTCTCCGGGGCTCCGGCCGTGCTGGAGTTGCCCACTGACTTCCCCCGCCCCGCTGTCCGGAGCACCGCGGGCGCAACCCTCAGCTTCGCCCTGTCGCGTGAATTGACGGAAGCCCTGCGTGGCCTCGCCCACCAGGAAGGGGGTTCTCTCTTCATGGTGCTGCTGGCCGCCTGGCAGGGCCTGCTTGCGCGCTACACGGGCCAGCAGGACCTCACCGTCGGCTCGCCCATCGCCGGCCGCACCCGCGCGGAGACGGAGGGCCTCATCGGCTTCTTCGTCAACACGCTCGTCCTGCGCGCGAAGGTGGAGGAGGGCCAGTCCTTCCAGGCGCTGCTTCGTCAAGTGCGCGCCACCGTGCTCGAGGCCTACGAGCACCAGGAGGTGCCCTTCGAGAAGCTCGTGGAGGCACTCCAGCCGACGCGCAGCCTCAGCCACACGCCCCTCTTCCAGACGCTGCTGGCGCTCCAGAACGTGCCCACGGAGGACGTGCGACTGCCGGACCTGCGACTGCGAGGGCTGGAGGCCACTCACTCGACGTCGAAGTTCGACGTGAGCGTCTTCTTCACCGAGGGGCCCGACGGCTTGCGCGGCACGCTGGAGTACAGCACCGCCCTCTTCAAGCAGAGCACCGTCGAGCGGATGGCGAGCCACCTGCGCACGCTGCTGGAGTCCGTGGCCGCCAAGCCCGAGCAGTCCCTGGCCGAGGTGCAGTTGCTGACGGAAGTGGAACGTCAGCGCATCCTCGTGGAGTGGAATGACACGGCGGCCGTCAGCCCGACGGACGTCCCCGTCCACGTCCACTTCGCCCAGCAGGCGCAGCGCACGCCTCAAGCCGTCGCCCTGGTGCTGGGGGATGACTCGCTGACGTACGCCCAGCTTGAAGCCCGCGCGAACCAACTGGCCCACTACCTGCGCGCCCTGGGCATCGTCCCGGGTGCGCGCGTGGGCCTCGCCGTCGAGCGCTCCTTCGAAATGGTCACGGCGCTGCTCGCCATCCTCAAGGTGGGCGCGGCCTTCGTCCCTGTGGACCGCAATGCTCCCGTGGAGCGTATTGCGGCGCTCCTGGAAGATGCTGACGTCAGCGTGACGCTGACTCACCAGTCCTTTGCCTCGCTGCTGCCCTCCTCTGGCACCCGTGTCTGGCTGGATGCGCAGCGGGACGTCATCGCCTCACTGCCGACGCATGCGCCGGATGTCCGCGTGGACGGCGAAGCCCTGGCCTACGTCATGTTCACCTCCGGCTCCACGGGCCGCCCCAAGGGCGTCTGCGTCCCTCACCGAGGCATCACCCGCCTCGTGCTCGGCAACTCCTTCATGCGCTTCGGGCCTGACGAAGTCTGGCTCCAGGCCGCTCCCGTTGCCTTTGACGCCTCCACGCTCGAAATCTGGGGCGCGCTGCTGCACGGCGCGAAGCTCGTCCTCGCTCCACCTCACTCCCTCTCGCTGGAGGAACTGGCCGCGCAACTGCGCCACCACCGCGTGACGTCCTTGTGGCTCACCGCGGCCCTATTCGAGCAGATGGCGCTGCACCAGGGTGAAGCCCTCGCCGGGGTGCGCCAGGTGCTCGCCGGTGGTGATGTGCTGCCCGCTGCGCGCGTCCGAGAGCACCTCGCTCGCATCCCCGAAGGCACCACCTTCCTCAACGGCTACGGCCCCACGGAGAACACCACCTTCTCCGCGACGCTCACCATGAGTCGCGACTCAGTGGTGGATGGCCCGGTGCCGATTGGCCGACCGCTCTCCAACTCCACCGCCTACGTGCTCGACACGCACCTGCGCCCCGTGCCCGTGGGCGTCGCCGGTGAGGTGTACGTCGGTGGCCAGGGCCTCGCCTGGGGCTACCTCCACCGACCGGACCTGACCGCGGAGCGCTTCGTTCCCCACCCCTTCGCTTCCAGTCCGGGCGAGCGCCTCTACCGCACGGGCGACAAGGCCCGTTGGTTGGCCGACGGCACGCTCGACTTCCTCGGCCGCGTCGACTTCCAGGTGAAGGTGCGCGGCTTCCGCATCGAGCTGGGTGAAATCGAAGCAGCGCTGCGTGCATTCCCTGGCGTCAACGAGGCCGTTGTCGTGGCCCGGGGCACGGACGCGGACAAGCGCCTCCTCGGCTACGTCACCGCGCGCGAAGGCCATGCGCTGGACTCCGAAGCACTCAAGGCAAGCCTCAAGCAGCGGCTGCCTGAGTACATGGTGCCCTCCGCACTCGTCCTCCTCGACGCCCTGCCCCTCAACGCCAACGGCAAGGTGGACCGCAAGGCCCTGCCGGAGCCTGACGCCCACGCCATCGAGGCCCGGGACTTCGTCGCGCCTCGCGATGCCCTGGAGATGCAACTCGCCCGAATCTGGGAGGATGTCCTCGGCGTCCGCTCCGTCGGTGTCCGCTCCAGCTTCTTCGAGCTCGGCGGCCACTCCCTGCTCGCCGTGCGCATGGTCGCCGCCGTGCGGGAGCGCCTGGGCCAGTCCATTCCCCTCTCCGTCCTCTTCCAGCAGCCCACCGTCGAGCAGCTCGCCCGGGTGCTCCGCGATGACTCGCAGGCGTGGACGCCCCTCGTCCCCCTGGAGCGCGGAGAGCCTGGCCACCGGCCCTTCTTCCTCGTCCACCCGGGCGGCGGCAACGTCCTCGCCTACTCGGAGCTGGCGCGTCGCCTCGGGCCCTCTCTGCCCGTCTACGGCCTCCAGTCCCGTGGCCTCGACGGACGCCCTGTCGCCGAATCCATCGAGGAGATGGCCGGCCTCTACATCGAAGCCATCCGCACGGTGCAGCCTCATGGCCCCTACCAGCTCGGAGGCTGGTCCCTGGGCGGACTCGTCGCCTACGAAATGGCCCAGCGGCTCCGCGAGGCCGGCGAAGCCGTGGACCTGCTCGCGCTCATCGACACCCACGTCCCCGGCCTTACGAAGCCCTCGCAGGACACCGCGCGCCTCGACTCGGAAACCCGCGCGCGGCTCGCCTTCGCCCACGCCACGGCCACCGCCTTCGGACAGGCGCTCTCCCTCTCCGACGACGTCCTGGCCCAAGGCAGTGACGAAGCCATGCTGGACCACCTGCTCCAGGAAGGCATCCGGGCGCGCATCCTCGACGTGCACTCCGGCCCCACTCAGTTGCGCGTCCTCTTCCAGGTCTTCCGCGCCAACCTCTTCGCCCAGGAGAAGTACGTGCCCCGGCCCTACGACGGCACCGCCCTGCTCCTGAGCGCTGGCGAAGCCCCCGCCACCCTCCCGCGTCACCGTGGCTGGGAGCCCCTCGTCCGCGGCGGCCTGGAGGTGCACACCGTCCCCGGCGGCCACCACGCCCTGATGCAGGACCCGCACCTCGCACCCGTCGTCGAGCGCCTGCGCACGGCCCTGTCCGCCGCCGCGAAGCAGGAGGCCACCGGCAGCTGAAGCCCGCCCCCACTCCGTGTCTGTCTTTCAGGCACGGAGTGGAAACGGGTTACGGTGCGCGCATGTCACGCGAAGAGAACAATCGCTATCTCCGGAATGCCACCAAGGACCAGCTCCGCAAGCTGCCGCTGCTGGGGCGGCTGGGCTCCCATCCGCTCCTGAAGCTCCTGCTCCTGTGGGCCGCGCTGCTGGCGCTCTACGGCGGCTTCTACGTCTTCTTCTCCAATCCCACGCACCCGGGCAGGAGTCAGCCCACCCCGTCGCCCACGCTCCAGCCGGACCTGGTCCCGACGTTGATTGCCATCTTCACGCTCGTCTCCACGGTCCTGGGCGCGAGTCTGCTTTGGCGGCAGCTCCAGGCTCGCAAGGTGCGCAGGAAGGAAGCCGAGGCGCTCCTGCAGCCGGGTCCGGAGGCCTACCTCCGGCTCACGGACGAGCTCCTTCCCCCGACCAGCCCGTTCCCTGACGTGGACCTGCTGCGAGCGCAGAGGCACGCCCTGGCGAGGATCCTCTACGGACAGGACGCGCAGGCCCGCCACGAATTGAACCAGGTGAACTGGCGGGGCAAGGCGCCCCTGCTCCAGGCCATGGAGCGGGGCATGGACGCGCTCCTCCACCTGCTCTGCAAGGACGACCCCGAGCGGGGACTGACGCTCGCGCGGGAAGCCCTCGCCATGGCCGACCTCAACCCCGCGATCCCCGGCGCCAAGACCGGCCGCGCCTTCTACGAAGTCCTCCTCCACTGCGCGGAGGTCCTCACGGGCACGGTGACGCCGGAGGGCACACGGACCCTGGAACACCACCAGGAGGGCTCGCCCCTCATCGTGGTTCGCCTGCTGAGCGCCTGGGCCCTCCGGGTCGCCTCCATCCAGGTGAAGGACGTGGACCGCGCGGAGCGGATGCGCCAGTTCCTCCAGACGCACGCGCCCCACTGCGCCCCGCTCCACCGGCTGCCCGCTCGGGCAATGGCAGACACCTAGAGCTTCAGCCGCTTGAACACCGGCTCCGGGATGCTGCGGATGATGAGCATGATGAGCGCCCAGAAGCCGGGCACGTAGACCTCGTTCTTGCGTCCGTCCGCGGCCTTCAGCAGGCCGCGCGCCACCTGCTCCGGCGAGGCGAAGAGCTTGTTCTTCGGCACGTGCGCCGTCATCGGCGTGTCCACGAAGCCGGGCTTCACCGTCACCACCGCCACGCCGGACTTCGCCAGCCGGTTGCGCAGGCCCTGGAGGAACACGGTCAGCGCGCCCTTGGACGCGCCGTACACGTAGTTGCTCTGCCGGCCGCGGTCTCCCGCCACGGACGAAATCACGACCAGCGTGCCGGCCTTCTGCGCCTCGAAGCGGTTGGCCAGCTCCGTCAGCAGCGACGCGGCGGAGAGGAAGTTCGTGCGCAGCACCAGCTCCGTCGCGGCCCACGAGCGCTGGCTCTCCGCCTGGTCTCCCAGCACGCCATGCGCCAGCACGGCCCCGTCCAGCTCGCCCAGGGCCTGCCACGCCCGCTCCACGAGGCTCGCGTGCGCTTCGCAGTCGTTCAAGTCCAGCGCCCGGAACTCCACCTTCGGCGCGCCGCGCGTGGTTGCGTCCCTGGCCACCGCCTCCAGGTTCGCGGCGTTGCGGCCCACCAGGTACAGCGCGGCCCCGCGCGCGGCGAGCAGCCGCACCGTCGCCTGGGCAATGGCGCTCGTGGCGCCGAGGACGATGACTTTCTTCATGGGATGGAGACCTGGCGTCCCTCCAGCGAAGGCAGGGGCAGCGACGCCGGGTTCACCCGGCGCCAGAAGGAGGAAGAGAACGCGGGATCGATGTACGCGGAGAACCGCTCGCGCTGGGGGAAGTACGCCGCGAAGCTCTCCGGGCTCATGCGCGCGTCCTTGGCGGGGTACACCGCGCCGCCCGCTTCACGCGTCACGCGGTCCAGTTCCTCCACCAGCCGCCACGTCTTCTCACCCCGGTTGGCGAAGTCCAGGGCCAGCGTGTAGCCCGGGCGAGGGAAGGACATCCACCCGGGCGACGGCAGGTCGCCGAACGTCTTGAGCACGGACAGGAAGCTGGGCAGCCCGCCCCGGGCGCTGCGCTCCAGCAGCTCCTTCAGCGCGTCGCGCGCGGTGGCGTGGGGCACCACGCACTGGAACTGGAGGAAGCCCCGGCGGCCGTAGATGCGGTTCCAGCCGTACACGCTGTCGAGCGGGTAGAAGAACGGATCGTAGTGCACGAGCCGCGGGGACGGCTTGGTCCGTTCCCGGTGGTAGTACAGGAAGTTGAAGGCGGACACCGACAGCCGGTTGAGGCAGAAGCCCGGCAGGTCCACGGGCACCGCGAGCCCGCTGCCATGCGACAGGTGGCTCCTGGCCAGGGGCAGCCGGTCGAACTGCGTGGGCGCGAAGTTGCCCCGGTAGAACAGGCCGCGCCCCAGCTTGCGGCCGCGCGCCAGGCAGTCCACCCAGGACATGGTGAAGTCGTGGTCCGCCTCGGACTCCGCGGACACGCGCATGAAGCCGTCCAGGTTCTCGAACGGGACGGTCTCCTGCACCACGAAGGGGTTGCGGATGGGCGTCAGCTGCACCTCCGCCCAGGTGACGAGCCCCGTGAGCCCCAGGCCGCCAATCGTCGCGCCGAACCAGTCCGCGTTCTCCTCGGGCGAGCACATCCGGCGGCTGCCGTCCGAGCGCACCAGTTCAAACCGGCGCACGTGCCGGCCGAACGTCCCGGCCCGGTGGTGGTTCTTGCCGTGCACGTCGTTGGCGATGGCGCCGCCCACCGTGACGAACTTCGTGCCCGGCGTCACCGGCAGGAACCAGCCGCGCGGCACGGCCAGCCGCAGCAGCGTGTCCAGCGACACGCCCGACTCGCAGCGCACCACGCCCGTCGCCGGGTCGAAGTCGATGAGCCGGTCCAGGCCCGCCGTGAGCAGCACCGTGCCCCCGCCGTTGAGGCAGGAGTCGCCGTAGCTGCGGCCCAGGCCATGCGGCAGCACCGGCCCGTCCACCCGGGGCAGCGCGTCCGAGCGCCACACGAGCGCGCGCGCCTGCTGTTCCACGCGGGGGAAGCGGCCCCAGGAGTCCGACGTGCTCATCGCCACGCCTCCGTCACGTCGCCACCCACAGCACCAGCGCCGCGACCGCGCCCACGACGTAGCTGACCCGGTCGCGCAGCGCGAAGACGAGCGGGTCCTCGTTCACGAGCCCGCGGTGCGCCAGCACCCAGATGCGGCCCACCCAGTACAGCATCACCGGGCACAGCAGCCACAGCCGCTCCGGATGGGCATACAGCGCCGTCACCTCCTTGCTGGTGATGTAGAGGGCCAGCACCAGCACGGACACCTGGCCCGCCGCCGCGCCCAGGCTCGCGAGCTGCTCGTAGTCCTGCGCCAGGTAGCCGCGCCCGTGCGCGGACGTCTCGTTGGACTGGCGCAGCCGCCGCACCTCGCTCAGCCGCTTGAGCAGGGCCAGCGACAGGAAGAGGAACGTGCTGAACATGAGCAGCCAGCTGGACGTGGGCACTCCCACCGCCAGCGCGCCGCCGAAGATGCGCACGGTGTAGAGGCCCGCCAGCACCAGCACGTCCAGCATCACCACCTGCTTGAGCCGCAGCGAGTAGGCCAGCGTCAGGACGAAGTACGCGGCCAGGAGCGCGGAGAACGACAGGGGCAGCGTCGACAGCGCCAGCGCCGCGGCGCACCCCAGCAGCAGCGGCGCCAGCACCACGCCCGCGCGCACCGGCAGGGCCCCGGACGCGAAGGGCCGCTGGGACTTGGACGGGTGCCGCCGGTCCGACGCGAGGTCCAGCAGGTCGTTGATGACGTACACGCTGGAGGCGCAGAGGCTGAAGGCGATGAACGCCAGCACCGCGCGCGGGGCCATGCCGCCCTGTGTGGCCTTGTGCGCCGCCAGCAGGGGCACGAAGACGAGCGCGTTCTTCGCCCACTGGTGCACCCGCAGCGCCTTCACCCAGGGGCGCACTCCGGCCGGCGGGGGCTCGAAGACGCGGTGCACGGGGCGGCCCAGCCCCTGGGCCTGACGCAGCACCCCCGCCGTCGCGTGCACCACGATGATCTGCCGGCACTCGCGCCACAGCGGCAGGTCCACCGCGTCGTTGCCCGCGTAGTCGAAGGTGCCGAGCACCTCGCGCAGCCGCTCCAGCTTCCGAGCGCCGGACAGGTTCACCCCGGCCTCGCTGGCGACCACCGAGTGGAAGAGGCCCAGGTGGGCGGCCACCGCGTCGGCGATGCCGCGGTCCGCGGCCGTGGCCAGCACCAGCCGCCGCCCCCGCGCGTGCTCCTCGCGAAGGAAGGCCAGCACCTCCGCGTTGTAGGGCAGCGACGTGACGTCCAGCCGCGCGCGGCGGGCCACCTCCGCCTTGAAGAAGGCCTTGCCCCGGAGCACCCACAGCGGCGCCAGCAGCAGCAGCCACGGCGCGTGCTTGAGGAGCACGAGCAGGTTCTCGTGCAGCGTGTCCGTGCGCACCAGCGTGCCGTCCAGGTCGACCGCGAGCGGGACGTCGGGGACAGCGTCGGGGATGGGGGCTGGAGGCTGCATGAAGGGGGCCCGCAGGGTAGCCCAAGGGCCCGGGCCGTCCACCGTTCCGTGCCCCCTGAAGGCGGAAGCCCCCTCCAGGCGACGGTCCTCCTGGCCGCCGTCCGGACGGGAGGGCGGCCCGCCCGTGCCTCAGAGCGACTTCAGGAAGGCGAGCAGCGCGGCCCGGTCCTCCCGGGGCAGCCGCACGTATTTCCCCTGCGCGGGGGCCGCCTCGCCCCCGTGCCAGAGGACGGCCTCCTCCAGGGAGCGGGCCCGGCCGTCATGCAGGAAGCGCGTGTGCCGGTTGACGGACTCCACCAGCCCGATGCCCCACAAGGGCGGCGTGCGCCACTCGCTGCCCGTGGCGAGCCCATCCGGACGCCCGTCCGCCAGGCCCTCGCCCAGGTCGTGCAGTAGCAGGTCTGTGTAGGGGTAGATGACCTGCCGGGACACCTCGTCGAAGCCCTCCACCGGCCCCGTCTCCTGGGGCGTGTCGACGTGGCAGGCCGCGCAGCCGATGGCGCGGAACACGGCGTGGCCCCGCTGGACCTCGGGCGCCTCCCAGTCGCGCCGCTTGGGCACGGCGAGCAGGCGCATGTAGATCATCAGCAGGTCCAGGTCGTCCTGGGACACCTCCGGCTCGCCCGGTGCGTCCCGGCCCTGCTCCTGGGGGTAGAGCGTCGTCGTGACGCCCATGTCCGCGACGAGCGCGTGCGCCACCTGCTGGCGCAGCGTGGGCTGGTTGGCCTTCCACCCGAAGCGGCCCAGGCGCGTCTCCCCCGTCACCACGTCGAGCACCTGGTTCGCCCGGCCGGAGATGCCGTCGTGGTCGCGGTCCTCGGGATCCGCGCGGGCCAGGAGGTCGGCTTCCGGCAGGGCCTCCAGCAGGCCCAGGCCGAAGTTCACGGGCGACACGCGGGCGGAGACCCTGGCGCCCTCCCCCAGCGGGCCGTGCACCAGGCCCTGGAACTGATAGCGCGGACGCACGAGGGAGTACGGCTCGCCGGTGGCGAACGTGCCGCGCGTCTCCTCGAAGTCGACGCGGACGTGGCCCTCGGGCACGTGGCCCTCCACGGCGTGCAGGTCCAGCTGCATGCCGTACAGCGGGTGGGGACCGGCGCCGTCGGGCGCGCTCAGCTGGAACGCCAGCGAAACGGGCGCCTCCGTGGGGCTTGAGGGAGGTTGTCCCCGGCCGTCCTTCACGTGGCAGGTCATGCAGCCGGTGGCGCTGAAGAAGGGACCGGCGACAGCGGGGTGCTGGCGCGAATCGCTCCAGTCGCGGTCGAAGACGCCCTTGCCCGCGTAGAAGTCCGGCCAGCGCGAGCGCGGCATGTTCATGGGCGCGCGCCCGAAGGCGTTGCGGCCGGTGTCCGTCACGGTGGTGGCGCCGCCGGACTGCTCCACGTGCGGCAGGGTGACGGGGGGCAGCGCGCCCAGCACCAGCGGTTCGGGCCGGCGGACGACGGTGGCCCACGCGGCGCCGATGAGCAGCGCTCCGGCGGAGATACCAGCGAGGGACCAGGGCACGCGCATCGTCACGACTCCTCGGCGGGAAGACAAAGACAGACAGCCCACCGGGCGGGAAGCAGGAGCCCCCACCCGGTGGAGGTGAAGGCTACTTCTCCTGGCCGAAGGACTCGCCCGTGATGAGGAAGTCCGTGGCGCTGGCGTTCACGTCGATGCCGGAGAAGTGGCGGTACGGATAGGCGCCGTCGCCGATCTCCTCGATGAACTCCGCCGTGTCACCGACGACCTCCTTGCCGTCCGCGAGCTTGACGCGGAAGGTCGTGTTGGCCGCGTGCAGGCGCCAGCCGCAGGCGCCGTCCTGGCCCACGCTCCCGCCCGTCCGGGTGCGGAAGGAGAAGAAGTCCCAGTGCCAGTAGTACCAGTCGAGGAAGTCCCACCAGCTGTAGAAGATGATGATCATCGACTGCGGCTGGGCGGTCGTCCCGACGAGGTTGCCATTGTTGTAGACGTTCATCCGGAACGCGCCGGAGGGCGAACCGGTGAAGCCCGGCGCCACCTGCACCTGGCGGTCCTTGCCGGGAATCATGCGCAGGGTGCTGACGACCTGGTCGCCATCCCGCGCGGACAGGGCAATGCCGCCCGTGGCGCTGCCGACGCGCACCCGCGCGTCCTGCGACCAGGTGATGGCGTCGTTGAACGTGCTGGAGACGCCGTCCGTCTTGGCGTCCTTCAGGCCGGTGACCTGCACGCCCTTCTCGGAGGCGCTCAGGGCCGCGTTGCCCTTGGCGCAGGTGGTGATGCCGTCAAACCGCTGGACACACTCCGCCGCGGCGGAGAGCTGCTGCGCGGACTGCGAACCTTCCGGAGCCTGCGTCGGCTCACCCTGGCAACCGGCAACCAGGCTCAGGAACGCAGCCGCCAGGAGGCGACTCGTCATCTTCAGGTGCATGTGGGACCTCGACTGTGTGGGGGGCACTGTCTGCTTCGCGCACATCGGGTGGAGACGCGGTGAGTCCGGCCAGCAGCGACAGGGGGAAGCACCGGACGCGCGCTCCAGGCCGTGCCTCATGCACCTGTCACGCCATGTTCCATGGTTTCGAAGTCTTCCTCGGAAGGCCCCCTCCCGGGTGACGCGCCTGTCCTGGGGCCTGTAGCGCTGCCCGTCACAGAAGCGCCGGGGCGTGTATCTCGCGGTGTCACAGCGACTCGCCCCGTTGCTTGCGCCGCGCCCGGCCCGGGGCTAGGGAATCGCCCCTCGTATGTCGGCGCTCGCGGAACTGCTCGAAGCCATCCGGGAGGAGTCAGGCCCGGCCACGTGGTCCGCCGGACAGGCCCTGTCGCGCGCGGGGGTCGTGTCGGTGCAGTCCGTGGACGAGGAGGAGGTCGTCCTGCGGGTCCGCATCCCCGGCCGGCCCACCCCGCTCACCACCACCCTCTACCCCGAGGACGAAATCTGGGAGTGCGACTGCCGGGGGAAGGTGGACCCCTGCGAGCACGTCATCGCCGCGGCCATCGTCCTGCGTCAGGCGGAAGGAAGGAAGGCCACGGCGGCGGCGTCCCCTGCCCGCCCGGGCCCCGCCTCCACGGCCTCGCGCCCCGGCACCGCGCCGAAGCCGGAGCGGCTGGTGTACCGCTTCAAGCGCGTGGACGGCGGCCTCCAGTTGGAGCGGCTGGTGGTCCGGCCGGACAACACCGCGCGGCTGCTGGCCCGGAGCCTGGCGTCCGTCATCCAGAACCCCGTGGAGGCCGCGCGCATCCACGTGGATCCATGCGACCTGCTCGCGGACAAGCTGCTCGCGCAGCCCACCCGGGGCGCGCTCCCTCAGAGCAAGCTGGACACCCTGCTGCACGTGCTGGAGAAGGCGCGCACCGTCCTCTTCGACGGCGCGCTCGTCGCCGTCTCCAACGAGCCGCTCCTCCCCCGCGTCACCGTGGAGGACCGGGGCGAGCAGACCGTGCTCAAGGTGGAGCGGGATCCGCGCATCAACGAGCTGGTGAGCCCCGGCGTCGCGCTGTGCGCCGGAGCGCTCTGCCGGCTGGGCGAGCAGCCCCTCACGGGCGCGCGGCTGGAGAACCTGCCCCAGGAGCGCGTCTTCTCCCCGGAGCAGCTGGCGGACCTGACCAGCAAGGTGCTGCCGGACTTCGCGCGGCGCATGCCGGTGGACGTGAAGAGCCGGCGGCTGCCCCCCATCGACCGGACGCTCAAGCCGCGCATCTCGCTGGAGCTCGACAAGCTCGACACGGGGCTCTCCGTGCTGCCCACGCTGGTGTACGGCTCGCCGCCCACCGCGCGCATCGACAACGGGCGGCTGGTGTACCTCCAGGGCGCCGCGCCCGTGCGCGACGAGCCCACGGAGACGAAGCTCATCCACCAGCTGAGGGACGAGCTGAACATGGCGCCGGGCCGGCGCGTGACGGTCCACGGCAAGGAGGCCGTGCAGCTCGCGGACAAGCTGCGCAAGTGGCGCGGAGGGCTCACGGGCAACGCCGCGGGCGTGGTCAGCCCCGACGTGAAGCTCAAGCCGCTGCTCACGCTGGACACGGCCACCACCGACGCGGGCGTGCCGCGCGTGGGCTTCTCGCTCGACTTCCAGGTGGAGGGCCTGGGCCCTGGCGAGAAGCGCACCGTGGACGCGGGCGCGGTGATGCGGGCCTGGGAGGAAGGCCTGGGGCTGGTGCCGCTGGAGGGCGGAGGCTGGGCGCCCCTGCCCACGGGCTGGCTGAAGGCCCATGGCCAGCGCGTGACGGACCTGCTGGCCGCGCGCGAGCGGGACGGCCGGCTCGCGAACCACGCCATCCCCCAGCTCACCGGCCTGTGCGAAGCATTGGAGCACCCTGCCCCGCCCGTCATGGAGCGGCTCGCGCCCCTGGTGCAGGGCTTCCAGAAGCTGCCCGAGCCCCAGCTCCCGAAGGACCTCACCGCGACGCTGCGCCCGTACCAGTTGCAGGGCGTGAGCTGGCTGACCTTCCTGCGGCAGGCAGGGCTGGGAGGCGTGCTCGCGGACGACATGGGTCTGGGCAAGACGCTGCAGACCATCTGCACGCTGGGCAAAGGAACGCTGGTCGTGGCGCCCACGAGCGTGCTGCCCAACTGGGAGGCGGAGGTGAAGCGCTTCCGCCCGTCGCTGAAGGTGTCTGTCTATCACGGCGTGGGGCGCACGCTGGACGAGTCCGCGGACGTGACGCTCACCACGTACGCGCTCCTGCGCCTGGACGCGGCCCTCCTCGCGGCGAGGACGTGGGACACGGTGGTGCTGGATGAAGCCCAGGCCATCAAGAACCCGGACAGCCAGGTGGCGCGGGCGGCGTACGAGCTGGACGCGGGCTTCCGCATCGCGCTCAGCGGCACGCCCATCGAGAACCGGCTCGAGGAGCTGTGGAGCCTGATGCACTTCACCAACCGGGGCCTGCTGGGCGGACGCAAGGCGTTCGAGGAGCGCTGGGCCCGGCCGGTGTCGGAGAACCAGAAGGGCGCCGCGGGGGCCCTGCGCGCGCGCATCCGGCCCTTCGTGTTGCGCAGGCTCAAGCGCGACGTGGCGCCGGAGCTGCCCCCGCGCACGGAGGCCGTGCGGCACGTCACCCTCACCGAGCAGGAGCGCGCCGTCTACGACGCGGTCCACGCCGCGACCCGCGAGGAGGTGGTGTCGCAGCTCGAGGAGGGCGGCAGCGTGATGAAGGCGCTGGAGGCGCTGCTGCGGCTGAGGCAGGCGGCCTGCCATCCGGCGCTGGTGCCGGGGCAGCAGGCGAGGACGTCCTCGAAGGTGCAGGCGCTGGTGGAGGCGCTCGGCACGGCGGTGGCGGACGGGCACAAGGCGCTGGTGTTCTCGCAGTGGACGTCGATGCTGGACCTCATCGAGCCCGCGCTGAGCGAGGCCGACATCGGCTTCATCCGCCTGGATGGCAGCACGTCGAACCGGGGCGCGGTGGCGACGTCGTTCCAGGACGAGAAGGGAGCGCCCGTCATGCTCATCTCGCTGAAGGCAGGAGCGACGGGGCTCAACCTCACCGCCGCGGATCACGTCTTCCTGGTGGACCCGTGGTGGAACCCGTCGGTGGAGGCGCAGGCGGCGGACCGGGCGCACCGCATCGGGCAGCAGCGGCCGGTGATGGTCTACCGGATGGTGTCCCAGGGCACGGTGGAGGAGAAGATCCTCCTCCTCCAGGAGAAGAAGCGGGCCCTCTTCGAGGCCGCGCTCGGAGGCGCCACGGGGGGCACCGCGCTCACGCGCGCGGACCTCATGCAGCTCTTGGATTGACGGGCTCCGAAGCCGGCGGCGCCGAAGCAGTCGGCGCCGGCACGGGCTCCAGCAGCGCCTGCAGCACCCGCGCATCCCCGAGATAGCGGTTGTGCGTCTCGCCCGACATCCTGGCGCCCAGGGACGCCTTCTGCTGGATGGGGCGGTGGATGAGCCGCGTGTCATCCGCGCGGAAGGGCGTCTTCGTGCAGAACCAGTCCTCGTCCGAGTAGAAGTCGAGCCACTGGATGAGCTGATCATTGGCGGCGCACCGCTGGATCTCCTTGTCCAGCCAGTCCGCCCGGCGCGCGAGCAACTCCAGGGGGCCGCCCAGCGTGACGAGCCGGATGGGGGTCCCGGACCTGGAGCGGAAGTCAGCGAGCACGTCCACGGCCATCGCGGCGCCGAAGCTGTGGGCCACCACCGTCACCCGCGAATACGTCCCGCTCTCGACGACGGCCCGGAGCGTGGCGCTGACGCGGCTGCGAAGCTCCGTGCGCAGGCCGACGACGCCGTTTCCCACGAGCGCATCGGTGAGGTAGCGATGGGAGAGGTTCGCGACATCCACGGCCCGGTGGATGGGGAGCGCGCTCATGACGAGGGACAGGAGCACCCAGCCCTTCCAGCCGCCCAGGCCCGAGGCCACGGGCGCGACGACGCGGGCCAGGCCCTTGAGCATCGAGTTCGCGGCGCTCACGGTGCTGTCCGGCAGCGCCATCGCCGGGAAGGTCGGGTCCTGCTGCAGGGCGGAGAAGAACAGCAGCAGCGTGGTCAGGTACCAGTACAGCAGGAAGACGAGCCCGACGATGAGGCTGGACGTCAGGACCTTGCGCCGCAGGAAGCCCTTCCAGACGCCGGAGAAGCCCCAGTAGACCAGCAGCTCCAGTCCGCCCAGCACGCGGGCCCGGAGTCCCATGCGGGTGAGCGACGGAATCAGGTCCGCCCAGAACGCTTCATAGACATCCACCGAGCGCTTCTCGCCGTCCTCGTGACGCGTGACCTGGAACTGGAGGCCGCTGGCGCCCTGGATGGTGATGGGCCCCTGCTGCGTGACGACCACGCCTTCAGGGACCTTGAGCAGCCCTTCGGTCAGCAGGCCCCGGCCGGAGTCCCGCTGCTTGGAGTCCGAGCCATGGATGAGGACGATGGCTTCCTTGCCTGAGTGCATGTTTCCCCCGTGGAGCCTGGAGCCGCCAGGATGCCCGATTCACGAGGGAGGGGATAGGCGCCCGGGGGGACTGCGGCTGCTGGTCGTGTCACCTGGAGTGCGCATCGTCTCCGTGGACAGGCATTCCCCGTGAAGGAGTCACAGCATGCCAGCAAGCATTCCCGACAAGATGAAGGCCGCTGCGCTCGACCGCTTCGGCGGGCCAGAGGTCCTGGGCATCAAGACCGTCTCCGTGCCCACCTGCGGAGATGATGAAGTCCTCGTCCGCGTCGCGGCGGCGGGGATCGGCGCCTGGGATTGGATGGAGCGAGAGGGCCAGATGGCCGAGATGCTCCCGGGAGGCCCGAAGTTCCCCTACGTCCCCGGAGCCGACGGTGCGGGAGAAGTCGTCGCCGTGGGCAAGGGCGTGAAGGACCTCCAGGTGGGCGACCAGGTCTACGGCTCCGCGTTCCTGAGCACCAAGGGAGGGTTCTACGCGGAATACGTCGCCGTGAAGGGAGACCAGGCTGCGCGGATTCCCAAGGGGCTGAAGGTGGAGCAGGCGGCGGCGCTCGCCGCGGATGGAATCACCGCGTTGCGGGGACTGGAGGACCATCTCCAGCTCAAGTCAGGGCAACGCCTGCTCATCTTCGGCGCCAACGGAGGCATTGGCCACATGGCATTGCAGTTCGCGAAGAGGATGGGCGCGAAGGTGCTGGCGGTGGCGTCGGGCGAGGACGGGGTGGATCTGGCCCGGAGGCTGGGAGCGGACGCGGTCGTGGATGGCCGCAAGGGAGACGTGGACAAGGTCTGCGATGAGTTCGCGAAGGAAGGCTTCGACGCGGCGCTGGTCCTGGCGAGTGGCGACGCCGCGGAGAAGGCGCTCCAGCACGTGCGAAAGGGAGGGCGCGTCGCCTGGCCGAACGGAGTGGAGCCCGCGCCCAAGGTCCCCGAAGGCATCCAGGGCATCCCCTACGACGGCATCCCCGGCGCGGACGTCCTGAAACGCATGAACGCGCTGATTGAAGCCGGGCCCTTCCACCTGGAGATCGGCCGCAGCTACGCCCTGGAGGAAGCCGCGAAGGCGCAGCAGGAGGTGCTCAAGCACCACCTGGGCAAGTACACGCTCCGGATCCAGTGACCCTCAGTGCGGGCCCGTGTCCTCCGTGGGGGTGCTGAGCATCCGCACCGCCACGGAGCGGCATTCAGAACAGACGACCCCGCTGCGCTCCCAGTGCACCTGAGCCTCCAGCTCACCGGGGTCCGCGGAACCCTCATCCAACCGCCGGACCAACGCCGCGAGCGCCTCCGCGGGATCGCCAGACAAGTCATCCGAGGGGTCGAGGATGTCCTGCTCCCCTTCCAACACCAGGCTGAAGCGATAGTAGACGGCATGGGCCGCGATGACGCGCCCGCACGTCGCACAGGTCTTCGCTCGCGGTCCGGTCATGGTGACCAGGATAGCGGCGAAGAACCCGGGCCGCCTGAACGAAAGACAAACTCCAAAGCCCAACCGTAGAGCGCCAAAACGAGTGGAATCCACCAACGTCCATTGGAGGTTGGAGGAAGGACACGACTTGCCTAAGGTCCGGATTGACAGCAACAGCTGAACTCCAAGGTGCTTGGCCAAATCGGTCCGGGCCACGCATGAGGAAGCCTGAGAATGAAGCCCTCCGTTGCTGCCGCTGGCATCTCGACACTGTCCACCCTGCTCGAGGAACGCACGGAACAGGGCCCCACCACGCCCCTGTTCACCTTTGTCGGGGACGAGGACGGCGAGCAGGAGTCGATGGACAGGGCCACGCTCCTGCGGCGGGCACGGGCCATCGGCGCGGACCTCCAGCAGCACGCAAGGCCCGGCGCGCGAGTGGTGCTCATCTACCCTCCAGGACTGGAGTACGTCACCGGCTTCTTCGGCTGCCTCGCGGCGGGCATGGTGGCGGTGCCTGCATATCCACCGGATCCGCTCCGGCTCGAGCGCACGCTGCCGCGACTGCAAGCCATTATTCAGGATGCCCAGGCCACGGTGGTGCTCACCACCGCATTCATCGCCTCCATGGCGGAGGCCCTCTGCGAGTTGGCGCCGGAGCTGAGGGCGCTGCGCTGGGTCGCCACCGACGCGCTACCGGAGGGAGCGGAGGCGGGCTGGCGAAGGCCGCCGCCGCGGGCGGCCTCGCTGGCCTTCCTGCAGTACACCTCCGGCTCCACCGGGACGCCCAAGGGGGTGGAGCTCACACACGCCAACCTCCTCCACAACCTCGGCCTCATCCACGGCGCGTTCCGCATGCGCGCGGACAGCGCGGGCGTCATCTGGCTGCCGCCCTACCATGACATGGGGCTCATCGGCGGCATCCTCGGCACGCTGTACGGAGGCTTCGCCACCACCCTCCTGTCGCCGCTGACCTTCCTGCGGCGGCCGATGCGCTGGCTGGAGGTGCTCTCCGCCACCCATGGCACCATCAGCGGCGGGCCCAACTTCGCCTTCGACCTGTGCGTGCGAAAGACGACCGAGGCCGAGCGCGCCTCCCTGGACCTGAGCCACTGGGAGGTGGCCTTCTGCGGCGCCGAGCCCATCCGCCCGGAGACCCTGGAGCGCTTCGCCCGGGCCTTCGCCCCCAGCGGCTTCCGCCGCGAGGCCTTCTACCCCTGCTATGGCCTGGCCGAGGCCACCCTCATCGTCTCTGGCGGTGAGGTGGGCGCGCTCCCCGTGCGGCAGTCCCTGGACACGCGCAGGCTGCGCGAGGGCCGTGCCGAGCCGGCCGGGCCCGGGCAACCGCACAGCCAGACCCTGGTGGGCTGCGGGCACTCGCTCCAGGACCAGGAAGTGCGCGTGGTGCACCCGGAGACGCTCGTGCCCTGCGCTTCCGGCGAAGTGGGCGAGGTGTGGGTGAAGGGCCCGAGCGTGGCCCAGGGCTATTGGGGCCGTCCCGAAGACACCGCGCGCGACTTCCAGGCGCGCACCTCCGACGGCGCCGGGCCGTTCCTGCGCACCGGGGACCAGGGCTTCCTCCAGGGCCAGGAGCTCTTCATCACCGGCCGCATCAAGGACCTCATCATCGTCCGCGGTCGCAACCACCACCCCCAGGACATCGAGCTGACGGCGGAGCAGGCTCACGCCGCGCTGAGGCCGGGGTGTGGTGTGGCCTTCTCGGTGGAGGTGGAGACAGAAGAGCGGCTCGTGCTGGTGTGCGAGGTGGACACGCGCCGGCAGCCCGTGGCGGTCGAGGAGGTCGCGCGCGCCCTCAGCCAGCAGGTGGCCACGGTGCATGAGCTGCGGCTGCACGCGCTCACCCTCATCGCTCCTGGCAGCCTGCCCAAGACCTCCAGCGGCAAGCTCCAGCGCCGGGCGTGCCGCGCGGCCTTCCTCTCGGGAGAGCTGCAGGAGGTGGCCTCCTGGCGCGAGCAGCAGGCCGACGTGCCCGAGGTGGCGCCCGCCACCCGCACGCGCGACGCCGCCGGGCCCGAGGCGCTACCGGCGACGCCAGAGGCCCTGGAGGAGTGGCTGCGGCTCCGGCTGGCCCGCCGGCTGAATGTGGCCCCACCGGCGGTGGCGCGGGATGAGCCGCTCACCCGCTACGGCCTGGATTCGCTGGCGGCGGTGGAGCTGACGTACGAGGTGGAGCAGGGCCTCGGCGTGGCGCTGCCCCTGCATGTCGTGCTGGGCGGGTCCACGCTGGCCGAGCTGGCGGGGCGGCTCGCCGGCGCGCGCCGGGACTCCACCGGCGCCCTGCCTCGTGCCTCCCGCGAGCAGTCCCTGCCCCTGTCCTTCGCCCAGCAGCGGCTGTGGTTCCTCGACGAGCTGGAGCCGGGCGGCGCGCTCTACAACATCCCCGCGGCGGTGCGGCTGCGCGGCGTGCTGGATACCTCCGCCCTGGAGCGCACCTTCGCCGAGCTGGTCCGCCGCCACGAGTCGCTTCGCACCACCCTCCACTCCGAGCACGGACTCGCCTCCCAGCGCATCCACCCCGAAGCCCACGTGGCGCTGGCCCGGGTGGACCTGGGCGCGCTTGCCCCCCAAGAGCGTGAGGCCGAGGTGCTGCGCCGGGCCTACGAGGAGGCCCTGCGCCCCTTCGAGCTGACGCGCGGCCCGCTGCTGCGCACCACCCTGCTGCGCCTGTCCGACACCGAGCACGTGCTGGTGCTGTGCATGCACCACATCGTCTCCGACGGCGGGTCCATGGGCGTGCTGGTGCGCGAGGTGGCCTCCCTCTATGCGGCCTTCCGCCAGGGCCTGCCCTCACCCCTTCCCCCGTTGCCCGTCCAGTACGCCGACTACGCCCTCTGGCAGCGCCAGTGGCTGCAGGGTGAGGAGCTGGAGCGACAGCTGTCCTGGTGGAGGAAGCAGCTGGCCGGCGCTCCCGCTCACCTGGACCTGCCCACCGACAAGCCGCGGCCGCCGGTGCGGGACCACCGCGGCGCCAGCGTCCCGGTGCGAGTGCCCGCCGCGACGTGGGAGGCGCTCAAGGCCCTGGCCTGGCAGGAGGGCGTCACCCCCTTCATGCTCCTGCTGGCCGCCTTCCAGGTGCTGCTGCACCGTCACTCAGGGGAGGAGGACCTCAGCGTCGGCGCCCCCATCGCGGGCCGCTCCCGCCCCGAGACGCAGGGCCTCATCGGCTTCTTCGTCAACACGCTCGTGCTGCGAACGCGACTGGAGGGCAACCCCTCCTTCCGCGAGCTGCTGCAGCGGGTGCGAGAGACCACACTGGGCGCGTTCGCCCACCAGGATGTGCCCTTCGAGAAGCTGGTGGAGCAGCTTCGGCCCGCGCGCGACCTGGGCCGCGGCCCCCTCTTCCAGGTCATGCTCGTGCTCCAGCCGGACCCCCTGCCGGCCCTCTCCCTCCCCGGGCTGACGCTGGACCCCGTGGAGCTGGAGAGCCGCACCGCGCAGTTCGACCTCAAGCTCTCCCTCGCCGAATCCGCGCGGGGACTGACGGGCTCACTGGAGTACGCCACCGACCTCTTCGAGCCCGCCACCGTGGCGCGCCTCGTGGGCCACCTGCGGCTGCTGCTGGAGGGCGTCCTCGCCCGGCCCGAGCAGCGCATCGCCGAGCTGCCCCTGCTCACCGAGGCCGAGCGCCACCAGGTGCTGGTGGCATGGAACGACACCCGCGCGTCCCTGGCCACCGACACCTGCATCCACCACCTCTTCGAGGCCCAGGTGGCGCGCACACCGGAAGCACCGGCCCTGGGCTTCGAGGGCGCATGGCTCTCCTACCGCGAGCTGGAGGAGCGCTCCAATCAACTGGCCTGGCACCTGCGCTCGTTCGGCGTCGGCCCCGAGGTGCGCGTCGGGCTGTGCGCGGAGCGCTCCCTCGAGTTGGTGGTGGGCCTCCTCGCCATCCTCAAGGCCGGCGGCGCCTACGTCCCCCTCGACCCCGCCTACCCCCGCCAGCGCCTGGAGTGGATGCTGGAGGATGCGCGTCCCGCGGTGCTGCTGGCGCAGCCCGCATTGATGGCCCACCTGCCGGAGGCGCCGGGGTCCTCCGTGGTGTCCCTGGCCCTCGGGGACGCGTCGCTGCGCGCCCTGCCCACGCACCCGCCCTCAGCCCTGGCCGCTCCCGACAACCTCGCCTACGTCATCTTCACCTCGGGCTCCACCGGCCGCCCCAAGGGCGCCATGAATGCCCACCGCGCCGTCTGCAACCGCCTGCTCTGGTTGCAGCAAGTCGATGGGCTGGGCCCCGACGACGTCGTGCTGCAGAAGACGCCCTACAGCTTCGACATCTCCGTCTGGGAGTTCTTCTGGCCGCTCATCGTGGGCGCGCGCCTCGTGATGGCCCGCCCCGGTGGCCACCAGGAGCCCGACTACCTGCTGCGCCTCATCCATGAGCAGCACATCACCACCACGCACTTCGTGCCCTCCATGCTCCATCCCTTCCTGGAGCAGCCCGGCCTGGAGCGCTGCTCCAGCCTGCGGCGGGTGGTGTCCGGCGGTGAGGCAATCTCCCCTGAGCTCGCCTGGCGTTGCCTGCGGCGGCTGCCCTCCGCCCAGCTGTACAACCTCTACGGCCCCACCGAGACCGCCATCGAGGTCACCGCCTTCCACTGCCAGCCCCAGCACGGCCGCCGCTCCATCCCCATTGGCCGCCCCATCTCCAATGCCCTCATGCGCATCCTCGACGCGCACCTGCGGCCGGTGCCCGCGGGCGTGCCCGGAGAGCTCTTCATCGGCGGCATCCCGGTGGGCCGCGGCTACATCTCCCGCCCGGAGCTCACCGCCGAGCGCTTCGTGCCGGACCCGTTCTCCTCCGAGCCGGGTGCCCGCCTCTACCGCACTGGAGACAAGGCGCGCTGGCTGGCCGATGGCGACATCGAGTACCTGGGCCGGCTCGACTTCCAGGTGAAGGTGCGCGGGCTGCGCATCGAGCTGGGGGAGCTCGAAGCGGCCCTGGAGCAGCACCCCCAGGTGCGCCAGGCCGTGGTGGTGGTGCATGAGGGCGCCTCGGGCGACAAGCGGCTGTTGGCCTACGGGGTGCCGCCCTCGGGTGGACAGCCACCCTCCTCCCCCGAGGTGCGTGAGTTCCTCAAGACGAAGCTGCCCGAGTCCATGCTCCCCTCGGCCTTCGTGCCCCTGGAGGCCCTCCCGCTGACGGCCAGCGGCAAGGTGAACAGGAAGGCGCTGCCCGCCCCGGACCTGTCCCGCTCCGAGCCGCGCTCCGCCTACGTCGCGCCCCGCGACGACGTGGAGCAGCGCCTGTGTGACAGCTGGGCCCAGGTGCTCGGGCTGAAGCAGGTGGGCATCCACGACAACTTCTTCGAGCTGGGTGGCGACTCCATCATCAGCCTCCAGGTCGTCGCGCGTGCGCGCCAGGCCGGCCTCGCCCTCTCCACCCGCCAGCTCTTCCAGCATCAGACGGTGGCGCAGCTCGCCCGGGTGGTGGAGTCCGCATCCCAGGCGCTCGGCGAGCAGGGCCCCGTCACCGGCCTGGTGCCACTCACCCCCGTCCAGCGCCAGTTGCTGGCGCACGACGCGGCCCACGTCCACCACTTCAACCAGGCCGTGCTCCTGGCCTCGCGTGAGCCGCTGGAGGCCGCGCTCCTGGAGAGGGCGCTCGCGCGCGTGGTGGCCCACCACGACGCCTTGCGCCTGCGCTTGCGCCGGCACGAGGGCGAGTGGATGCAGGACAACGCCAGCCCCGACGAGGCGTCCGTCCACCTGCTCCAGGTGGACCTCTCCTCCACACCCGCTTCCGAGCAGCCCGCCGCGCTCGAGGCCGAGGCCTCGCGCCTGCAGGCCCGCTTCGTCCTGGCGCAGCCGCCCCTGCTGCGCGCCGCCCTCTTCCTGCTCGGCAACGGCCAGCAGCGCCTGCTGCTCGTCGCGCATCACCTGGTGGTGGATGCTGTCTCCTGGCGCGTGATCCTCGAGGATCTCGAGTCCGCCTATCTCCAGGCGGTGCTCCCCCCCAAGAGCACCTCGTTCCAGTCCTGGGCTCGCCGCATGGAGGCCCATGCCCACTCCAAGGCCCTGCTGGCCGAGGCGCCGCTCTGGTTGGACGCGGCCCGCGCACAGGTGGCCCCGCTCCCCACCGACGCCTCCGGCCCCAACACCCACGCCTCCGAGCGCTCCGTCTCCGTCCGCCTGGATGCCGAGGAGACGAAGCTGCTGCTCCAGGAGGTGCCCGCCGCCTGGCGAGCCCACATCAACGACCTGCTGCTCTCCGCCCTGGCCCGCGCCCTGGGCGAGTGGACCGGCCAGTCCCACATCCTCGTCCACCTCGAGGGCCATGGCCGCGAGGAGCTCTTCGACGACGTGGACCTCTCACGGACCGTGGGCTGGTTCACCTCCTTCGTCCCCGTGCTGCTGCCCGTCCGCGCGAGCGGCTCTGTCGGTGAGGACCTGCGCGGCGTGCGCGACGGACTGCGCCGCCTGCCCCACCACGGCCTGGGCTTCGGTCTGCTGAAGTGGCTGGGGCCAACGGACATCGCCCAACGGCTCCGGGCGCTCCCCGCGCCGCAGGTTGCCTTCAACTACCTCGGCCAGCTCGATGGCACGGTCGCCGCCAGCCGTCTGTTCTCCATGAGCCCCGAGCCCACGGGACCTTCCGCCGCGCCTTCGGACTCACGCCCGCATGCACTGGAGATCAACGGCTCCGTGCTCGACGGGCAGCTCCAGTTCTCCTTCGGCTACAGCACCCACCTGCACCACGCGGCCACCATCGAGTCGCTGGCGCGGCGCTTCGTCCACCACCTGCGCGCCCTCATCTCCCTGCGCGCCTCCGAGGACGCCCGCCGCTTCTCCCCGGGCGACTTCCCCCTCGCGGGCCTCTCCCAGCAATCGCTCGAGTCGCTGCTGCGGCAGACCGGGCCCGACCTCGAGGACCTCTACCCGCTCTCCCCCACCCAGCAGGGCATGCTCTTCCACGCCCGGCTCGCGCCCCGCGGAGGCCACTACTTCGAGCAGCTCACCTGGGCCATCCGCCCACTGGATGTCGCGGCGCTGAGGCAGGCCTGGGAAGCCGTGGTGGCACACGAGGCCGTGTTGCGCACCCGCTTCGTGTGGGAGGGGTTGGAGCAGCCGCTGCAGGGGGTGTCCCCGAAGGTGGAGCTGCCCTGGCGGGAGCTGGACTGGCGGCAGGTGCCAGCCTCGGAGCAGCCGGCCCGGTGGGAGTCCTTCCTCCGCGAGGACCGGGAGCGTGGCTTCGACCTGGGACGGGCTCCGCTCGCGCGGCTGACCGTCATCCGGATGGCAGAGGAGGACTGGCACTGCGTCTGGAGCTTCCACCACCTGCTGCTGGACGGCTGGAGCGTGGGCGTCGTGCTGCGGCGGCTCCTCGGTTCCTACGAGGCCGCGGCGCGAGGACAGGCGCTCCGGCTGGAACCCGCGCCGGCCTTCCGCGACTACATCGCCTGGCTGGGGCAGCAGGACACGGCGAGCTCCGAGCCGTGGTGGCGCAAGGCGCTGGCGGGCTTCACCGCGCCGACGCCGCTGCCAGGGGCGAAGCCGGTCCCAGCGGGCGCGGCGGTCGCGGAGGGAGGAGAGCGGGTGCTGAAGCTGCCCGCGAACGTCACGGCGTCGCTGCAGGCCTTCGCGCGGCGGCACGAGCTGACGGTGAGCACGCTGGCGCAGGCCGCGTGGGCGCTGGTGCTCTCCCGCTACAGCGGCGAGGAGGACGTGCTCTTCGGCGTCACCGTCTCCGGCCGTCCGCCGGAACTGCCCGGTATCGAGGAGAGGGTGGGTCTGTTCATCAACTCGCTGCCCGCGCGCGTCCAGGTGGAGCCGGGGACGGAGGTGGTGCCCTGGCTCCAGCAACTCCAGGCCCGGCAGGTGGAGCTGCGGCAGCACGAGCACTGCCCGCTGGTGCAGGTGCAGTCGTGGAGCGACGTGCCACGCGGGACGCCGCTCTTCGAGTCGCTCTTCGTCTTCGAGAACTACCCGCTGGACGCGGCCCTGACGGAGCGCGCGTCCGGGGTGGCCATCACGGACGTGCGCATGCGGGAGCGCACCCACTATCCGCTCGTGCTCGCGGTGGTCCCGGGCGCGGAGCTCCGCCTCCAGCTGGCCTTCGACACCGCCCGTCATGACGAGGCGACGGCCGCGCGGCTGCTGGAGCACGTGCGTCTGGCGCTCGAGGGGCTTGCGTCGGGTGAGGCGCGCCGGTTGCGCGACCTCTCCTTCCTCCAGGAGCAGGAGCGCCAGCAGGTGCTGGTGGCGTGGAACGACACGCGCGCGCAGTACCCGCGCGACACGCCGCTCCCCCGCCTCTTCTCCCGTCAGGCCGAGCGCACTCCCGACGCGGTCGCCCTCGTCTTCGCCGACGAGCACCTGACGTACCGCCAGCTCGACTCCCTCTCCAACCAGCTCGCGGGCCACCTGCGCTCCCTCGGCGTCCGCCACGGTTCGCGCGTCGCCCTCTGCCTGGAGCGCTCCTTCGAGTTGGTCGTGGGCCTCCTCGCCATCCTCAAGGCCGGGGGCGCCTACGTCCCGCTCGACGCCTCCCACCCCCGTGAGCGTCTGGCGTTGATGCTCCAGGACGTCGGCGCCCACCTGCTGCTCACCCAGCCTCGCTTCGCCGACGCACTCTCGCCCCTCTTCCCCTCCTCCTTCGTCTTCGGTCCCGACTGGCGCGCGCGGCTCGCCGTCCAGCCGGACTCTTCCCTCGACGTGCCCGGTCTGGGCGGCGACAGCCTCGCCTACGTGACGTTCACCTCCGGCTCCACCGGCCGCCCCAAGGGCGTCTGCATTCCTCACCGCGCCGTTGCGCGGCTGGTGCTGGGCGCTTCCTACATGTGCTTCGGGCCCCAGGAGGTCTTCCTCCAGCTCGCACCCGTCGCCTTCGATGCCTCCACCCTGGAGCTCTGGGGCTCGCTGCTGCACGGCGCTCGCCTCGTGCTGCCGCCTCCCCACGCCCTGTCACTGGAGGAGGTCGCGGGCCTGTTGCGGCGCCACGGCGTCTCGGCGCTCTTCCTCACGACGGCCCTCTTCGCCCAGATGGTGCAGCACCACGGCGAAGCACTGGGGGGCGTGCCGCAGGTGCTGGCGGGTGGCGAGGCCATGCCCATGGCCCGTGCTCGCGAGCACCTGCTGCGCATGCGCCCGGGCACGCGCTTCTTCCACGTCTACGGCCCCACGGAGAACACGACGTTCTCCACGTCCCAGCCCCTGGCGCCCGCGACCCCTGTCGGCGCTTCGCTCCCCATTGGCGGCCCCATCTCCAACTCCACGGCCTACGTGCTGGACGAGTCCCTGCACCCGGTACCCGTGGGCATGCCCGGCGAGCTGTACGTTGGCGGCGAGGGCCTGGCCTGGGGCTACCTCCACCGCGCGGACCTCACCGCGGAGCGCTTCCTCCCCGACCCCTTCGGCACGGAGCCCGGAGCGCGCCTCTACCGCACGGGTGACAAGGTGCGCTGGCTGGCGGACGGGACCCTGGACTTCCTGGGCCGCACCGACTTCCAGGTGAAGCTGCGCGGCTTCCGCATCGAGCCGGGCGAAGTCGAGGCCGCGCTCCGCCAGTTGCCCGGAGTGCGCGACGCCCTCGTCCAGGTCCGCGAGGACGTGCCCGGAGACAAGCGCCTCGTCGCCTACGTCGTGCCGGGCACTCCTGCCGCGCTCACCGCGGCCGAGCTCCGTGCCGCCCTGCTCGAGCACCTGCCCGAGTACATGGTGCCCGCGGCCTTCGTGCGTCTCGAGTCCCTGCCCCTCAACGCCAACGGCAAGGTGGACCGCGAGGCCCTGCCCGCGCCCGACGCGTCCGCCGTGGCCCGCGCCCCCTCGCGCCCGCCTTCCACGGACACCGAGCACCGGCTCGCCGCGCTCTGGGCCGACGTCCTCAAGCTCGACACCTTCGGCGCGGAGGACGACTTCTTCGCCCTGGGGGGACACTCGCTGCTCGCGACCCAGGTCGTCTCCCGGGTCCGCGCGACGTTCGGCGTGGAGCTGCCGCTGGCGGAGCTCTTCGCCGCACCGACCGTCGCCGCGCTCGCGGAGCGTGTGGAGGCCCTGCGTCAGCGCGGAGCACCTTCCGCGCCGCCACTGGTGCCGGTGCCGCGCACCTGGCCGCTGCCGTTGTCCTTCGCCCAGCAGCGCCTGTGGTTCCTTGATCAGCTCCAGCCCGGGAGCGCTTTCTACAACGTGCCCGGAGTGGTGTGGCTGGAGGGCGAGCTGGACCTCCGTGCCTTCGAGCAGGGGCTCACCGCGCTGGTGGAGCGCCATGAGGTGTTGCGCACCACCTTCCCGCGCAACGGCGATGTGCCCGTCCAGGTCATCCATCCCACGGTGCCGCTGCCCCTGCCCCTCATCGACCTGACGCACCTCGGTCCCGAGGAGCGCGAGCGCGAGGCCCGGCGTCTGGCCCTCGATGAGGCTCAGCGCCCGTTCGATTTGACGAGCGGGCCCGTGGTGCGAGTCCGCCTGCTGCGGCTGGAGCACACACGGCATGCCCTGCTGGTCACGCTGCACCACATCGTCTCGGACGGCTGGTCCGTGGGCGTGATGGTGCGAGAGCTGGCGGCGCTCTACCGGGCCTTCATCTCCGGCCAGTCGGCCCCGCTTCCCCCGCTGCCCGTGCAGTACGCGGACTTCGCCGCCTGGCAACGCCAATGGCTCCAGGGCGAGGTCCTCCAGTCCCAGCTCGACTTCTGGCGCAAGCAGCTCGCCGACATGCCCGCCGCGCTGGAGCTGCCCACCGACAGGCCTCGTCCGGCCATCCAGTCCTTCCAAGGCAGCTCGCTCCCCGTCAGCCTGCCCCGGCCCCTCTCCGACTCCGTGCAGGCCCTGGCCTGGCAGGAGGGCGCCACGCCCTTCATGGTGCTGCTGGCTTCCTTCCAGCTCCTGCTCTCCCGCTACTCCGGACAGGACGACATCGTCGTTGGCTCCCCCATCGCCAACCGCAACCGCGCCGAGACGGAGGGCCTCATCGGCTTCTTCGTCAACTCGCTCGTCCTGCGTGCCCGCATCGACGCTCGCGCGTCCTTCCGCGCCCTGCTGCGTCAGGTGAAGCAGTCCACCCTGGCCGCCTACGAGCACCAGGACGTCCCCTTCGAGAAGCTCGTCGAACAGCTCCAGCCAAGGCGTGACCCGAGCCGCTCGCCGCTCTTCCAGGTCATCTTCGCGCTGCAGAACACGCCCACGGGCGCGATGGAGCTGTCAGGCCTGCGGCTGCGCCTCCAGGAGCTCGAAGCCACGACCGCGAAGTTCGACCTCGACTACAGCCTGACGGAGACGGCCGAGGGGCTCACCGGCACCCTCGGCTACAGCACCGACCTCTTCGACGCGGCCACCATCTCCCGGATGATGGAGCACCACCGCGTGCTCATCGAGTCGCTGTGCGCCGAGCCCGACGCGCCCCTCGACACCCTCTCACACCTGACGCCCGTGGAGCGCCAGCAGGTGCTGGTGGCGTGGAACGACACGCGCGCGCAGTACCCGCGCGACACGCCGCTGCACGTCCTCTTTTCTCGTCAGGCCGAGCGCACTCCCGACGCGGTCGCCCTCGTCCTCGGCGACGAGCACCTGACGTACCGCCAGCTCGACTCCCTCTCCAACCAGCTCGCGGGCCACCTGCGCTCCCTCGGCGTCCGCCACGGCTCGCGCGTCGCCCTCTGCCTGGAGCGCTCCTTCGAGCTCATCGTCTCCCTCCTCGCCATCCTCAAGGCGGGGGGTGCCTACGTCCCGCTCGACGCCTCCGACCCCCGCGAGCGTCTGGCCTTGATGCTCCAGGACGTCGGCGCCCACCTGCTGCTCACCCAGCCTTCCTTCGCCGACGCACTCTCGCCCCTCTTTCCTTCCTCGTTCGTCTTCGGCCCTGACTGGCGCGCGCGGCTCGCCGTCCAGCCGGACTCTTCCCTCGACGTGCCCGGTCTGGGCGGCGACAGCCTCGCCTACGTGATGTTCACCTCCGGCACCACCGGGCGTCCGAAGGCCGTTGCCATCGAGCACCGCTCCGTCCTGCGCCTCTTCCACGGCATCCACTACGCCCACCTCGGCCCCGAGGAGACCTTCCTCCTCATTGCCCCCATCTCCTTCGACGCCTCCACGCTCGAGGTCTGGGGTCCGCTGCTCTTCGGGGGCAGGCTCGTCGTCTTCCCGCCCCAGTCCCCGGGCGACCTGAAGCTGCTCGCCCACGTGCTGCGCCACCACGGCGTCACCACCCTGCACCTCACCGCGGGCCTCTTCGCGCAGATGGTGGACCTGGAGTTCGACAGCCTGCGGGGCCTGCGGCAGCTGCTCACCGGCGGCGACGTCGTCTCCGCCCCTCACGTCCGCCGCGCCATCCAGGAGCTGGGCATTCCCGTCACCGCCTGCTACGGCCCGACGGAGAGCACGCTCTTCACCTCCTGCCACCGCATGACGCGGCCGGAGCAGGTGGGCACCTCGGTGCCCATCGGCCACCCCATCGCCAACACCCGGGTGTACCTGCTCGACACGCGGCTGCGGCCGGTACCCGTGGGCGTGCCGGGGGAGCTCTTCATCGGCGGCGACGGCCTGGCGCGCGGCTACCTTTCGCGCCCGGAGCTGACCGCGGAGCGCTTCATCCCCGACCCCCTCTCCTCGCGGCCCGGAGAGCGCCTCTACCGCACGGGAGACCTGGCGCGCTGGCGGCCGGACGGGGTGCTCGAGTTCCTCGGCCGTATCGACAACCAGGTCAAGGTGCGCGGCTTCCGCATCGAGCTGGCCGAGGTGGAGGCCGCGCTGCGCGCCCACCCGGCGCTCCGCGAGGCGGTGGCCGTGGTGCGCGAGGACGCTCCGGGCGACAAGCGGCTGGTGGCCTACGGCGTGCCCTCCCCGGACCAGCCAGCCCCGGACGCGGATGCGCTGCGCGCCTTCCTCGCGCAGCGGCTGCCCGGCTTCATGGTGCCCTCGGCCTTCGTGGCGCTGGAGGCCCTGCCGCTCACCCCGAACGGCAAGGTGGACCGGAAGGCCTTGCCGGTGCCGCAGGCCCTTCGCAGCGAGGAAGGCTTTGTCGCCCCCCGGACGCCCCTGGAGCAGGAGCTCGCCGCGATCTGGGCGGAGGTCCTCGGCCTGGACAAGGTCGGCATCCACGACAACTTCTTCAGCCTTGGCGGCCACTCGCTGCTGGCGACGCAGGCCATCTCCAGGCTGCGCGCGCGCTTCGGGGAGGAGCTGCCCCTGCAGGCGCTGTTCGAGGACCCGACCGTGGCGAAGATGGGCCAGCGGCTTGAACAGCGGTCAGCCCCCAAGCCGCAACCCGATGAGCCGGCGCGGACGGAACAGGAGTGGGTCGAGGAGCTGCTCTAGCCCCCTTCCCGCCCCGCGCGCCCATCACCTCCTTACGAAGGAACCCGCCTTGTCACCGTCCGACACCGCCGTCCGCACCACGCTTGACGACATCCTGACCGAAATCGCCGCGGCCGGAGCAACGCTCGCGGTCGATGGGTCGAACCTCCGACTGGGCGCGCCCAAGGGCAACATCAGCAGTGAGCTGCGCGAGCGCATTCGCGCGAACCGCGAGGCGCTGATCGCCTTTCTTGCCGCGCGCAACGCGACGAACGAGGCGCGAGTACCGCTGGTACGCGTCGCGCGCGACAAGCCGCTTCCGCTCTCGTTCGCCCAGCAGCGGCTGTGGTTCTTGAACGAGCTGGAGCCAGGCAACCCGTTCTACAACGTCCCGGTGGCCGTGCGGATGCGCGGACGGCTCGACATCGCGGCCCTGCAAGCAAGCCTGAACGAAGTCGTGCGACGCCATGAAGCCCTGCGCACCCGCTTCGTCATGAGCGACGGCACGCCGTTCCAGCAGATCGTGCCGCACCTGACGCTGACACTGGCGCAGGAGGATCTGAGCGCGCTGCCCGGCGGCGAGCGGGAAACCCAGGCGCTGGCGCGGATGCAGGAGGAAGCGCGCACGCCATTCAATCTGGCCGAAGGACCACCGATCCGCTTCAGGCTGCTGCGGCTGGAGGCGGCGGAACACCTGATGCTGCTCACCCTGCATCACATCGTCGCCGACGGCTGGTCGATGGGTGTGCTGGTGCGTGAGCTTGGCGCGCTCTACGCGGCGTTCACCCAGAACCGTCCTTCGCCCCTTCCCGAGCTGCGGATCCAGTATGCGGACTTCGCCCAGTGGCAGCGCCAGGTGCTGTCCGGCGAGGAGCTGGACAAGCAGGTGGCGTACTGGAAGGCCCGGCTGGACGGGGCGCCGACGCTGCTGGCGCTGCCCACCGACCGGCCGCGGCCGGCGACCCAGAGCCACCGTGGCGCCACGCATTCCTTCGAGGTGCCGCCCGCGGTCACCGCGGGTTTGCGCGCGCTGGGCCTGCGCTCCGGGGGGACGCTCTTCATGCCGTTGGCCGCCGCCCTCAATGTCCTGCTGGCGCGCTACAGCGGTCAGCACGACGTCTGCATCGGAACGGCCATCGCGAACCGCACTCGCGGCGAGCTCGAGCCTTTGATTGGCTTCTTCGTCAACACCCTGGTGCTGCGCACGCGCCTGGAGGACGACCCGAGCTTCCTGGACCTCGTGGAGCAGCTGCGGCGCACGGCGCTGGAGGCCTATGCCCACCAGGACCTGCCCTTCGAGCAGCTGGTGGACGTCCTGGCGCCGGAGCGGCATCTGAGCCACACGCCGCTGTTCCAGGTGATGCTGGGCCTGCAGAACGCGCCCATGGGACGGCTGGCCCTGCCAGAGCTGGTGTTGGAGCCCGACGCGGCGCGCAGCCAGACCGCCAAGTTCGACCTCTTCTTCGACTTCGCGGAGGCGGGCGAGCGGCTGCGGGCCTTCATCGAATACAGCACCGACCTGTTCGACCGCTCGACCATCGAACGCATGGCGCGGCACTTCCTGGTGCTGGTGGAGGCCGCGGTCGCGCGGCCCCAGACGCGCATTTCACGGCTGCCGCTGCTGGAGGGAGCAGAGCGGAAGCAGCTGCTGGCGGCGTGCAACACGGCGTCGCGCTACGAGGTGGAGGGCACGCTGCACGGGCTGTTCGAGGCGCAGGCGGCCCGCCGGCCCCAGGCGGTGGCGCTCACCCACGAGGGCCACTCCCTGGCCTACGGCGAGCTCAACGCGCGCGCCAACCGGCTGGCGCACCACCTGCGCTCCCTGGGCGTCGGGCCCGACATGCTGGTGGGCCTGTGCGCCTCACGTGGCATCGACATGCTGGTGGCCCTGCTCGCCATCCTCAAGGCCGGCGGTGCCTACCTGCCGCTGGACCCGGACTACCCCGCGCAGCGGCTGCTGGGCATGCTGGAGGACGCACGGCCCGCCCTGGTGCTCACCCAGGAGTCCTTCGTGGAGCGACTGGCCGGCGCGCGCCAGCCGCTGTGGTGCCTGGACAGGGATTGGCCGGCGGTGGCGGGACTCCCCGACGTCAACCTCCCGCCGCTCAGCGGGCCCGGGCACCTCGCCTACGTCATCTACACCTCCGGCTCCACGGGCAAACCCAAGGGGGCACTGCTGCAGCACGGCAACGTGCTGCGGCTCTTCCAGGCGACGTCCCAGTTCGACTTCAGCGAGCGCGACGTGTGGAGCTTCTTCCACTCGCTCGCCTTCGACTTCTCGGTGTGGGAAATCTGGGGCGCGCTGCTGTATGGCGGACGCGTGGTGGTGGTGCCCGACGCGGTGAGGCGCTCGCCGCCCGCCTTCCTGGAGCTGCTCTCCAAGGAAGGCGTGACGGTGCTCAACCAGACGCCCTCGGCCTTCTACCAACTGCTGGAGGCGGACGGGCAGCTGAAGCTGCCGCTGGCACTGCGAAGCGTGGTGTTCGGCGGCGAGCGGCTGGACTTCCAGCGGCTGAAGCCCTGGTACGAGCGGCACGAAGCCGACGCGCCGCTGCTGGTGAACATGTACGGCATCACCGAGACCACGGTGCATGTGACGCACCATGCGCTGGGCCCGCGGGACGCGGAGAAGAGCGCGAGCCTGATTGGCGTGCCCATTGGAGACCTGCGCGCGTACGTGCTGGACGCGAGGCTGGAGCCGGTGCCGCCGGGAGTGGCGGGCGAGCTGTACGTGGCCGGGGCCGGGCTGGCGCGCGGGTACCTGAGGCGGCCGGAGCTGACGGCGGAGCGCTTCATCCCCAATCCGCACGGAGAAGCCGGCGAGCGGATGTACCGCACGGGGGATGCGGCGCGCAGGCTGGAGGACGGCAGGCTGGAGTACCTGGGGCGCCTGGACGAGCAGGTGAAGGTGCGTGGCTACCGCATCGAGCTGGGAGAGATTGAAGCGGCGCTGTCTTCCGTGGCCGGGGTCCGACACGCGCTGGTGATGGCGCGCGAGGACCGCCCCGGTGACAAGCGGCTCGTCGCCTACGTCGTGCCGAGCGCGCAGGAAGAGGACGCGCAGGACCGCTACGAGCTGCCCAACGGCATCCGCATCGCCCACCTCAACCAGCACGAGACGCGCGCCGTGTTCGAGGAGATCTTCGAGGAGGAGGTCTACCTGCAGAACGGCATCACGCTGGACGACGACTGCGTGGTGTTCGACGTCGGCGCCAACATCGGACTGTTCACACTGTTCGTGCACGACCGCTGTGCTCGCCCCCGCGTCTACTCCTTCGAGCCGGTGCCGCCTGTGTTCGACGTGATGGCCCGCAACGTGGCGCTCCACGCGCCGGGCGCCACCGCCATGCCGTTCGGCCTGTCCGACCGCGAGCAGACCACGCAGATCCACTACTACCGCAACATGTCCGTCAACTCGGGCCTGTACGCGGATGCCCGGACCGAACGGGCGCTCACCGAGCGGTTCCTGAGGAACCAGTCGGAGGAGTCGGGCTCCTTCCTGGACGAGCTGCTGGAAGGCAAGTTCGAGGCCGAGGTCCACCCCTGCCGCATCATCACGCTGTCGCAGGCCATCCGCGAGACGGGCGTGGAGTGCATCGACCTGCTGAAGCTCGATGTCGAGAAGAGCGAGCTCGACGTGCTGTCGGGCATCGAGCCCGGCGACTGGCCGAAGATCCGCCAGCTGGTCATCGAGACGCACGACATCGACGGCCGCGTCGACACCATCCGCCGTCTGCTGGCGGGCCACGGCTTCGGCTGCGTGGTGCACCAGAAGCGCGCCATGCAGGGCACGGGCGTCTACCAGATCTACGCCGTGCGCGAGCGCGACGCGCGGGCCCACGCCCACGGGCGTGCCGCGCCACACGTGGGCCTGCTCCAACGCCGCGCGGCGCCGTTGGCCGAAGCCGAGCAGGTCGCCGGCATGAACCAGGTGTTCGACCAGATCTACGGCCAGACGGCCACGCCGGACGACCTGACCTTCGACCTCTCGGGGTGGACCAGCAGCTATGACCGCCAACCCATCCCGGCCGCGCAGATGCACGAGTGGGTGGACCAGACGGTGGCGCGCATCCGCGCGCTCGAACCGGAGCGGGTGCTGGAGATTGGCTGCGGCACCGGCCTGCTGCTGCACCGCCTGACGCCGTCGTGCACGCGGTACTGCGGCACCGACCTCTCGGGCGTGGTGCTGGACAAGCTGCGCCGCGGCCTGGCCGCGCGCGAGCCCATGCCCTGCGAGCTCTCGCTGCTGCAGCGCCCGGCGGATGCGCTGCGCGACCTGCCCGGCGGGCCCTTCGACACCGTGGTCATCAACTCGGTGGCGCAGTACTTCCCGAGCCTGGCCTACCTGGACACCGTGCTGGAGGGCGCGCTCGGGCAGCTCGGCGCGTCCGGCCACGTGTTCGTGGGCGACCTCCGGCACGCAGGCCTGCTGGAGCTGCTGCACGCCTCCATGGCCCTGCACCAGGCCGAGCCGGACGCCCGCGTCGGCGAGCTGCGGCAGCTGGCGACGCAGAACGCGCGCCGCGAGGCCGAGCTGCTGGTCGACCCTGCCTGGTTCTTCGCGCTGCGCCGGCGCTTCCCGCGCATCAGCGGCATCAACGTCCTGCCCAAGCGCGGCCAGGTGGACAACGAGCTGACGCGCTTCCGCTACGACGTGGTCATCTCCGTGGGCCAGGCCGCGGCCGAGCTCGCGCCGGACTGGCAAGGCTGGGAGAGCGAGGAGGCCGTGCGCCAGCGGCTCACGCGCGAGGCGCCGCCATCCCTGGCCGTGCGCGACATCCCGCAGGCGCGGCTCGCCTCGATGCGCGCGGCGTACGGCCTGCTGCACCGGATGGCCGATGAGGCGACGGCGGCCGAGCTCGCGCGCGAGCTGGACGCCCAGCCCCTTCCGGGCGTGGACCCGGCGCGCCTGGAGGCGCTGGCCGCCGAGCGTGGCTACACCGTGCGTTTCGCGCTCGCCTCGGGCGGCGAGGGAGGGCTGCACGCGGTGTTCCTGCGTGCACCGCGCGCCATCGACTGGTCGGCCCTGTACCCGGCGGCGGGCGCGGACGACGCCTCGCTGCGCGCACTGGCGCACGAGCCGTACTCGGAGGAGCGGCAGGCCGGGTTGCAGCACACGGTGCTGGAGCGGCTGCGCGAGCAACTGCCGGCCTACATGGTGCCGGCGCACGTCGTCGTGCTGGACGCGCTGCCGCTCACGCCCAATGGCAAGGTGAACAAGAAGGCGCTGCCCGCCCCCGACCTCACGCGCGGCGAGGCAGGCTACGTCGCGCCGCGCACGCCCATGGAGGAGGCCACCGCGCGCATCTGGGCGGAAGTGCTGGGCCTGGACCGCGTGGGCATCCACGACAACTTCTTCCACCTGGGCGGCCATTCGCTGCTGGCCACGCGCGTGATTTCCAAGGTGCGCGCGCAGCTGGAGGTGGAGCTGCAGCTGCGTGCCCTGTTCGAGGCGCCCAGCGTGGCCGAGCTGGCCGCGCGCATCGAGGCCGGGCGCGGCACGCGCCAGCGTGTGACGGCGCGCATCGAACCGGTGCCGCGCCAGGGCACGGCGCCGTTGTCCTACGCGCAGAACCGCTTCTGGTTCCTGGAGCAGTACCAGCCCGGAGTCCTGTCCTACAGCATGCCGGTGGCGCTCACGCTGTCAGGTGCCTGGGACGCACAGCGCCTCGCGCGCGCCTTCGACATGCTGGTGGCGCGCCACGAGCCGCTGCGCACCACCTTCACCCACCGCTCCGGCGTGCCCGGACAGGTGATTGCGCCACCAGCGCCCCTGCGCCTGGCGGTGGAGGACTTCAGCGGGCTCGGCTCGACGCAGGCGAACGACGCCGTCGCGCGCAGGATTCGGGAGGAGGCGGCCACGCCCTTCCACCTGGAGCAGGGACCGCTGTTCCGCGTGCGTCTGCTCAAGGCCGCCGAGGGCGAGCTCGTGCTGCTGCTCACGCTGCACCACATCCTCTACGACGGCTGGTCGTTCCGGGTGCTGCTGGAGGAGGTGATGCGGCTTTACGACGGCCTGCCGCTCGCGCCGCTGCCCATCCAGTACGTCGACTACTGCGATTGGGAGCGTCGGCAATTCAGCGGCCCGGCGTTGCGCGAACAGCTCGACTACTGGAAGGAGCAGCTCGCGGGCGCCCCCGACCTGCTGTCGCTGCCCACCGACCGGCCGCGTTCGGCGGCCATGACCTACCGCGGGCAGCTGCACCGCGCCGCGCTGTCGCCCGCGCTGACGCGGCGCCTCACGGCCCTGGGTGGCGCCTCGCGCGCGACGCTGTTCATGGTCATGGCCGCGGCGTTCAAGGCGCTGTTCCACCGCCTGACCGGTCAGAACGACCTGTGCCTGGGCAGCCTGTCGGCGAATCGGTCCTACGGCACGGAGAACCTGATCGGCATCTTCGCCAACATCGTCACGCTGCGCAGCACGGCCCGCGAGGACAGCTCGTTCGCCGACGTGCTGGACGCCACCGCGCGGCAGGTGCTCTCGGTGCACGACTACCCGTTGCCGTTCGAGCTGGTGCTCAAGCATCTGGTGGCCAGCCGCGACGCCTCGTACATGCCCTACGCGCAAGTGGTGCTCAACTACTACGACGACGCGGAGCTGGGCGGCGCGCTCGATGACTTCACCTCGGCCGAGGGCCTGCGCATCGCCAGCCGGTCGAGCGAGCTGGGCGTACAGGCCGACTTCGAGCTCAAGGTCGAGATGCGCATGACGGGCGACCGGCTCCTGGTCGACTACGTCTACAACACCGACCTGTTCGACGCCGCGACCCTCGCGCGCTGGCACCACCACCTGGAGTGCCTGGCCGAGGCCGCATGCGACGCGCCCCAGACGCGCATTTCACGGCTGCCGCTGCTGGAGGGAGCAGAGCGGAAGCAGCTGCTGGCGGCGTGCAACACGGCGTCGCGCTACGAGGTGGAGGGCACGCTGCACGGGCTGTTCGAGGCGCAGGCGGCCCGCCGGCCCCAGGCGGTGGCGCTCACCCACGAGGGCCACTCCCTGGCCTACGGCGAGCTCAACGCGCGCGCCAACCGGCTGGCGCACCACCTGCGCTCCCTGGGCGTCGGGCCCGACGTGCTGGTGGGCCTGTGCGCCTCGCGCGGCATCGACATGCTGGTGGCCCTGCTCGCCATCCTCAAGGCCGGCGGTGCCTACCTGCCACTGGACCCGGACTACCCCGCGCAGCGGCTGCTGGGCATGCTGGAGGACGCACGGCCCGCCCTGGTGCTCACCCAGGAGTCCTTCGTGGAGCGACTGGCCGGTGCGCGCCAGCCGCTGTGGTGCCTGGACAGGGATTGGCCGGCGGTGGCGGGACTGCCCGACGCCAACCTCCCGCCGCTCAGCGGGCCCGGGCACCTCGCCTACGTCATCTACACCTCCGGCTCCACGGGCAAACCCAAGGGGGCGCTGCTGCAGCACGGCAACGTGCTGCGGCTCTTCCAGGCGACGTCCCAGTTCGACTTCAGCGAGCGCGACGTGTGGAGCTTCTTCCACTCGCTCGCCTTCGACTTCTCGGTATGGGAAATCTGGGGCGCGTTGCTGTATGGCGGACGCGTGGTGGTGGTGCCCGACGCGGTGAGGCGCTCGCCGCCCGCCTTCCTGGAGCTGCTCTCCAAGGAAGGCGTGACGGTGCTCAACCAGACGCCCTCGGCCTTCTACCAACTGCTGGAGGCGGACGGGCAGCTGAAGCTGCCGCTGGCACTGCGAAGCGTGGTGTTCGGCGGCGAGCGGCTGGACTTCCAGCGGCTGAAGCCCTGGTACGAGCGGCACGAAGCCGACGCACCGCTGCTGGTGAACATGTACGGCATCACCGAGACCACGGTGCATGTGACGCACCATGCGCTGGGCCCGCGGGACGCGGAGAAGAGCGCGAGCCTGATTGGCGTGCCCATTGGAGACCTGCGCGCGTACGTGCTGGACGCGAGGCTGGAGCCGGTGCCGCCGGGAGTGGCGGGCGAGCTGTACGTGGCCGGGGCCGGGCTGGCGCGCGGGTACCTGAGGCGGCCGGAGCTGACGGCGGAGCGCTTCGTCCCCAATCCGCACGGAGAAGCCGGCGAGCGGATGTACCGCACGGGGGATGCGGCGCGCAGGCTGGAGGACGGCAGGCTGGAGTACCTGGGGCGGTTGGACGAGCAGGTGAAGGTGCGTGGCTACCGCATCGAGCTGGGAGAGATTGAAGCGGCGCTGTCTTCCGTGGCCGGGGTGCGCCAGGCGCTGGTGATGGCGCGCGAGGACCGCCCCGGTGACAAGCGGCTCGTCGCCTACGCGGTCTGCGAGCCCGAGGCGCGCGACGCGGCGCAGCTGCGCGTGGCGCTACAGGGGACGCTTCCGCACTACATGCTGCCCTCGCACATCGTGCTGCTGGAGCGCCTGCCGCTCACGCCCAACGGGAAGGTGGACCGCAAGGCGCTGCCGGCACCCGACATCAGCGGTGAGGAGCGAGTCTACGTCGCGCCGCGCACGCCCACCGAGGAGGCCGTGGCCGCCATCTGGTCGGACGTGCTCCAGGTCGCGCGCGTGGGCGCACAGGACAACTTCTTCGAGCTGGGTGGCCATTCGCTGCTGGCGACGCAGGTGGTGGTGCGGCTGCGCGACACCTTCGGCGTCGAGCTGCCGCTGCGCACGCTGTTCGAGACGCCGCACCTGGGTGCGCTCGGCGCGGCCCTGGACGCGGCCCGGCGCGAGGGCCAGGGGCTGAACGTGCCACCGCTCGCCGTGCAGCAGCGTCCCGCCCGCCTGCCGTTGTCCTATGCGCAGGAGCGGCTGTGGCTGCTGGAGCAGATCGAGTCGCTGGGCGCTGCCTACAACATCACGGGCGCCGTGCGCTTCGTCGGCGCGCTGGACGGCCGGGCCTTCGAGCATGCATTGGCGGAGATCGTGCGGCGCCACGAGGCGTTACGCACGCGCTTCGCGGCCGACGATGAGACCATCGAGCAGCTCGTCGAGCCGCCCGGTCGCTTCGCGCTGGAGCGCATCGACCTGTCCGCGTTGCCGGCGGCGGCGCGCAAGGAAGAGGCGCGGCACGCCATTCACGCGGCGACGGGCAGGCGCTTCGACCTCGCCAAGGGGTCGCTCTTCCATGCCGTGCTGCTGCGGCTGGCGCCCGAGGAGCACATCGTCGTGGTGGTGATGCACCACATCGTCAGCGACGGCTGGTCGCTGGGAGTGCTGATCCGCGAACTGGGTGCGCTGTACAACGCGTATGCCCAGGGCCGGGAATCGCCGCTGCCGGAACTGCCAGTGCAGTACGCCGACTACGCCCTGTGGCAGCGCGGCTGGCTGCGGGACGCGGCGCTGGAAAGGCAGCTGGAGTACTGGAAGCAGCGGCTCGCGGGCGCTCCGGTCGCGCTGGAGCTGCCGCTGGACCATCCGCGCCCGCCGGTGCAGAGCTTCCGGGGTGCGAGCGTGTCCTTCGCCCTGCCCAAGGCGCTGACCGGGCAGCTGCAGGCGCTGGCGCGCGCGCAGGGCGCCACGCTGTTCATGGTGCTGCTGGCCGGGTTCCAGCATCTGCTCTCCCGCTGGAGTGGACAGGAGGACATCGTCCTCGGCACACCCGTGGCCGGCCGCACGGACCGCCGCACCGAAGGCCTCATCGGCTTCTTCGTCAACATGCTGGTGCTGCGCACGGACGTGTCTGGAGACCCGTCGTTGCGACAACTGCTGACGCGCGCCAGGGAGACGGCGCTCCAGGCCTACGCCCACCAGGACCTGCCCTTCGAGAAGCTCGTGGAGCAGCTCAACCCCGTGCGCGACCTCTCTCGCCCTCCCCTCTTCCAGGTGATGATCAACTCCTTCCTCACCGAGGACCCGCAGGGCTTCGTGAACCTGCCGGGCCTGCGCACCGAGGTCCTGGACAGTGACGAGGTGAGCGCGCGGTTCGAGCTGATGCTGCGACTGCATGGGCATGACGACGACGTCGTCTGCCAGTTCGAATACGCCACGGACCTCTTCGACCGCGCGACCATCGAGCGCTTCGGCACGCACTACGTCGCGCTGCTCGCGGCGGCCGTGGCCGAGCCAGACCAGGCGTTGTCCGGCTTCGCGCTGCTGGGCGATGCGGAGCGGCACCAACTGCTGGTCGATTGGAACGCCACCGCGTCCGGACCGGAAGCCGACTGTCTCCACCGGCGGGTCGCGCGGCAGGCACGGCATGCCCCGGACGCCATCGCCCTGGCCTGGGACGACGAATCCCTGGGCTATGGAGCGCTGGATGCGTGGTCGAACCGGCTGGCCCGGTACCTGGGCACGCTGGGCCTCGCACCCGAAAGCGCCGTGGGCCTGGTGATGCAGCGGTCGCCGGCGACGCTCGCGGCCTGCCTGGGCATCCTGAAGGCGGGCCTGGCCTGCCTGCCGCTGGACCCGGCCCATCCGCCCGAGCGCCTGGGCGAGCTGCTTGCCCAGGGCGCGGCGGCGCTCGTGCTCGGCACGGACGGCTACGCCGATGCGCTGGCGCGGGAGGGCTGCCCCGCGCTGGACCTGACCGGGCTGGCGGAGCGCATCGCGGCCTTGCCGGACACGCCCGTGGACAGGGTGGCTCACCCCGGCCAGCTCGCGTGCCTGGCCGTCACCTGGGATGCGTCCGCCGCGGCCCGCCTGCTGATGCTCACGCACCGCGGGTTGGCGAACCAGGTTGCCATGATGGCGCGGCACCCCAGCGCCGCGGGTGAGCCACCCCCAGAGGCCTTCGGCTTCGAGCCGTCCGTGCAGAGCCTGCTGCAGCCGCTCGCCGTCGGCGCCCGGCTGTTGCTCGCGCCGCGGGAGGAACCGGCGGAGGCGGCCGCGCCCGAGGACGTGAGCGTGTACGGCATGGCCAGGCTGCCACCAGACGCGAGGGGTGCGTTCATCGGCCTGCCCGCGCCGGGGCTTCGCGCCTACGTCCTGGACCGGCGGCTGATGCCGCTTCCGCCGGGCGTGTATGGCGAGCTGTACGTGAGCGCTGCCGAATGGGCACGCGGCTACGTGGCACGGCCGGACTCCACGGCACGCGACTTCCTGCCATCGCCCTTCGTGGAGGGAGAGCGGCTCTACCGCACGGGTGAGCTGGCACGCCGGCGCGCCGACGGCGCCCTGGAATTGCTGGAGCCGCCGCGACGGATGCGCATCGCCGGCGGCTGGGTGGAGCTCGGCGAGATCGAGGCGGCGCTGCGGATGCATCCGCGCGTCGCGCGGGCGGTGGTGGCCGCACGCGCGGACGCGCAGGGCCAGCCACGGCTGATTGCCTACGTGGTGGCGGATGCCGCCGTGCCCGCCGATGCGGCGGACGCCGAATGGCACGCCTCGCTCGCGCGGCGGTTGCCTCGGCACATGCTGCCGTCCGCGGTGGTGGTGCTGGCCGCGCTGCCGCGCACGCCGCGCGGCACCCTGGACTGGAAGGCCCTGCCAGCGCCGGGCGGCGGCGCGGAGTACGTGGCGCCGCGCACGCCCGAGGAGGAGCGCCTGGCCGCGATCTGGGCCGAGGTGCTGGGCGTGGAGCGCGTGGGCGCGCAGGACAACTTCTTCGACCTGGGCGGCCATTCGCTGCTGGCCACGCTGATGGTGGCGCGGCTGCGTGAGGTGTTCGGCGTCGACCTGCCGCTGCGCACCCTGTTCGAGCTCCGCACGCTCGCGGCGCTGGCCGAGTACGTCGCCAACGTGCGCTGGTCCGTGCAGGGGGCGCCGCCGCCGGGCGCCTCCGCGCAGGACGCGAACGACGAAGAGGAAGGAATCATATGACCCCGTGGAGGAACGCAATGCCGGGAGGAAACCCATGAGCGATGCCGCATCGGCCATCCCGCCGCTGTCACGCCACGCCGCCGCGCGCGGCTACCGCGGCCGCGGCCCGGAAGACCGGTTGATCGAAAGAACCACGCTGCCCCAGGTGCTGGCGGGCGTACCGGCGCACGGAGGGCCGGCGCTCACCTGGTACGAGGCGGAACGGCGCGTGCTGCACTTCGACGCCGCAGCGCTGCTGCGCCAGGTCCGCGCACTCGCGCACTGGTTCGCGCGTGGGCACGGCATCACGCGCGGCGACCGCGTCATCGTGCTGTCCGCCAACAGCCCGGAGGCCTTCGCCACGCACCTGGCGCTGATGTCGCTGGGCGCGGTGACCGTGCCGGTGAGCAACACCGAATCGCCGCGCGTGCTGCAGCTCATCGCCGACAAGGTCACCCCCCGGCTCGTGGTCACCGGCCGCGAGGTGTCAGCGGAGCTGGTCGCGGCCAGACCGGGCGGCATGGTGGCACTGCCGGCCCTGCCGCTCGCGGCCGACGGCGACGCGGGCTTCGAGTGGCCAGCCCGTGACGTGATGCCCGACGACCCGGCGGTCATCCTGTTCACCTCCGGCACCACCTCCGCGCCCAAGGGCGTGTGCCTGAGCCACTACAACCTGCTGGTCAACGCGGAGGGCCTGTCGCGGATCCATGACCTGGCGCGGCGCCGGGTGCACATGTGCGTGCTGCCGCTGTTCCACGCCAACGCGTTCGGCTTCTCCATGGTGGCCTCACTCTATGCGGGCAGCCATGTCGTGCTCAGCGCCGGCCTGCCGGGCGCGGCGGTGTGGGACATCCTTCGCGCGGAGCGCGTGGACGTCATCTCGCTGGTGCCGGAAATCATCCGCGTGCTCTCGCGCATGCCGGTGCCGCGCGACACGCTGCCCGACCTCAAGTACGTGACCTCGGCCGCCGCGCCGCTGCCCAAGACGGTGGCGCGCGAGTTCGTCGACAGGACGGGCATCCCCATCCACCAGGGCTACGGCCTGAGCGAATGCGTGAACTTCGCCGCCACCCTTCCCTGGGATGTCCCGGACGCCGACCTGGAGCGCTCCATGGGCCACTGGGCGGTGCCGAGCATCGGCCCGGCCCTGTTCGGCTGCGACATCGGCATCCGCCGCGCGGACGGCTCGCCCGCCGGCGCCGAGGAGGAGGGTGAAATCGTGGTGACAGGCCACACCCTGATGCGCGGCTACTGGGACGCCGGGGACGCGACCGAAGCGGCCCTGGGCGAGGGCGCGCTGCGCACCGGAGACCTGGGCTTCTTCGCCCTGGTCGGCGGCGAGCGCTACATCTTCGTCACCGGACGCAAGAAGGAGATCGTCATCCGCTACGGTGAGAACCTCTCGCCGCTGGCCATCGAGGCCGAGCTGGAGGCGCTGCGCGCCGTCGGCCGCTTCGCCGTGACGGGTTTTCCCAACGAGGCGGCGGGCGAGGAGATCGGCCTGTACCTCGTGGTGCCCCGCACGCCTGACAACGAAAGAAAGGTGCTGGACGCAGTGAAGGCCTGCTCCGTCCGCTACCGGCCGCGCGTGGTCCTGTTCGGCGCCGACCCCATCCCGGCGACGCCGACCGGCAAGGTCAAGCGCGCCGTGCTGGCACAGCGGTTCCAGGCCTACGCCAGGCGCAACTTTGGCAGCGAACCCGTCGTGGGCACCTGACACCCCGGGCCAGTCCGGCCGATTCCAGCACCGTCCCCTTGCCTCCACCGGAGCACCACCTCATGCACGCCGTTCCCCAAGACAGCTTCATTCCCTTTCCGCTCGCGCACGGCCTGCTGGCGGACATGAAGGACGACACGTTCTCCACCCAGCTGTGGGCCTGGTCGGAAGACCGGCTGAAGCTGCCGGCCGGCGCCACGCACATCGGCTACGTCTACGACGGCACGGTGACGCTGGAGCATGCCGCCGGTGAGTTCAAGCTGCGCGGCGGCATGTATTTCTCCGCGCCCGGCGAGGCCGTGGTGCACGGCAGCGGCCGGGGCATTGCCATCTCCCGCCTGGGCTATAACGGCTTCTTCCAGGTTGGCGGTCCGGTGGAGGCGCGCGGGCGCCTCAAGTACATCGACGGCTGCACCGACTCGCTGCTGATTCCCCCGGTGATGATGGGCGACGCCTGCTTCAACCTGCTCTTCTTCCCGCCCGGCATTGATCAGACGCAGCACACGCATCCGTCAATGCGCGTGGGCATGGTGATTCGCGGGCACGGCGAATGCGTCACGCCCACGGAGATCATCCCGCTCATACCGGGCCGCGTGTTCGTCATTCGCGCCGAAGGCCCGCACTCCTTCCGCACCACGGACTCCGAAATGTCCGTGGTCGCCTACCACCCGGACAGCGACTTCGGCCCCACGCACGAAGCGCACCCGATGATCAACCGGACCATGGTCAATGGCCTGTCGGCCCGTCTGATCGACGAGATCCGGACCAAATGACACAGGCGGTCCCTGGGGCAGACATGAGCGCGGTTCAATCATTGCTGGCCGCGCTGCGGCAGGACGGCGTGCGGCTGTGGCTGGAAGGCGGCGAGCTGCGCTACCAGGCGCCCAGGGGCGCGATGACGCAGGAACGCCTCGCGCAGCTGCGCGCGCGGAAGGCGGAGCTGGTGGACTTCCTGCGGCAGGCGGCGGGCGCACAGGCGGCCCCGCTGGTGGCCGCGCGGCCGCGGCCCGAACACCTGCCGCTGTCATACGCGCAGGAGCGCCTGTGGCTGCTGGACCGCCTCGAGAACCTGGGCACGGCCTACCACATCGCCAGCGGCCTGCGTCTGACGGGCCACTTCGACGACCGTGCCTTCGAGCGAGCACTCGCGGAAATCGTGCGCCGGCACGAGGCCCTGCGCACGCGCTTCGCGGCCGGGCAGGACACGGTCGCGCAGGTGGTCGATGCCCCCGGCGGTTTCGTGTCGCAACGGCAGGACCTGTCCTCACTGGGTGAGGCGGAACACGGGCGGGCTGTCCTGGCACAGGCGGGCGCCTTCGTGCGCCAGCGCTTCGACCTGGCGCAAGGGCCGCTGTTCCGCGTGCTGCTGCTGCGGCTGGCGCCGGAGGAGCATGTGGCGGTGGTGGTGATGCACCACATCATCAGCGACGGCTGGTCGGTGGGGGTGCTGATCCGCGAACTGGGCGCGCTGTACACCGCGTATGCCCAGGGCCGGGAGTCGCCGCTGCCGGAGCTGCCAGTGCAGTACGCCGACTACGCCTTGTGGCAGCGCGACTGGCTGCGAGGCGAAGCGCTGGAGAGGCAGGTCACCTACTGGAAGCAGCGGCTCGCGGGCGCTCCAGTCGCGCTGGAGCTGCCGCTGGACCATCCTCGCCCACCGGTACAGAGCTTCCGGGGTGCGAGCGTGTCCTTCGCCCTGCCCAGGGCGCTGACCGGGCCGTTGCAGGCGCTGGCGCGCGCGCAGGACGCCACGCTGTTCATGGTGCTGCTGGCCGGCTTCCAGCATCTGCTCTCCCGCTGGAGTGGCCAGGAGGACATCGTCCTCGGCACACCCGTGGCCGGCCGCACGGACCGCCGCACCGAAGGCCTCATCGGCTTCTTCGTCAACATGCTGGTGCTGCGCACGGACGTGTCTGGAGACCCGTCGTTGCGCCAGCTGCTGACGCGCGCCAGGGAGACGGCGCTCCAGGCCTACGCCCACCAGGACCTGCCCTTCGAGAAGCTCGTGGAGCAGCTCAACCCCGTGCGCGACCTCTCTCGCCCTCCCCTCTTCCAGGTGCAGTTCGCGCTGCAGAACTATCCCGAGGAGGGCTTGCGGCTGCCGGGCCTGCAACTGAGCCGGCTGGACGACGGCACTGTCGCGTCCCGCGCCTCCAAGCTGGACCTGTCGCTGTTCCTGATGGAAAGCGCGGGAGGCCTCGATGCCGTGGTCGAGTACGCCAGCGACCTGTTCGAGGCCGGCACCGTCGACCAGTTCGCTGGCCACTATCGCGCGCTGCTCGAAGCAGCGGCGGCCGATCCGGACCGGCCGCTGGCGGGCATCCCGCTGCTGAGCGAGGCGCAGCGGCGCCGCATCCTGTTCGATTGGAACGCCACCGCGCGCGACCATCCGCGAAGCGGCACGCTGGCGCAGCTGTTCGAGGACCAGGTGAGGCGCACGCCCGAGCGCGTGGCGCTCGTCTTCGAAAACAGCCACCTGACGTATGCCCGGCTGGATGCGCGCGCCAACCAACTGGCCCGCGTGCTGCGCGCGCACGGCGTTGGCCCGGACAGCCTGGTCGCGCTGTGCGTGGAGCGCGGCATCGAGATGGTGGTGGGACTGCTCGGCATCCTCAAGGCCGGCGGCGCCTATGTGCCGCTGGACCCCGGCTATCCGGCGGAGCGGCTGGCGTTCATGCTGGCGGATTGCGGTGCACGGCTGGTGCTGACGCAGGCGAGCCTGCGCGACGCCTTGCCCGAGACCACCATCCCCAAGCTCCTGCTGGATGCAGACTGGCCGCGCATCGCGGAAGAACCGGCCACGCCGGTAGCGTCCAGCACCGACCCGCTGCACCTGGCCTACGTCATCTACACCTCCGGCTCCACGGGCCGGCCCAAGGGCGTGGGCATCCCGCACGCAGGCATCGTCAACCGCCTGCAATGGATGCAGGAGGCCTACGGGCTCGGCGCCGACGACCGCGTGCTGCAGAAAACGCCGTTCAGCTTCGACGTGTCCGTGTGGGAGTTCTTCTGGCCGCTGTCGTACGGCGCGCGGCTGGTGATGGCGCGGCCCGGCGGCCACCAGGACGCGGCCTATCTGCGCGAGGTGATCGCGAGCGAGGCGATCACCACCCTGCATTTCGTGCCGCCGATGCTGGACGTGTTCCTGGGCCAGGCCCACGCCGCGCCATGCGCCAGTCTGCGCCGCGTGGTCTGCAGCGGCCAGGCCCTGCCCAGGGAGCTTCAAGAGCGCTTCTTCCGGCTGCTGCCGGGCGTGGAGCTGCACAACCTCTACGGCCCCACCGAGGCCTCGGTGGACGTGACCTCCTGGGCCTGCCGGCCTGGATCGCCGCAGGCCCGCGTGCCCATCGGCTGGCCCATCGCCAACACGCGGATGCACGTGCTGGACCGGCACCTGAACCCGGTGCCTCCGGGCGTGGCGGGCGAGCTCCACATCGCCGGCATCGGCCTGGCGCGCGGCTACGTCAACCGACCGGAGCTGACCAGCGACCGCTTCATCCCCGACCCCTTCGGCGCGCCCGGCAGCCGCATGTACCGCACCGGGGACCTGGCGCGGTACCTGCCCGACGGAAACATCGACTACCTGGGACGCATCGACCACCAGGTGAAGGTGCGCGGCTTTCGCATCGAACTGGGCGAGATCGAGGCCGCGCTGGCCTCCTGGCCGGGCGTGCGTGACGCGGTGGTGCTGGCGCGCGAGGACACCCCTGGCGACCCGCGGCTGGTCGCCTACGTGCTGGCGCAGCCCGGAGCGCGTCCAGCGCCGGCGGAGTTGCGTGACGCGCTGGCGCGCCGCCTGCCGGAGTACATGGTGCCGGCGCACTACATGCTGCTGGAGGCCTTGCCCCTGAGCCCCAACGGCAAGGTGGACCGCAAGGCCCTGCCGGCGCCCGACACCGGCGCGGTGTCGCGTCGTGCCTACGAGGCACCGCGCGGTGAGGTCGAGGAGAAGATCGCCGCCGTCTGGGCCCGGTTGCTGGGCATGGAGCGCATCGGCCGCGAGGACAACTTCTTCGCGCTGGGCGGCCATTCCCTGCTGGCGGTGCGCATGATCGACGCGCTACGCCGCGACGGGCTGTCGGTGGACGTGCACGGCATCTTCGCCTCGGCCACGCTCGCGCAACTGGCCGCGCGGGCGAACGCGGAAGGCGGCGGCGACAACGTTCCGCCGAACCGCATCACGCCGGACAGCGAGGTCATCACTCCGCCGATGCTGCCGCTGGTGTCCCTGACACAAGACGAGATCGACGCCATCGTGGCGCGCGTGCCGGGCGGGGCGGCCAACGTGCAGGACCTCTATCCGCTGGCGCCGCTTCAGGAAGGCTTCCTGTTCCATCACCTGATGGCGCGGCAGGGGGATGCCTATCTGCAGCAGGCCATGCTGGCCGCCGCGGAACGCAAGGAACTGGACCGCTTCCTCGCCGCGCTCCAGGAGGTCGTGGACCGGCAGGACATCCTGCGCACGGCCATCGTGTGGGAAGGCTTGCGCGAACCGGTGCAGGTCGTGTGGCGGCGCGCGCGCCTGGTCGTGGACGAACTGGAGCTGTCGGACTCCGCGGGCGACATCGCCGACCAGATGCGTGCGCGGCACGATCCGCGGCACTACCGGCTCGACATCCGGCAGGCGCCGCTGCTGCGCTGCGCGGTCGCACACGATGCGGTGAACGGGCGCTGGCTGCTGCAGGTGCTGTTCCACCACTTGATCGACGACGCCACCTCGCTGCGGCTGATGGTGGCGCAGGTCCAGCTCATCCTGGCGGGCCAGCGCGAGCGGCTGGCGGAGCCGGTGCCCTTTCGCAACTACGTGGCCCTTGCGCGGCGTGTGCCTCAGGCCGAACACGAGGCGTTCTTCAAGGCCATGCTGGGGGATGTGGAAGAGCCCACGGCGCCGTTCGGGCTCATCGACACGCAGGGCGAGGGTGTCGGCATTGCCGAAGCGCGGCTGATGCTGGAGCCGAGCCTGGCCCAGCGCGTGCGGCGACAGGCCCGGCTCGCAAGCGTCAGCGCCGCCAGCCTGATGCACCTGGCCTGGGCCCAGGTGCTGGCGCGCGGCTCGGGGCGAAGCGCCGACGTGGTGTTCGGCACGGTGCTGTTCGGACGCATGCAGGGCGGCGCGGGCACCGGGCAGGCCCTGGGCCCGTTCATCAACACGTTGCCGATCCGCATCAGGCTGGGCCGCCAGGGCGTGCGCGAGAGCCTGCTGCTCGCGCACCGCGGTCTCACCCGGTTGCTGGAGCATGAGCACGCCTCGCTGGCGCTGGCACAGCGGTGCAGCGCACTACCGGCGAGGGTGCCCCTGTTCACGGCGCTCATGAACTACCGGCACAACGGGGTTCAGGACGCCGCGGGCCCGTCTGGAGAAGGCGGGCTTCAGGTCCAGGTGCTGGGAACCGAGGAGCGCAGCAACTATCCATTGACCCTGGTGGTCGATGACTTCGGCGAGGACTTCGGCCTGACCGCGCAGGTCGCGGCAGGGGCGGTGATGCCGCAAAGCCTCTGCGAGTCCATGCGGATGGCCGTACAGAGCCTGGTGGAGTTGCTGGAGGCCGGCCCGGAAACGCCGGTCAACCAGGTGGAGGTGCTGCCCGCGCGGGAGCGCCGGCGGCTCCTGGTGGAGTGGAACGCCACCGCCACCGAGTACCCGCGCGACTCCACCCTCCCCGAGGTCTTCTCCCGGGTGGTGGCACTCCACGCGGACAGGGTGGCCGTGGAGTTCGGTGACGTGAAGCTCACCTACCGGCAGCTCGACGCGCGCGCCAACCAGCTCGCGCATCACCTGCGCGGCCTGGGTGTGTCCACGGACTCGCGCGTGGCCATGGCGCTGGAGCGCTCGGTGGAGCTCATCGTCTCGCTGCTGGCCATCCTCAAGGCCGGCGGCGCCTACGTGCCGCTGGATACCGCCTACCCGCGTGAGCGGCTGGCGGCCATGGTGGAGGACTCGCGCCCACGCGTGCTCATCACCACCCGCGCGCTGCGGGAGAAGCTCCCCTCCGAGGGCCTGGTCACCGTGGTCGTGGACGAGGTCTCCCTCCTGGGTGAGCCGGTGCACGCGCCACCGCGGGCGGCCCTGCCCCAAAGCCTCGCGTACATCGACTTCACCTCGGGCAGCACGGGCCGCCCCAAGGGCGTGGGCACGCCCCAGGCGTCCGTGCTTCGCACCCTCTTCGGTGTCGACTACGCGCACCTGGGGCCCGACGAGACGTTCCTGCTCATCGCCCCCATCTCCTTCGACGCCTCCACCCTGGAGCTCTGGGGTCCGCTGCTGCATGGCGGCCGCCTCGTCGTCTTCCCGCCGCATCCGCCCTCCGACGTGCGGGAGCTGGAGTCGGTGCTGGTGAAGCACGGGGTGACGACGCTGCACCTGACCGCGGGCCTCTTCACCCAGGTGGTGGACCACCACCCCGGGGCCCTTCGCGGCGTGCGCCAGTTGCTCACCGGCGGCGACGTCGTCTCCGCCCCGCACGTCAAGCGGGTGCTGGAGGAGCTGCGCATCCCCGTCACCGCCTGCTACGGCCCCACCGAGACCACCCTCTTCGCCTCCTGCCACCGCATGACGGACGTGGCCCACGTCGGGGCGTCCGTCCCCATTGGCCGCCCCATTGGCAATACCCAGGTGTACGTGCTGGACGCCGCCGGCCAGCCCGTGCCCGCCGGAGTCACCGGAGAGCTGTTCATCAGCGGCGATGGCGTGGCCCGTGGCTACGTGGAGCAGCCCGCCCTCACCGCCGAGCGCTTCATCCCCGACCCCTTCAGCGCCACTCCGGGCGCGCGCATGTACCGCACGGGCGACCTGGCCCGCTGGCGCGCGGACGGCGTGCTGGAGTTCCTCGGCCGCGCCGACGCCCAGGTGAAGGTGCGCGGCTTCCGTATCGAGCTGGCCGAAGTCGAGGCCTCGCTGCGTGCGCACGCGTCCGTGAAGGACGTGATGGTGGTGGTGCGCGAGGACGTGCCCGGTGACAAGCGCCTGGTGGCCTACGTGGTGTCCGGCACTTCCATGCCGGACACCGCCGCGCTGCGGGTTCACCTGCGGCAGCGCCTGCCGGAGTACATGGTCCCGGGGGCCTTCGTGGTGCTGCCCGCGCTGCCGCTGACGCCCACCGGCAAGGTGGACCGCAAGGCCCTGCCCGTGCCGGATGCCGCGCGGCCCGCTGCTCCCACCCAAGAGGAGGAGCCACCGGCCAATCCCGTGGAGCAGCGGCTGGCGGAGCTCTGGTGTGACGTCCTGCGCGTGCGCACCGTGGGCCGTCGGGGCAACTTCTTCGAACTGGGAGGCCACTCGCTGCTGGCCATGCAGTTGGTGGCGCGCATCCGTGCCGCCTTCGACGTGGAGCTCAGCGTGCGCACCCTCTTCGAGGCGCCCACCGTGGCCGCCCTCGCGGAGCGTCTCCAGGGCTCCAGCGCTGGCACCCGCATGCCCGCGCTGGTGCGGGCGCTCCGGGAGGGTCCGCTGCCGCTGTCCTTCGCGCAGCAGCGCCTGTGGTTCCTCGACCGGCTGGAGCCGGGGAGCCCCTTCTACAACATGCCCACCGCGCTCTGGCTGGAGGGCACCCTGGACGTGGGCGCGCTGGAGCACGCGCTGACGGAGCTGGTGCGCCGCCATGAGGTGCTGCGCACCACCTTCCAGACGCAGGCCAGCGGTCCCGTCCAGATCATCCATCCTCCCGCGCCGTTCCCCCTGCCGGTGGTGGACCTGTCCGCGCTCCCTGAAGACACGCGCGAGGCCGAGGCCCGGCGTCTGGCCCACCAGGAGGCCCGGCGTCCCTTCGACCTGGAGCGGGGCCCGCTGCTGCGCGCCATGCTGCTGCGGGTCTTCGAGTCGCGGCACCTGCTGCTCCTCAACGTGCACCACATCGCCTCGGATGGCTGGTCCATGGGCGTGCTCGTGCGCGAGCTGGCGACGCTCTACGCGACCTCCCAGGAGGGCGCACCGTCCCCACTGCCCGAGCTGCCCGTGCAGTACGCGGACTACGCGGTGTGGCAGCGCGGCTGGCTGCGCGACGAGGCGCTGGAGGCGCAACTGTCCTGGTGGCGCGAGCACCTCACCGGCGCAGCGCCCATGCTGGAGCTGCCCACCGACTTCCCACGGCCCGCGGTGGCGAGCCTGCGCGGCGCCACCCACCGTCGCGTGCTGCCGCGCGAGCTGGCCGGGGCGCTCCAGGCGCTGTGCCGCCGCGAGGGCACCACCCTGTTCATGGCACTGCTGGCGGGCTTCCAGTGGGTGCTGTCGCGCTACTCGGGCCAGGAGGACTTCGTCGTCGGCACCGACATCGCCAACCGCAACCGGGCGGAGACCGAGGGCCTCATCGGCTTCTTCATCAACCAGCTCGCCCTGCGCGCGCGGGTGGGCGGCAACCCGTCCTTCCGCGAGCTGCTGGGCCGCGTCCGGGAGGCCACGCTTGGCGCATACGCGCACCAGGAGCTCCCCTTCGAGGAGGTGGTCAAGGCGCTCAACCCCCAACGCGACCCGTCAGGAGCCCCGCTGTTCCAGGTGAAGCTGGTGCTGCAGAACCAGCCCGCCACCGAGCTGACGGTGCCCGGCCTCACCCTGCGCGGGGAGGCCGTGGACTCGGGCACCTCCCGCCTGGACCTCACCCTGAGCATCTCGGAGACGGCGCGAGGCCTGGACTGTGGCTGCGAGTACCGCACGGACCTCTTCGAGGCGGCCACCATCGACCGGCTGGTGCGGCACCTGGGCACGCTGCTCCAGGCCGCGGCGGCCTCGCCCGAGGCCCCGCTGTCGGCGCTGCCCCTCATGGACGAGGCCGAGCAACGCCAGGTGCTGAGCGACTGGAACACCACCTCGCGCGACTTCCCGCGTGAGACCTGCGCGCACCAGCTCTTCGAGGCCCAGGTGGCTCGCACCCCGCACGCCACCGCCGTGCGCTTCGAGGGCACGGCGCTCACCTACGCGCAGCTCGACACCCGCGCCAACCAGCTTGCACACCACCTCCGCGCGCTGGGCGTGCGGCCCGACGTCCTCGTGGCGCTCTGCGTGGAGCGCTCGCTGGAGACGGTGGTGGCCATCCTCGGCATCCTCAAGGCCGGCGGCGCCTGGGTGCCCCTGGACGCGAGCTACCCCGTGGAGCGGCTGACGTACATGCTGCGCGACTGCGCCGCCCCGGTGCTCGTCACCACCGAGGCCCTCGCGGATGAGCTGCCCTCCAGCGGCGGGCAGCTCGTGCTGCTGGACGTGGATGCGCCCCTCATCGAGGCACGGCCGGGCACGGCCCCCGAAAACCTCACCCACGCCGGCGACCTGGCCTACGTCATCTACACCTCGGGCAGCACGGGCCGGCCCAAGGGCACGCTGTTGCAGCACCAGGGGCTGTGCAACACGGCGCTCAACGCCGCGCGCGCGCAGGGCTTCCACTCCGGCAGCCGCGTCCTCCAGTACGCCGCCTTCGGCTTCGATGCGTCGGTGTTCGAAATCTTCGGCGCGCTGCTGGCCGGAGCCACGCTGGTGCTCGCGCCGCGCGCGCGGCTGATGCCCGGTGCGCCCCTGCAAGGGCTGCTGCGGGAGGAGTTCCTCACCGCTGTCACCCTGACGCCCTCGGTGCTGGCACGGCTGACGCCGGAGGACTTCCCCGCCCTGGAGACGCTCGTCTCCGCGGGCGAGGCCTGCACGCCGGAGCTGGTGGCGCGCTGGGGCTCCCGTGTGCGGATGCTCAACGCCTACGGCCCCACGGAGGTCACCGTGTGCGCCACCGTCTCCGAGCCGCTGCGGCCCGGGGAGCGGCTCACCATCGGCCGGCCGTGGGCCAACGTGCGGGTGTACGTGCTGGACACGGCACTGCGGCCGGTGCCTCCCGGAGTCCCTGGCGAGCTGTGCGTAGGCGGCGTGGGCGTGGCCCGGGGCTATCTGAACCAGCCGGAGCTGACGGCGGAGCGGTTCACTCCTGATCCGTTCAGCCCGGAGCCCGGCGCCCGCCTCTACCGCACCGGGGACCGGGCGCGGTGGCTGACGAACGGCACGCTGGAGTATCTCGGCCGCCTGGATGCGCAGGTGAAGCTGCGCGGCTTCCGGATCGAGCTGGGCGAGGTCGAGTCCGCGCTCCTCCAGCACCCGTCGGTGCGCGAGGCCGTGGCCACGGTGCGCGAGGACGCGCCCGGGGACAGGCGACTGGTGGCCTACGTGGTGGCCTCGGAGGGCGACACGCTGGACGTGGCCACGCTGCGCCAGGACCTCAAGCAGCGACTGCCCGAGCACATGGTGCCCGCGGCCATCGCCGTGCTCCCCGGCCTGCCCCTGACACCCAATGGCAAGGTGGACCGCAAGGCCCTGCCCGCACCGCAGCGGTCCGAAGTGCCGGCCGCGGCCCTGCTGTCACCCCGAGACGCACGGGAGCTGCAGTTGGTGGGGCTGTGGGAGTCGGTGCTGGGCGTGCAGCCGGTGGGCGTGCGCGACAACTTCTTCGAGCTGGGAGGCCACTCGCTGCTGGCCGTGCAGCTGATGGCCGCGGTGGGGGCAGCGACAGGTCACCACCTGCCGCTGGCCGCGCTCTTCCAGGCGCCCACGGTGGAGCAGCTCGCCGCGCTGCTGCGCCGGGAGGATCCGGAGGCCTTCTCGCCCCTGGTGCCCTTCGGAGTGCCAGCCACCGGTGACGCTAGGCCCTTCTTCTGCGTGCACCCGGTGGGAGGCAACGTGCTGTGCTACGCCGAGCTGGCTCGGCTGCTGGGGCCGCAACAGCCCTTCTACGGGCTGCAGGCGCGAGGTGTGGATGACAGCAGCCAGCCGTTGGGCTCCATCGAAGAGATGGCCTCTGATTATGTGAAGGCCATCCAGTCGGTGCAGCCGTCCGGGCCCTACTCCCTCGGGGGCTGGTCCATGGGGGGCCTCATCGCATACGAGATGGCGCGACAGCTGCGCGAGCGCGGCGAGCAGGTGGCCCTGCTGGCACTCATCGACGCCTACGTCCCGACGGCAACGGTGGCGAAGGAGCCAGAGCCGGACCGGGTGGGGCTGGCGGCGATGTTCGCGAGAGACCTGCTGGGTGCGTCCCTGGCTGAGCTGAGCGTGGACCTGACGCCGCTGGCAGGCCTGGAGCCGGAGGCAATGCTGGAGCGGCTGCTGGAGCTGGCGGCGGGCGCGGGCATCCTTCCTCCTGGGAGAAGCTCCAAGCACGTGCGGGCACTATTCCGGGTCTTCGAGGGCAACCTGCACGCCTCGCGGCGCTACACGGCGCCAACCAGCGAAGGCCGGACGGTGCTCTTCAAGGCAACGGACAGCGCGGATGGGTTGCCCGAGGACGGAGGCTGGACGGACCTGGTGGGTGACACCCTCGAGCGGCACCTGCTGCCCTGCGACCATTACAGCCTGCTGCGGGCTCCGGCGGTGCGCGAGCTGGCGGGATGGCTCCGCGATGCGCTGAAGTCCTCGCGATAGCGCTGGCCGGTGGGAAGTGCACGAGCCGGGGATCGAACCCGGACGACCCTTGCGAGTCAGCGGATTTTAAGTCCGCTGCGTCTGCCAGTTCCGCCACTCGTGCGATGGAAGGAAAGATAGCAGACCCCGCAGCCCAAGCGAGGCACCAGCGCAGGCCGCACCTTGGTCCTTGGGCCGCAAAGTACGGCTGCCCGGCGGCCGTGCTCGGACGGCCCCAGAGAGGTGCCTCGCTGGAGGCCACCGAGGGGTAAGGTGCGCGCCGTGCGGCTGCGGACGCTCATCATCGACAACCACGACTCGTTCACGTTCAACCTCTTCCAACTGCTGGCGGAGGTCGGCGGGACAGAGCCCCTCGTCGTGAAGAACGACGAGGACTCGTGGCGCGAGCTGCGCGACCTCGCGTTCGACAACATCGTCCTCTCCCCCGGTCCCGGCCGTCCCGACCACCCGGCGGACTTCGGCGTCTGCCGGGATGCGCTCCTCGAAGCGGACGTCCCCATCCTCGGCGTGTGCCTGGGCCATCAGGGCATGGGCCACGTCCACGGCGCACGGATCCAGCACGCACCAGAGGTCATGCACGGACGGCTGAGCCCCGTGCGCCACACGGGGACGGACCTCTTCCAGGGCCTGCCGCAGGACTTCCCGGTGGTGCGCTACCACTCCCTGTGCCTGGCCCGGCCGCTGCCCGAGGAACTGGTGGAGACCGCCTGGACCTCCGATGGCGTCCTCATGGCCCTGCGCCACGCCTCCCTCCCCCGCTGGGGCGTCCAGTTCCACCCGGAATCCATCGCCACCGCCCACGGGCGTCAGCTCCTCGCCAACTTTGTCCGCCTGAGCCACGAGCACCGTCGCATCCCGCGCCCCGCAGCTCCGGAGGAGGTCAGGCCTCCAAGGCCCAGTCCTCCGCCCGAAGCCTTCCGGGTCCACCACCGGAAGCTGCGGCTCGATGTCGACCCGGAGCAGGCCTTCGTCACGCTCTTCGGAGGCAAGGACCCCGCCTTCTGGCTGGACAGCAGCCGCGTCGAAGCCGGCCTGTCACGCTTCTCCTTCATGGGTGACGCAACCGGGCCCCACAGCGCCGTCATCCACTACCGGGTGAATCCACGCCAACTCACCGTGCGCCGGAGTCAGGGAACGGAGGAGCACGCCACGGAGCTGTTCGAGTTCCTCCAGCAGGAACTGACGCGGCTGCGAACGCCCCCCACGGGCCTCCCCTTCGACTTCCAGGGTGGATTCGTGGGCTCCCTCGGCTACGAGCTCAAGCACGACTGCGGCGCGAACGCCCCGCATCCCTCACCGGATCCAGACGCCAGCCTCGTCCTGGCGGACCGACTGCTGGCCTGGGACCACCTTGAGCACACGGTGTATCTCGTGGCGCTCGCCCCGGAACACGAGGCGGCCCAGGTCCAGTCCTGGTTCGACGCCACCGAAGCCACCCTGCGCGCCCTCCCGCCCCTCGCCCTCCTCGAACCAGCCCCTGGAGCTCCCTTCCCCGTCCGCCTCGCCAGGAATCGCGAGACGTACCTGGCAGACATCCAGCACTGCCTGGAACAGCTCCACGAGGGAGAGACGTACGAGGTCTGCCTCACCAACAAGCTCCTCGCCCGGGCCCACGTCGACCCACTGGACCTGTACCGGAGCCTTCGCCAACTCAACCCGGCCCCCTACGCCGCGTACCTCCGCATGGGACCGCTGGGCATCGCCTGCTCCTCCCCCGAACGCTTCCTGCGAGTGGACGCCGAGCGCTGGGTCGAATCGAAGCCCATCAAGGGCACCCTGCGCCGCGGGGCCACCCCGGACGAGGACGAACGCCTTCGCCAGCAACTGGGCGCCCAGGAGAAGGACCGGGCGGAGAACCTGATGATCGTGGACCTCGTGCGCAACGATCTCGGACGCGTGTGCGAGGTGGGCTCGGTCCACGTCCCCCGGCTCATGCACGTGGAGTCGTACGCCACGGTGCACCAGCTCGTGAGCACCATCCGGGGCCACCTGCGCGAGGGGCTCACCGCCGTGGACGCGGTGCGCGCCGCCTTCCCGGGAGGCTCCATGACGGGCGCCCCCAAGGAGCGCACGATGGAGCTCATCGACCGGCTGGAGCGGGAGGCCCGGGGGGTGTACTCGGGCGCCATCGGGTACTTCTCCGTCACCGGCGCGGCGGACCTGAACGTCGTCATCCGAACGGCGGTGGTCCGCCCCGGCGAGGTGAGCATCGGCGCGGGCGGGGCCATCGTGGCGCTCTCTGACCCGGCGGCCGAGCTGGACGAGATGCTCCTCAAGTCGCGCGTGGTCCTGAAGGCCCTGTGCACGGCGCTCGGGTGCCCGGACTGGCTGCCCGAGCCCGACAGCGAGGCGGAAGCGGCCCCCGGGCCCCGGACGGCCGCGTCGGGCTGAGCCCCGGGAGGGGTGGGAGGCCCTCTGGGACGGGGCTCCCGGGCCGGGCGGCGGCATTCCGGGTAGCAGGGAAAGCCCCTCGATTCCTCCACTGCTGGACGGCCGGGGCTTCCGTGACCGTCGCATCCGGCGGGACGCTGTTATAAAGCGCCCCCCATGCTTGAGACCGTCACCAAGGGCTTCCGGGCCGCCAAGAACCGCCTCGCCGGCAAGAGCGAACTCACCCCCGAGCTGGTGGACGAGTCGCTGCGAGACATCCGCGTCTCCCTGCTGGAGGCCGACGTCGCCTTCGACGTGGTGAAGAAGTTCGTCGCCCGCGTCCGCGAGAAGGCCGTGGGCGAAGTCGTGCAGACGTCCGTCACGGACGCGGGGGGCCAGAAGCGCAAGGTCAGCGCGATGGACCACTTCATCAAGATCTGCCACGACGAGCTGGAGGCCCTGATGGGCCCGGTGGACACGAGCCTCCACCTGAAGCCCAAGGGCCAGCTGTCCGGCATCATGATGGTGGGCCTCCAGGGCTCCGGTAAGACGACGACCACGGGCAAGCTCGCCAGCCGGCTCCTCGCGGAGGGGCGCAAGCCGCTGCTCGTGGCCGCGGACATCTACCGTCCCGCCGCCGTGGATCAGCTCAAGGTGCTGGGCGAGCGGCTGAAGGTCCCCGTCTACCACGAGCCCGGCGTGCAGCCGCCCGAGCTGGCGAAGCGGGGCTACGCGGCCGCGCGCGAGCAGAAGTGCGACGTGGTGCTCATCGACACGGCGGGCCGGCTTGCCATCGACGAGACGCTGATGACGGAGCTGGAGTCCATCAAGTCCAACGTGCAGCCGGACACCATCCTGCTCGTGTGCGACGCGATGATTGGCCAGGACTCGGTGCGCACGGCGGCCGAGTTCGACCGGCGCCTCACGCTGGACGGCTTCATCCTGACGAAGCTGGACGGTGACGCGCGCGGCGGCGCGGCGCTGTCCATCAAGGAAGTGACGGGCAAGCCCATCAAGTTCCTCGGCATGGGCGAGTCGATGGACAAGCTGGAGGAGTTCCGTCCGGAGGGCCTCGCGGGCCGCATCCTGGGCTTCGGCGACATCGTCGGCCTGATGAAGGACTTCGAGAAGGTCGTCGACGAGAAGAAGGCCGAGGACGACGCGCGCAAGCTGCTCTCCGGCCAGTTCTCGATGAAGGACTTCGTCGAGCAGATCCGCATGGTCCGCAAGATGGGCCCGCTGAAGGACCTGCTGGAGAAGTTCCCCCTCTTCGGCGACCTTACCGAGCACCTGAACCCGGACGAGAAGGAGCTCACGAAGATCGAGGCGATGTACGACTCGATGACGCAGAAGGAGCGCCTGCGTCCGGACATCATCAACACCAGCCGCATCAACCGCATCTCGAAGGGCAGCGGTCGCAAGCCGGAGGAGGTGCGCGAGCTGCTGCAGAAGTTCGGGATGATGCAACAGGTGATGGGCACCATCGGCCAGAACCCGGGCCTCTTGGGCCGCATCCCCGGCTTCAAGCAGTTGGGGCAGCTGGGCCAGATGAAGAACATGGACCTGGGCAGCATGTTCGGGAAGGACCCGAAGGCGCTGGAGAAGGCCATGTCCGCGATGGGCGGAGGCATGGGCGGAATGCCCATGCAGCTGCCGCAGATCGCCCCGGGCTACACCCCGCCCATGGGCCAGGCCGCGATGGCCAAGGCCCGCCTGATGGGCTACGCGCCCCCGTCCGTGAGCAAGCCGGACGACCGCGACGCCATCAAGGAGCGGCGCAAGAAGGAGAAGGAGAACAAGAAGAAGAACCGCAAGAAGAAGTAGCCCGCGGCCTTCGCGGTCCTCCCCTGCCCGCGCGTCCCCACCGAAGCCCGGGGGCGGCGGGCAGACGTGTTTCCGGAGCCTCCCGGCCCGGACGCCTGTCCTGTTCCGTGGACACCCGTGGCAGTGTTCTCCCTCGGGACCGAACGGACCCGACCTTGCAGAACACGCCCACATGTCCAATCTGAAACTCTGGTTGTTGCTGAGCTGCGTCGGCCTGAGCCCCGCATGCATTGACGTTCCGCCGCTGGAGGACCCGCCCAAGGAGGAGCCGCAGACGGACCCTGACGCGGACTTCGCCTTCACGGCGACTCCTGCCCAGGAGCAGGTTCTCCCGGGAGGAACCCTGGACTGTGACGTCCAGCTCGCATGGACTGACACCACGGGAGGTGCCGTCACCTGGAGCCTGGTGTCCCCGCCCGCGGGCATCGAGCTCCAGGCGTTCACCCTGCCCAAGGGAGAAACGCGCGCGACCCTGAGCATCCGTGTGGGAGCGGGCACGGTGCCCGGTGCCTACACGCTGACGCTCCAGGGCAAGAGCGGCACGATCACGAAGCAGGCCACGGTAGCCGTGACGGTCGGGAAGCCCGGTGACCTGGTGGTGAACTGGGTCGTGCCCGCGCCTGGGAAGGCGTACACGCGAGGCCCCCTGCTCCTCCAGTTCACGGTGGAAGGAGGCGCGGCGGAGCAGGTGGAGATCCTGAAGGACACCACGGTGCTCGTGAAGCCCACGGGGAGCCCCTATTCGTTCACCTGGGACACCACCACCGAGGCCGAGGGCTCGTACCAGTTGTCCATCCGCGCGACCCGCGGCGGAGCAGTCTTCACCAGCACGCCGAGGACGGTCATCGTGGACCGGACCGCGCCCACCGTGGCGTCCTTCCTGCCGGCCAAGGACGCGGCGACCGTGGGCGTCCATGACTCCATCCAGGTCACCTTCAGTGAACCCATGAACCCGCTCTCGGTGACGGAGGCGGCGGTCGGGCTCAAGACGGGTGCGGGTGTAGCCATTCCCAAATCGGTGTCGCTCTCTGCGGACGGCCAGGTGCTGACTGTCACTCCGAGCGTTCCCCTGGTGGCACCAGACACGATCTCTGTCGATCTCACGCTACTCGTGAGCAACACCACGGATCTGGCAGGTAACGGAGTCCAGACCGCTCCGACCTGGAAGTTCACGGCTCCTTCCTGGCTTCCTCTCGGTGGAGCTATCAGCGCGGTGGCTGGCAGGACGTCGGCCGAAGATGTCGTATTGAAGGTGGACCGCGAGGGTCGACCTGTCATTGCCTGGTCGGAACCCGATGGCTCGACCCGGAACATCTACGTTGCCAGGTGGTCCGGTACGGCCTGGGACATGTTGGGTGCGCCGCTGAGCGGTCTGACTGCGCTTGGAACAGATGCAGCGAGGCCCGACCTGGCAATCGACGCCTCCAACCGCCCGGTCGTCGTCTGGGATGAGGCCACTGGCAATGGCGAAGGCCGAGACGTGTTCGCGCGTCGGTGGACTGGAAGCACCTGGACTTCATTGCCATCCATTCCGCTGGTCTCCAGTTCGCAAGAATACGCCAAACAGGCGCGGCTCGTCGTGGGAGCCAATGAAGACCTTGTCTTCCATGCCACCCAGCACGATGAAAACAACTCGAAGGTCCGTGGGTTCAAGCTTCCATCATCAGGCTCGGCATGGATCGACCTGAACCCTAGCCAACCCGCTGACCATTTCAATGCGGGCGGCATCTCAGTAACCGCGTCCGGCACGAGCATCTTCACTGCCTATTCGGTTTACGACGACACAGCCTCACGCAGAGGTGTGGCCGTTCTCGCCAACGACGCATCTCTCCTCGGGGGAACAACGCTTGGAACAGACGTACGAGCGCTTTCGGCCGCAGCGGATGCGACGCAGCGCCCCTGGGTGTCGTGGGTACAATCGCCAACCCAGGCAGAAGCCGATGGCATGCTTTATTGGGCGCGGTGGGAAGGAAGTGGCTGGAGCACCCCCACACTCGCCAGCAACGGTTCTACGGGGAACAATTCGCCCAGCCTCGCACTGGGTGCAGGCACTCCACATGTCCTTGCCTGGAGCGGTGTCATGGCGTCTGAACGCAGCATTCTTGTAAGCCGTTGGATTGACTCCACATGGAAGCCCATGGGAATGCCGCTCAGCGCACTGACGACTGGAGGAACTCCGGCTTTTGGCCCTTCCGTCTCAATGGACGCCAATGGGCAGCCACTCATTGCATGGACAGAGGCGGATGCAACTTCCGCCAGTGTCTATGTTTTCAGGATCAACTACTGACATCATGCAGGGCGAGCCATGTATACGGAAACTCAGCCCTGTCGCTTGGGAACCACAAGCCCGCGGCTTAAGCGATTGAGGACACGGCGCTTCTGCCTTCGCTTGTAGCTCTCATGAGCGTTGTCTCCGAGTTCGTTACGGCGGGCTGTCTCTTCGTCCGCGATCTGGAACTCAACGAGTGCGAAGGTGACCCGTCCCTTTCGGGGGCGGGTGTCACTTTCAGGCGAAGGCAGGTAGGAGTCCATCCGCAGCGGGAGGTCCACGACGAAGTTGAGGACTCGATAGGAACTCCCAGAAAAGGCATTCCCCGTTCGGTCCTCGCGGTCCTCGAAGTCCCGGTCCAGGTGAAGTTGGGGGATAAACTGCTCGAAGTGAGGGTTCTCCTCCAGCAGCCCCTTGAACGGCAGCAGCGTGTTCTCCGTCTGCCCCGGGACGACAAAGTTGAAAGGGAACAGGCGCTGCGTCAGGAAGTAGAGGACCGGCAACAGGTCCTCCCGCTTGCGGGTGATGACGCGGAAGCGCGTGCGGTCATACACCTGGGCCGCCACGGTCTCCTTCTTCGCGATCAGCTTCGTGATCAAGGAGTCCCGCGTCTTGATGGAGTGGGCGAACTCCACGATCGGAAGACCCATCTCCTTCATCTCACGAGCAACGCCCAGCACCTTCTCCGTGACCATCTCCGCAAGCTCTGCTTCCGAAGCCGCGAGTCGGAAGAGCAGGTCCCGCCCTTCGATGTGCTGGATGACGTGCATGACCTTCAGCACAATGCAGGCGATGCGCCGATAGCGGGCCAGGCCCTTCGCTCCCGACGCGAAGAGGAACAGGTCGTGAAGCTCCTTCGGCTCCGCGACGGCCTCCGCGACCCGGTAGTCAAAGGTCTTTCGAAGGTATTCCACGGCATCCGCCAGGACCGTCCGGGCCCACGCATCGTCGTAGGGCCGGGACACGTCGAGCTGGCAGAGGCGCAGGAAGCGATCCACTTCGTCCCGCGTCTGGAAATGCATGCGGCGCCAGTCGATCACCGACCCGCCACGAAGGATGAGGCGGATGCGTTCAAGCTCCCGAAGCCCCATCTGCTCCACGGTGCAGACGGGGATGGTGGGGAGAACAGGGGCGAGAGAAGGTGCCTTCACAGGCACCGTTCCTAGTAGGCCCTGACGCGGAGGGAAAGGGCCTCATTCGCCCCCAAAGCTCCCTCCCTCCAGCGGTCCTCTTCTCAGCTGAGGGGGGCCTGCCCCTACAAACCAGGCAGGCCACCTGCCATCCAGGCGCTACCGGGATGCGACTTCGTGACCGTCCGCGAACTGCGTCTGACGGACGACCTTTCCGTCCTCGCTGAGTTCCTGGACCGTGCCGTTGCGGAAGCCCTTCCGGTACTGCTCGATCATCTTCGGCTTGCCATTGGCGAAGAACTGCACGCGAGTGCCGTGATAGTCGCCTTCGGCGAAATCCGTTTCCCCGGTCTTGACGCCGTTGGCGTCCCAGAACGTCCAATGGCCCGAGCGGAAGCCGTTCAGGTACTGCCCTTCCGACTGCTTCTGCCCGTTGGGCCAGTAGTCCACGTAGGCCCCATGGATCACCGGTTCGCCCGCCTTCTTGGCCGCCTTGACGCAGTAGACAGCTTCATCCTTGCCCGACTTGCCTTTCTGAACCGAACCCGCGGGGCAGGACAGCTGCGCATCCGCGGCAAGGCTCGTCGCGGAGAACGCCAGCATGGACGCGATGAGAAGTTGAGGAGCCTGCTTCAGAAACATGGATGTTTCCTTTCCTTGCGAGACAGCAAGAGGCCGTTCAGGGCCGCCACCATCAAGAACGCTCAATCACTCGGCAAATTCACCCTCGCTTTTCGGCGAGCGCCATCCACCGACAACCTGTTCCCCATTCAAACAGAAAGCCTCGTCCCAACCCACGGGACGAGGCTTCATGACTGAGCTGGGCCTACAGCGGCCCGCTGAGTGCTACTTCGAGAGCTGGCTGCAGATCTCGTTGCCGCCCGTGAAGTACAGGCCCAGCGAGATGGTGGAGATGGCGCCAGGGCAGAAGTTCATGATCATCGTCGCGCTCTTGCCGTCGGCGGACGGGGTGTAGCCAGAGGGACGAATGAGACCCGCACCATCCTGCTGATTCCCGTTCACCGTCACGTAGAAGAGGCCCTGGAGGTTGGACTTCTGGGCGGGGAAGGTACCCGTGTTCTTGGCATAGGCCTTGACCTCGGCCCGGAGGGTATCGCCGGAGGCGCAGAAGGCCGGAGAAACGACGTCGGCACCCCAGGTCAGCTTCTTGATGCTGTAGATGATCGGGCCGGTGGAGGAGCTCGCGTTCCACACAGGCGTCTTACCGCCCTTGGCAGGATCGAAGTTTTCGCACGTGGGCGCCGGCACCGCAGTGCAGGTGGTGCCGCTGCAGTAGCTGCCGTACGCGCACGCCGCCTGGCCCTCACCGGAGCAGGTCGTCGCGGCCGGGCTGCACACGCCCGTGGTGGTGTTGCAGGTGTTGCCGGCGGCGCAGTCGGCGTCCTTGGTGCAGCCCGTGTTGGAGCCGGGCTCCTCGCAGCGCTTGGACACGGTGCCGCAGACCAGGCTGGTGGAGTCGTCCGAGTTGCACAGCTGGTTGGTCTGGCACTGGCAGACCTTCTGCGTGTTCGTCGCACCGGCCAGCGGGGCGCAGTTCTTCTCCGCGTCGGGGCAGTCCGAGCCGCTCTCGCAGGTGTCCATGCACACGCCGGCGGCCGTGTTGCAGAAGTTGGAGGAGCAGTCGGTGTCCGACGTACAGGTCTCCGCCGTCGTCGCGTCATCGCCACAGGCCGTCAGGGCCAGGCTCATCGAGCTCAAAGCGGCGAGCATCACCATCATCTTGCGCAGCTGCATTCGGAACTTCCTCCTGGATTGGTTACGTCGCCCGGTGTCTCCGGCCACCTGACTCCAGACACCGGGAATGAAGTCGAGCGGGCTTTAGTCCCCTCGCTCCAGACGTGTCAACGAGTGTTGACCGACCTTTCCACGCCTGCTCCCCAAGGAAATTCACTGTTCACGAAAGCGCACAATCCCGTCGCACCTCACAGCGACATCGCCGTCATATGTGACGGCGATGTCGCTCCTGGACTTCAGAACGTGAACGGGAAGTCGATGGGGTCGCCCTGCTTCTGGTGCTTCGGGAACGACCAGCTCTTGATGAGCCCCGTGATGCACGTGGCCATGTAGCTCGAGCGGAACTCGTCCGTGCGGCACGAGACGGCGGTCGTCTTGCCGCTCGTCTGGACCGTCCAGCGCATCACCAGCTTGCCGCTGAGCGATGGGTCCTTCTGCTTCTGCTCGTTCACGCACTTCACGATGGACGGCTTGTTGTTCAGCACCACCTGCATGATGTCCGACTGCTGCAGGCGCTCCAGCGTGCCGCCTCCCGGCTCGGGCGGGATGTACGCCGTCGCCGTCGGCTTGCTCGCGGGCTTCGTGGCCGCTGGCTTCTTCGTGCCGAACAGCTCGTCGAAGTCGTCATCCCCGCCCCCGGAGTTCGACGACGAGGACGACGAGGACGACGAGGAGGAAGGCTTCGACACGGTGATCGCGTCGCCCTCGTCCTCATCCCGCTGCGAGCCGCGGCTTCCGCCGGAGCCCGTCTTGCGATGGTTGCGCGAATCCACCCGCGCCACCGCCGTTCCCATGTTGGGCGTCGTGCTGGCGGGCTTCACCTCCGCCGCGGGCGGAGGCGGGGTGGGCGTGGCGGCCGGAGCCGTCGCCACGGCCGGCGGAGGCGTTCCACCGGCCGCGGGCTGGGTGCCAGCGGCGGCGGGCGCTCCGACGGCAGCGGTCGCCGCGGTGCCTTCCGTGGGCGTCGCGGCAGGCGTCGCCGCGGGCTGGACCGCCGCGGCGGGAGGCGTCTGCACCGCGGCGGGAGGCGGCGGCATGGGCGGCAGGTCCGCCTTGGGCGTCGGCGCGGCCGCGACCTGGACCGGAGCCTCCGTGGGACGCTCGGACGAATTGCCGCGCGCGACGAAGACGACCGCGGCGCCCGCCATCACGAGCACGCCCGCCGTCACCGCGACCAGCATCCCCGTGCGGCCCTTGCCGCCCGCGGGTGCCGCCGCAGGCGGCGGATAGGCCGCCGGATACCCGGGAGGCGGATATCCCTGCGGCTGCTGCCCATAGGGCATCTGCGCCTGCTGCGGCGCATACGCCACCGGCTGCTGCGGCGCGTACTGCGGAACCGGCTGCTGCGGCGCATAGCCCTGCTGCGGCTGCTGCGCGTAGGCCTGGGGAGCGGCCATGGCCGGCGCGGGGGCCATCATGGCCCCCGGCATCGACGGCGAGGACACCGGCTCCGGCGGCGGCATGGGCACGTCCAGGAGGCGCGACTGCGACAACGGCTCGCGCTCCAGCGACGGCGCCGGACGCGGCGGCGGCTTGCTGAGGGCGTCGTTCTCCTCCTTCACCAGCGAGGCCAGCACGCTCGCGGCGGAGGGCTTCCAGCCCACCGGCTCCTCCGCCACGGCCGAATTGCCACCCGTGCCCGGACGAGCACTGCCCGCGCTGAAGGCGGACTCCACCGGACCGGCGGGAATCGTCGGCGACGACGTGGACACGGGCGCGGGCGCGACGATGACCGGCTTGGCCGGGCGCGGCGCCAGCACCGACGCCAGCTCCGCCGTCTCCGACAGGGGAATCCAGTCGCTGAAGCCCGAACGCCAGCAGAGGTTGTCCGGGCCCACCTCGCCGCGGTCCCAGGCGTCCTTCACCTTCTCCACGGACCAGGGGCCGACCTGCTTCTCGTCGATGGCGACGTACCACTCGTGCGCCGCGGCGGCGGCCTTCTCCTCCGCCGTCGGCTCCGCGGCTTCGGCTTCCGCGAGCTTGCGCACGGCCTCTGTCTTCGCGGCCTTGGCCTCGGCCTCCGCTTCGGCGGCCTTGACCTTCTGCGAGCCCGTGCTCAGGACCTGGTCGAAGACCGCGCCGATCTCATCCTCTTCCACGTCCGTGAAGAGGCCGCCCTCCGGCGGGGTGCCCAGCGTGGCGGGCAGGCCCGTGTTGGACGACTCCACGATACGTGGCGCGTTCGCATCCGCGCTGCTCCTGGCCTCCGTGGCCGCGGTGGCCTCCGCCCCGCCCTCCTTCGCCGCCGATGCACCGGCGGGCCTCACCAGGATGGTGTGACCACACTTCTTGCAACGAAGTTTGACCCCCTTCGGGCCAACCTTGTCGTCGCTGATCATGTACTGCGCGCGGCAGCTGTCGCAGACGAAACGCATCGTTCCCGTAAGCCTCGAAAATGACGGGCGAAATCCCGTCTGAATCGTAGAAGTGCCCACCGGCGGAGATCAAGGACACCTGCCTTGAACGCCCGCCTGCTTTCAACGCGTGAACCCTCGCGGCGGTCTGAGGGCCCTACTTTCGCACCTGGACTTCGACGTGTGTGCCAACGGCCACACGCAGCTCGTGCAGGTCCTCGGAGGTGGCGAACACCAGCAACTCCCGCAGCTTGGTGCGAGGGGCGACGCGGAACGCGGACCCCGTCTCGCCCTGCACCATGCGGCGCACGGGCTCCAGCTCGCCCGCGGCGAAGAGGCCCGCGCGCGACGCGGTGAGCTCCGCACCCTCCAGCCACGTGCGCACATCCTGCGGCGTCGCCGTGGGCAGGTAGGCCCTCGCGACCTTCGCCAGGGCGGCCCGGTCCGGCTCGCTCAGGCTCTTCTGGAGCAGCTGCCGCTCCACGTCCACCAGCCGCGGATCCACCGTGTAGCGCACGTTGCCCACCACCAGGCTGAGCGCGGCCTGCACCACGGCCTCCAGCCGCTCGGGCGCGACGCGCTGGCTGAACGCGAGCTCCGCGCGGGCCAGGGCCAGCGTACGGCCCAGGAGGTAGTACACCTCCTTCTGCCCCTGCTCCGCGAAGTACTTGCCACCCACACGCACGCACGCGGGATGCGTCTGGAGCAGGTCCACGTTCACGAGCGGCTCGGGGGCCGGTTCGTTGGAGCGCTTCGCCAGCCGCTCGCGCGTGGCCACGAGGAAGGGCGAGTACAGCTCCACCGCCTCCATGCCGAAGAGCCGCGCGACGTAGCGGTAGTGGTTGACGTGGTACTCCTGCGCGGTCGCCACGTCGATGCGGTGGCGCTTGGGCACCAGCTGGTACTGCGGGAAGGGCACCGCGTACAGGTGGCCCGCCTTCTCGAAGAGCAGGCCCAGGAGCTCCGACAGCGGCCCGCGCACCTTCGGGTGGAAGAGCGCGGTCTGCCACAGCCGGTCCGTCAGCGGACGCTGCGCCAGCTCCTTCTTCTTCGCATAGGGCCCCAGCTTGGTGAGGATCTCCTGCTCGTCCTCGCCCGCCTCGCCCAGGAGGCCCGACACCGCCTGCGCGGCGAGCCACGCGGCGTCGTAGTCCTTGCGCACCGCGGACAGGCGCACCAGGTTGCCCACCACCTTGCGCGGATTCTGCGTGTTCGGCAGCGCGCGGCGCAGCGCCACGATGGCCTCTTCCTCGCGGCCCGGCATCTGCCCGGCGACCTCCGCGAACGTCTCCTGGATGGCCGCGTCGTCCGGCAGGCCCTTCGCCGCGACGCCGTAGGCGGCCACCGCGCCTTCCGGGTGCTTGAGCACCTGGAGGTACAGGTCGCCCAGCGCGCGCCACAGCGTCATGCGCGCAGGGTGCGTGTCCGGCGTCTTGGGCAGACGCGCGAGCATGCGCGTGTAGTTCTCCTCCAGCACCTTCCACTGGCGCGCGCCGCCGAGCATCGCCTCCAGCGCGCTGAAGGCCTCCACGAAGCGGTGGTCCAGGTCGAGCGCGGCGTTGAAGGCCTGCGCCGCGCCCTCCACGTCCTTCAGCTCGTCGCGGCGGATCTCGCCGAGCGCGAACCACACGCGCTTGGCCTTGTGCGGCTCCAGGGCGAGCGCGGGCAGCGCCAGCATGCGGCCCAGCACGTCCGCGGCCTTCTGGCCCTGACGCGTCTCGCGCAGCAGGCGGTAGAGCGCGTCCATCACCTCCGGCGCGTCCGGCTGCGTCCTGAGGGCGCCGGTGAACGCGTCGATGGCCATGTACGGATCATGCAGCTCGTCGCGCGCGATGCGGCCCAGCTCCAGGTAGACCTTGACCTTGGCCTCGCCCTCCAGGCTGTTGACGAGTTCCTGGCGCAGCTCCGCGGACTTCTCGTAGTTGCCCGCCTTGTCCATCAGCGCCACCAGCGCGCGCAGCGTCTGCTCGTGCTGCGGGTCGATGGCGAGCGCCTTCTCGAAGTGGTTCTGCGCGCGGTCCGTCTGGCCGAGGGCAGCGTGCACGTCCCCCAGCTGCCAGTAGACCTCCACGACCTCCAGGTCCGTCAGCTCCTCGCGGTGGTGGATGAGGATGGTCTGGAAGACCTTGAGCGCGTCCTCGTACCGCTTCGCCTGCACCAGCAGGTTGCCGTAGCCCTCGAGCGCGGGCAGGTACGTGGCGTCCAGGCCGTAGGCCTTCTCGTACGAGGACAGGGCCTTGTCGCGGCGGCCCAGCTTCTCCGTCACGTAGCCCAGCCGGTAGAGCTGGCGGCAGAGGTCCTGCGCGATGGCGGCGTCCTTCTCCGCCATGGCCTTCTCCGCCATCTTGCGCGTGACGATGTCCAGCATCCGCTCCGCGGACGCCCAGTCCTCGCGCGCGATGTAGACGTCCGCCAGCGGGCGCGCCGCCTCCAGGCTGTCCGGGATGTGCTTGAGCGTCTCCTCCCAGTAGGGCGTCGCCGTCTCGCGGTCCTCGCGCGTCTCCGCGTGGTAGCGCGCGACGTCCAGCAGGGCGCGGCCCTTGGCGGCAGGGTCCTCCGTCTGCTGCGCCTCCTGCAAGAGCGTCTGCTCGTAGCCGCCCCAGTCCTTCTCCTGCTCCTGGATGCCCTTGAGGGCGCGGATGGTGGGCAGGTGGCCCGGGTCGATGGCGAGCGCCTGCTGGTACGCGGTCCGCGCGCTCGCCATGTCCGCGAGCATGTCCTCGTTGATCTTCCCCAGGCGGTGCCACAGCTCCACCGCCGCGGGGTCGCTGCCCACGACCTGCGCTTCCTTCTGCAGCATCTCCAGCGCGAAGGGCCAGTTGCCGCTGCGCTCATAGAGCTTGCCCAGGGCGTGCAGCGCGGGACGGGACTCGGGGTCCGTGGCGAGCGCCGCGTGGTAGCTGTTCACCGCGCGGTCCACGGCCTTGAGGTTCTGGTACTGGACGTTGCCGATCTCCACGTACAGCTCCGCCTGCTCCTGCGGGCTGGTGGCGAGCGCGAGCTGCCGCTCGTACGCGAGGATGAGGTCCTCCCACCGCGACTGCGCGCGGCGCAGGCGGATGAGGGACTTGATGGCCTGCGCGTTCTGCGGGTCGATGGAGAGCACGCCCTCCACGCACGCGTCGGCGTTGGCCGGGTTCTGGTACGTGTCCTCCCAGATGGTCGCGCTGCGGAAGAGGACGCGGACCTTCTCGCGGTAGTCCTGGGACAGCTCCAGCATCCGCTCGTAGATGGCGAGCAGGTCCGCCGGATGATCCAACCGCGTGTGCAGCCGCTCGAGCGCCTCCAGCGCCTCGCGGTTGTACGGGTCGAACTCCAGCGCCATGCGGAACGCGGAGACCGCGGACTCGTCGTCCTTGAGGTCGCGCTCGTAGACGGTCGCCACCTCCACCTGGATGCGCGCACGCTCCTCGTTGGACGCCGCGAGGTCGCGGGCCCGGAGCAGCGTGGTGGCCACGTCGCGGAACGCGTTCCCGCGACGGTAGAGGTTCGTGAGGACGCCGAGCGTCTCCAGGTCCGGCTCCAGCTCCAGCGCGCGCAGCAGGGCGCTGGCCGCCTCGGTGGGGTCGTCCAGCGTCTCGTCCCAGACGCGGGCGATCTCCTTGAGGATGCCCTTGCGCGCCTCGATGGAGCCCGCCGCCTCCAGCTTCTGCTCCAGCGCGACGACGTACTCGCGGTCGCGGCCGCGCCGCTGGAACACCGCCGCCAGCCCGTCCAGCGCGGTGGCGTTGGTGGGGTCGAACTCCAGGATCTTGCGGAACGCGGCCTCCGCGGCCTGCGGATCATCCAGCCGCGAGTCGTGGATGCGCGCGAGCGTGGCGTAGATGCGCTCCGCGAGCGGGCCGCGGGGCAGCTCGTCCGCGACCTCCTCGTAGACCGCCGCCAGCTCCTCGTGGCTGCCCGTCTCGTCCGCCAGGCGCTCCACTTCCTCGCGCAGCGCGTCCTCGGCCGCGTCCAGCTGCAGCGCGCGGCAGAGCGCCAGGAAGGCCACGTCCTTCTGGCCCAGGCGCTCCTCCTGCACCCGGGCGATCTCCCGCAGCGCCGCCATCTTCTCCTCGTCGGTGACGAGGTGGGGCATGTAGCGATCCATCACCGTGGCGTACGCGCGCCAGTCGTTGTGCGTGCGGTACAGCGTGCACACGCGCTCGTAGGCGGTGCGGTTGGCGGGGTCGAGCTCCAGCACCTTCTCCAGCGCGCCGGCGGACAGCTCCGGCTTGCCGCCCTGCCCTTCCCACAGCTCCGCGACAGTGAAGTACGCGGCGACGGCCGGGTCGCGCTCCTCCGCCGCCAGGTGCACCTGGACCTTGAGCTCCAGGGCGCGCACGGCGTCGTTCCACGCGCGCAGGGACACGGACAGCGCGTACACGCGCTCCAGGTCGGAGACGGAGTGCGGCTCCACCTCCAGCGCGCGGCGGGCCGCGTCCAGCGACTCCTCTCGCCGGCCCATGCCCGCGAGCACCTCCGCCATCCGCAGGCGCAGCGCCTTCACACCGTCGCTGCTGTCCTGCAGCGGGATGAGGCGGCGCAGGATGCCCACCAACTCCTCGCGCTGGCCCGTCTCGTCGTACAACTCGCGCAGGGTGTCCAGCACGCCGCGGTGGCGTGCGTCGCGGTCCAGCGCCGCCTTGAAGAACGGCACCGCCGCGTCCGGCTGCTTGAGCAGGCGGTACACCACGCGGCCCAGCCGCTCGTTGAGGCGCACCACCTCGCGAGGATCGAGCGTGATGGCCAGGCGGCCCTCGAGCAGCTCACGCAGGTCCTGCGGCCGGCCCGCGCGCTCGTACAGCGACTCCAGCGAGGAGAAGACCTGCTCGTTGCGCGGGTTCTTCGCCAGCAGCTCGCGGTACAGGTCGATGGAGCGGCCCAGATCCGACAGCCCCTCGGCCGACACCTGCGCCATCTTGCCCAGCACGCGGTCCCGCTCGCTGCCGGAGACCTTGTCCGCCTGGAGCTTCAGGATGGCGTAGAGCTTCTCGGACGCGCCCGCGCCCTCGTAGATGCCCTCCAGGAGCCGCGCCGAAGCGAGGTGTCCCGGCTCCAGCGCGAGGATGGCCTCGTAGGCGCTCGCGGCGCGGTCCGGGCTGTCCATCCGCTCCTGGTAGAGCTGTCCCAGGCGGAAGAGGAAGCCGATCTTGTCCGCAGGAGTCGTCGCGCCGGTGGCCAGCGCCTCCAGCACGCCGGCCAGCTCCGGCCACGCCTCCAGGTGCAGGTAGAGGCGATCCAGCGCGACGAGCGAGGCCTGTTGTACCGACGCGTGCAGCGTGCGCGCACGCTCGAAGTAGGACACCGCGCGGTCCGGATCGCGCAGGCGCGTCTCCAGCACCTGGCCCAGCTTGAGGCACACCTGAGCCGCGTCGGCGGCCTCGGCGATGCGCGGCAGGGCCTCCTCGTAGAGCACCACCAGCTCGTCGTAGCTGCCCGCGACGTCGGTGGCGTTCTCCAGGCGGCGGCGGACCTCGCTGTCGTTCGGGTCCTCCTTGAAGCCGCGGTAGAGCGCGAGGAAGGCCAGCTCGCCTTCGCCCTGCGTCTCGCGCAGCGTGGCCAGCTCGCCAAGCAGTTGCTTGCGCTCGACGGCGTCCGGCGACACGCCCACGCGGGTCTCGATCACCTGCGCCAGCCGAGCGACGTCACCGCTCCCGCGGAAGGCGCGCAGCAGCGTCTCCACCGCGAGCAGGTTCTGCGGCTCGCGCGCCACGATGGCTTCCATGCGGCCCACCGCGCCCGGGTGGTTGGGCTGCACGGACAGCACCTCGCCGTACAGCGACAGCGCGCCCGCCTTGTCCAGCAGCTTGGACTCGCGCACCGTCGCGAGGCGGAACTTCAGCTCCAGCCCCTCCTCCGGCGGCATCAGCGCGATGCGCCGCGCGAGGACGTCCGCGAGCTCCGGCCAGCGCTCCTGCTTCTGGCAGAGCGCATCCATCCGCGCGAGCGCGACCGCGTCGTCTGGCTGCAGCTCCAGGAGCCGCCGGAACGTGGCCAGCGCGCCCAGTGGGTCCTTGAGCTGCTCCTCCTGCAGCACGCCAATCTGGTGGAGCACCGCCGCGCGACGCGCCGGCTCCTCCGACAGCGCGAGCTGACGGCGCAGCACCTCCAGCAGCTCCGTGGGACGGCCCTGCGAGGCGACGAGCCGCGCGGTGCCATCCAGCGCCTCGTTGTCCGTGGGCTTGAGCTCCAGCACGCGCTTCCACGACTGGAGCGCCTCGGCCGGCTCCCCCAGGTCCACCTGCATCCGGGCGAGCGCGCGGTACAGCTCCGCCCTGGCCGCGTCGCTGGCCTTGGGGGCCACCTCCGCCAGCACCGAGCACAGCTCCTCCGGCGCCTCCGCCTTGTCCACCAGCGCGACGCACAGCTCCAGCGAGCGAGGGTCCTCTGGCAGCTCGCGCAGCGCGCGCGTGGCGGTGAGGAACGCCATCTCCGCGTTCTCCAGCGAGCTGGCGTAGATCTCCGCGATGCGGCGCAAGAGCGCGGCCCGCTCCTGCGGCACGGCCTCCGCGGAGGCGCGCGACTCCAGCATCTCCACCTGCTTCAGGTGGTTGCCCACCGACGCGAAGATGGGCTCCAGGGCGCTCGCCGCCGCGCCACGCAGCGGGCTCTCCGAACGCGCCAGCTCCTCCAGCGCGCCCACCGCGCCCGGGTGGCCTGCGCGCCGCGCGAGCACCAGCTTGTACAGCTCCAGCGCGCCGCGCGGATCATCCAGGCGCGACACCTTCAGCCGGCCCAGGCGCACGCGCAGGTCGGACGCCTCTTCCTGCGCGTCGCGCGCGTCCGCCATCTGGATCTCACGCTCGACGTGCTGCGCGAGCTCCGCCCAGCGCTCCATGTCCGCGAGCACGCGGCCCAGGAGCTTCAGCGCGTTGGCGTTCTCCGGCCGGCGCTCCAGCACCTCGCGGTACGCCTGCGCCGCCAGCGACTTGTCCGCGAGCGTCTCCTCGGCCAGGTGCGCCAGCTCGAAGAGGAGGTTGATCTGCGAGGCCGGATTCGCCTCCGCGGCCACCTGCCGGCGCATGACGAGCGCCAGCTCCCGGTGCGCGCCCGTGCGGCGGTGCACGCGGGCGATGGCCTCCAGCACCGGCTTGTTCATCGGGTCGCGCCGGCTCACCTGCTCCAGCGCGCGCACCGCCAGGTCGTAGCGCTTCAGGCGGTTGTCGTAGATGGCCGCCAGGCGCCGCCACAGGTCGCCCGCCAGGGGCTCCGCGGGGTCGCGCTCCAGCTGGTCCTCGTAGGCCGCCGCCACTTCCTCGAAGGAGCCCGAGTCCGCCGCGAGCCGCTCCAGCTCGTCGCGCACGCCGGCTTCCGCGGGCAGCTCGTTGAACGCGCGCAGGCGCGCGACGAAGGCCAGCGACGTCTGGCCCAGGCCCTCGCGCAGGACGGCGATCTCCTGCAGCCGCTCCAGGCGCTGCTCCGGCGGAACGCCCGGCAACAGCACCTCCAGCACGTCCACCAGCTTCCGCGTGTCGTTGAGGCCGCGGTAGACGGGCTCCAACAGGCGCGCCGCCTCCAGGCGGGGCCCGTCGTGCGCGAGCAGGCGCTCCAGGCCCGCCACCACCTGGCCGTCGCCCGGCGACAGCTCCAGCAGCCGGCGGTACACCGGCAGCGCCTCCGTGGGCCCGACCTCCTTCTCCAGCAACTGCGCGCGGCGCAGCAGGTACGCGCGGCGCCCGGGCTCGTCCGGCGCCAGCTCCGCGAGCTGATCCAGCACGTCCGCCTGCTCCACGAAGTGGCGCGTCTTGGCGTACAGCTTGTCGAGCGCGAGCAGCCCTTCCGGCACCTTGCGGAGCGCCAGCGCGGAGCGCAGCACCTCGATGGCCTTCGCGTCCTCGCCCGCGCTCGCGTAGGCCTCGCCGGCCTTGAGCAGCAGCCCCAGCCGCGTCTCCGGGTCGGTGGCGAGCTGCGCCTGGCGGGCGTAGACCTCCGACAGGCTCTTGGCGTTCTGGCCCTTCTCGTAGAGCCGGGACAGGGCCTCCAGCGCCTGACGGTCCTGCGGCGCGTCCGCCAGCAGGTTCTTCCAGAGGCGCGTGGCCTCTTCCGGCTGATCCAGCCCTTCACGCAGCTCCGCCGCGCGGCGCAGCAGGTCCAGCATCACCGGGTCGCCGGTGGTGAGGTCCACGGCGGCGCTCTCGTAGATCTCCGCCAGCACCTCGTGGCTGCCCGTCTCGCGCGCCAGCCGCTCCAGGTCCGGGCGCACGCCTTCACGGTCCAGGTCGTTGGCGAAGGCCTTCACCGCCGCCATGAACGCGAGCGACGGCTGCTGCATGTCGCGCTCGTAGATGCGGCGGATTTCCCCGGCGAGGATGATCTTCTCCACCGTGAGCGCGGACTCCATCCGCGTCTCGCGCAGCGCCACGCGGCGGGCATGGTCGCCCACCTGCGCGAGCACCTTGTCCAGCACCTCCAGCGCCGCGCCGCTCGTGGGCACCGCCGCCTTCACCCAGGCCTCCAGCGCGGCCCTCGCGCCGGGGTGGCCGGGGTCCTCGGTGAGGATGCGCTTGTAGAGGCCGAGCGCCGCGTTGGCGTCGTCCAGCACCGTGCGCAGCAGCTCCGCCAGGCGGAAGGACACCTCACGCCCCTGCGGGCTCTGGCCCTCCTGGTTGCGCCGCAGCGCGAGCGTCCACGCCAGGTCCTTGGGACGGTTGAGGTCCGTGTAGAGGCGGTCCAGCGCGGTGGCGGCCTCGCGCTGCGCCGGGTCGCGCTCCGCGATGGCGCGCCACGCGGACGCCGCGCTCTCCTTGTCGGTGAGCTTCGCCTCGTGCAGCAGCGCGGCCTCGCGCAGGCACACGAGCTGATCCGCCGGCTCCTGGATGGCCGCCGCCAGCTTCTCCAGCACCTCCGCCAGCGCCGCCCACTCCTCGCCCGCGCGGTGCAGCCGCTGCAGCGCCCGCAGGCTGTCGATGTTGCCCGGCTCCAGCTCCAGCAGCGCGCGCAGCGCCTTCACCGCGCCGGGCCGGTCGTCGAGCTTCTTCTCCTGCACCTCCGCCAGCTCGCGCAGCAGCGCCGCGCGCGCGGGGCCCACGTCTCCCTCTTCCGTCAGCTCGGAGAGGATCTCCGCGAAGCTGTCGAGCGAGTCCGCGTCCTCCGCCGCCTGACGCGCGGCGGCCCGGAGGCCCCCGTCCGCAGGAGCAAGACGCATCGCCCGCGCGAGCGACGCGAACGCCAGCTCCGGCTGCCGCAGGTGCGCCAGGTGCACCTGCGCCGCATGGCGCAGCGCCTGCACCCGGCCGGCGTCGTCGCGAGCCACTTCCGCGAGCACGTCCAGCGTCGCCACCAGCTTGCGGTGTTCCTTGGTGCGCTCGTACGCGGGGATCAGCGCGCGCGCCGCCGCCTCGCGCGACGGGCCCGAGGCCAGCATCGCCTCCAGCGCCGAGAGCGCGTCCGGATCCGACGGACGCTGCCGCAAGAGGTCCGCGTAGCTCTGCACCGCCTCCGCGCTGCCGTCCTGCGAACCCTGCAGCAGCTGCGCGCGGCGCAGCTTCAGCCGCGACACGTGGTCGGCGTCACCGGCCGTCTCCGCCAGGCCGATCATCCGCGCCAGGGTGTCCCCCAGCTCGCGCTGCATGCCGGCCTTCTCGTAGAGCTCCGCGAGGCGCGGCAGGTGCCGGCCCTCCTCGCCGCCGTGCGTGATGGCGGCCTGGAGCGCCTCGGCCGCTTGCTGCGGGCGGCCCAGCTCCACGTTCAGGTCCACGAGCCGCAGGAGCAGCTCCAACCGCTCCGGCCCGCGCGTGGCGTGGATGCGCTTGCGAAGCAGCGTCTCCGCGTCCGCGGAGCGGCCCGCGCGCCCGTACAGCCGCACGAGGCGCTGGAGCACCTGCGGCGACTCGGGCGAGCGCGCCAGCGCGGCCTCCAGCGCCGTGATGGCCTCCGCCGCCATCCCGCCCTCCTCCGCCAGCACCGACGCCTCGGAGAGCAGCTGCACGGCGAGGATGGGATCCTCGGACTCCGTGGCGAGCGTGCGCAGCACCCGGCCCAGCTCCGCGTGCGCGGACAGGTCGCGCGCCAGCCGCGCCGTCTCCGCGCGCCCCGCTTCGTCCTTGGGCTCCTCGCGCACCATGCGCAGCCGCGTGTCGAAGGCGGCGCGGCTGTCCGCGAGCTGCTTCTCGTGGATGCTGGCCAGCACCGTCAGGAGCCGCTTGCGCGTGGCCGCGTCCGTCGTGGAGTCCAGTTGCTGCTGGAGCGCCGCCACCTGCCGCTGGTGGTCACCCGTGCGGCCGTAGTGGTTCGCCAGGGCCTCCGTCAGCGCGACCGTGCGCACGCCTCCGGCCGCCAGCCGCTCCAGGCCGCCCACCACCACGCCGGTGGACACGTTCTCCGCCAGCAGCGCGAGGAACAGGTCCGCCGCGTCCTCCTGACGGTTGAGCCGCTCCGCGTACAGCTTCGCCTGCCGCGCGGTCCACTCGTTGCGCTCGAGCTGCGTCTCGGAGAGCGTCGCCAGCTTCCCCGCCAGCGTCGCCGCCTCGTCGAACTTCGACAGCGCCACGCACAGCGCCTGGAGCCGCTGCACCGCCTGGGTGTCCTCGGGCGCCAGCTGCACCCACTGGCGCACAAACGGCTCCAGCTCCACGGGCGAGGCACCGGACGCCTCGCGCCGCGCGATGTCCGTCTCCAACCGCGTCTTCGGGTCATCCGCCAGCGCCGCGGCCGCCTGCAGCGACTTCACGGCCTCGCTCGCCACGGAGTCACCCGGCACGCGCGAGAGCACTTCGCGCCACGCCGCCTCCGCACGCACGGGGTCCGCCAGCGGGCCCTGGAGCAGCTGCGCCAGGTGCCGCCACAGCGCCACCGCCACGGCCGGAGGCGTCGCCCCCTGCGCCGCGCGCAACAGCGCATGGGCCAGCGCCGGCTGCGCGTTGGCCTTCTCCGCGTGCTCCACCACCGTGTTGAGCAGCAGCGGCCGGCCCGGCTCCAGCTCCAGCGCGCGCGCCAGCACCTCGAAGGCGCCGCGCGCGTTCTCCTGCTCCTCGAACATCAGCGCCAGCGCTTCACAGAACGCCACGCGCTCCGCGCGAGGACGCGGGGCGAGCATGGCCAGCTCCAGGAGCGGCAGCACTTCATCCAGCTTCTCGTCCTCCGCCAGCAGGCGCGACAGCTGGAAGGCCGCGAGCGCGTTGGTGGGCTCCAGCTTCAGCGCAGCTTCCAGGTGCGCGCGCGCCGCGTCCGCGTCCTTCAGCTGCTGCATGCACAGGTCCGCCAGGCGCAGGCGCAGGCTGGCCTGCTGTGCGCGGTCCTTCACCGTGCCCAGGTAGCGCTCCAGCGTGGCCACCGCGTCCGCGTAGCGCTCCTGGCCCAGCATCAGCTCCGCGGCCAGGCTGGCCGCGTCCGCGCGCGACGCATCCGCCGCCACGGCCTTCTCGAAGGCGGCCAGCGCACCGGCCGCGTCGTTCATCCGGCCCAGCTTGAGCGTGCCCACGCGCAGCCACAGGTCCACCTGCGCCGTGCGGTCGCGCGCCTCGCCTGCCATCGCCTCCAGCTGCGCGAGCGCCGGCCCGTAGTCGCCCGCGCGTCCCGCCATCCGCTCGATGAGCGTGAGCGCCTCCGGCATGCCCGGCCACAGCAGGAAGCAGCGGTCCAGCGCCTCCTTCACCTTGGCGGCGGAGCCCGGGTCGTACCAGGCGAACAGCTTCGCCACGAGCAGCGACAGGCGCGCGGCGCTCTTGCGGTCGCGCTCCTCCAGCGACATGCCGCGCAGCATGCGCACCTTGTCGCGCCACACCTGCTCGAAGCGCTGCATCGCGCGGGCGGCCTTGTCCGCGCGCGCGTTCTGCGGATCCAGCTCCCGCGCCACGTCCAGCACCTGCTGCGCCAGCGAGTGCTCGGTGGGGTCGTCCACCAGCCGCTCCGCGAGCGCGGCGTACTCCTCCGCCATGCCCGCGTCGCCCAGCGCGGCACGCTCGCGCTGCAGCGCCTCGAACGCCGGCTGGAAGCGCTCCTCGGACAAGAGCAGCTGGCGCACGCGCCGGAACGTCGCGCGGTCCGGCTTCACCCGCGCCGCGCGCTGCAGGCACAGCACCGCGCGATCGCGGCGGAAGAGCTTCTGCTCGTAGAGGTCCGCGGCCTTCAGGTAGTGGGCCGCGCTCTCGTCGCCCTGCGTCGCGGCGCCCAGCCGCTCCAGCACGTCCACCAGCGACGACGCGTCCTGGCGGATCTCATGCAGTCGCTTGAGACCGCGCAGCGCGGGCATCGGGTCCTTCGCGACGAGCAGCGCGCGCTTGAGCAGGTCCTCCGCGCGCGGCGCGTTGCGCTGACGCTCGTGGGCCAGCTCCGCCGCGCGGCACAGCAGGCGCGCCGCCTCTTCCGTGGGAACGTCCCGCGAGCGCCCCTCGTACAGGCGGATCAGCTCCTCGACACGGCCCGTCTTCTCCAGGGCCGCTTCGGTTTCAACGAAGGAGCGGTCGTCGGTCACACGCAGCGTGGGACGCGCAGGGGCGGAAGGCTGTTCCATGATGCTCGTTGGCCAAAGGGGGAATGAAACGAGGGCGCCAGCGGCCGGAGTGTACCGGCCACGGGCGCCCCCGGGCAATCATGCAAAACCTGTCAAACGGCGGGAATTATTGGCTTTCTTGCTCGCCAGCCGAGGAAGCATTTTCCGTCGACGATGCCGTGGAGTCCGCGTCGTCACCGGCGTCCGGCGCGCTGCCGGGAGGAGGCGTGGCGGGGGCCTCGGGGAGGGCCTTCGCACGCTCCACACCCGCGCTGTCGTTGAGCTGCGTGTACAGGGCGATGGCCTTGTCACGCTGCTGCAGCTCCTCCGCGAGCTGCGCGGCGCGGGGCAGGTGCTCCCCACCGAGCTTCTCGTAGAGGGGCAGCGCCTTGTCCTTGCGGCCCGCCTGCGTCCACGTCTCCGCGGCGGCGGCCGTGTCACCCAGCAGCTCCAGCCACCGGGCGCGGCCGGCGGGCTTCTGCTCCTGTTCGGCGCGGGCCAGCTCGCGCTGCGCGAGCTCCTTGGCCTCGTCCTCCAGGGTGAGCCGCTGCATGAAGTGGAACGCCTTCGGAGGAGGCAGGGGGCTCAGCACCTCCACCGCCTCGCGCCGCTGGCCCACGGCCACCAGCAGGGTCGCCGCGCCCAGCCGGTCGCCACGCTCCACCAGGGCCTTCACCTCCATGCCCCGGATGCGGTTGGCGCTGGCCAGGTCCCGGGCGCGCTCGTACGCCTTGCGCGCCAGGGTCAGCTTGTTCGCGCGCTCGTACGCGAGGGCCGCCTGGTCGAACTGCCGCGCGCGCTCGTACAGGCGGGCGACGTTCTCGAAGTCAGCCTTGGCGACGTAGTGCTCCATGAGCAGCTCGTACGCGCCGGCCTTCTCCAGCGTGGGGCCAATCTGCTCCGCGGGCAGCGTGCCCACGAGGCGGCGGGCCGCGTCGTTGTCCTGGCCGGACAGCGCCGTGCGCAGCGCGCTCTTCAGGTCACCGCCTGCCTCGAACAGGCGGGTGGCGTCCGCGAAGTTGTTGTTGCGCTCGTGCAGGCGCGCGGCGTCGCGCGTGCGGCCCATGCCTTCCAGCTGGGTCGCCTGCTCCTTCCAGTCGCCCGTCAGCTCCGGCATCGGCGCGCGCTCGGGGCGCTCACCGCGGGCAGGACGCTCGCCACGCTCGGGGCGCTCGGCCCGGGGCGGACGCTCGCGCCGCTCACCCGCCGCGCCACGCTCCGGACGCTCGCCGCGCGGAGGACGGTCACCGCGAGGCGGACGCTCGCCACGCTCCGGACGGTCACCGCGCGGAGGACGCTCGGCGCGCTCCTCGCGGGCCGGGGCCGCGGGCTCCGGCGACGGCTCGCGGCCGCTCAGCGCGAAGGCCGCCTGGGAACGGTCCGCGTCACCCGCGGCCCGCCAGACCCGGCCCACCAGCGCCATCACGTCCACCCAGGCGGCGTGCTTCTCCTTGGCGGGATCCACGGCCGGAGCCGCGGGAGCCGCCTCGGCGGGCGTGCCCCCTTCGGCCGGCGTGGCACCCTCGGCCGCGCCTTCCGCGGCCGGAGCCTCGGAGGGAGCGGCTTCCGTGGAGGCGGCGGCTTCCGGCGCCGCGCCTTCCGCGCCCGCTTCCGGCAGGGCCGGCTTCGGCTGACGCTGCACGCGCAGGAGCGTGGTGATGAGACGGCCACGCGTGTTGAGATCCAGGTCGTCGAGCGACTTGAGGTTCATGGGCCGCAGCGAGCGGACGATGGCCTCCAGCGGACCCTTCTCCGCCGCGAAGTCGTTCTTGGAGAGCGCCTTTTCCAGGACGCTCAGCTCGGCGATGACGCGCTGGCCAGGCCCCACCGGGCCCGCGTCGCGATCACGGCCACGGCCTTCACCCCGGCCGCGCCCTTCACCCCGGCCGCCACCAGGACCGCCAGGACCGCCACGACCGCCGAAGCCTCCCGGTCCGTCACGACGGGGCCCCTGGCCCGGCGCGCCCCCGTTCGGACCGCGTCCACCCGGACGCGATCCACCGCTTCCATTCTCCTGAGCCACGTGAATCTCCCGCTAGAACGCGTAGCGAATGTTGGGCGCCACCGCGAACCCGAAGGCGCCCTTGGAGGCGAGGTAGTTCCCCACGACCTCCAGCCCCACCGAGAAGTGGCGCAGCCGCGTGTAGTACTCCACTCCGGGCCCGGCAAACACAAGAATGTCGGAATCCGGGAGGAGCTTCTTGGGAGAGAACATCGCGTAGCCCACGCCGGCGCGGGCGTAGATCCACGTCCGCTTGACCTCCTGGCTGTCGGCGAAGCCCACCAGGCGGGCGCGCAGCACGGCGCCCGGCACCAGCATGGTGAAGTCACCGGACGCGGCGCCCTGCGAGTAGCCGACGTATTCGGCGCCCGCGCGGTTGGCGGAGCCCATGAAGAAGACGCCCAGGGACAGGCGCTCGCCCAGGTCCACGCCCAGCTCCACCTGGGCCATCTGCCCGGAGGAGAAGGGCCGCGGGCCGGAGTCCGCGGGCGGGTTGGTGATCCACGACGGACCGCCGTACACGCCGAAGTACACACCGCGCTCGACCTCGTTGAAGGTCACCGCGGGCCGGTCCTTCATCGCGTTGGAGCCGGCGCTGGGGGTGTCCTGGGCGCCCGCCATCGCGGGAAGAAGAAGGGCGGCGCTCAGGGCAAGAGGAGCAAGGACTTTCTGCATGGAAGGCGGCCTGGTGGGGGGCAGGCCTCCCGCGGGGGCGGGAGGGTGAATGGAAGAAGCGGGCAGCCCTGTCTCCAGGACCGCCCGCGCGGATTACGGATGTGTTGAGTCTACGTCAGTCACCGGCCTGCTTGAAGATGAACGGGTAGGTGACGATCACGGAGCCTCCACCCTTCGGCTCCGGGAACTTCCAGGTGCGCACGCGGCCGGCCACGCAGGTCTCCAGGTCCGAGTTGCCCGCCGTGGACTGCGCGACGTTGGACGTGGCCACCGAGCCGGTGGCGCTGATGACGAACTTCACGGACACCTTGCCGCCCAGCTTGGGGAAGCGGTTGAGCAGGCTCTCGTAGCAGTAGCGGATCTGCCCGCGGTTGCGCTGGATGACCTGGCGGATGAGTTCCTTGTCCAGCGAGCCCATGACCTCCGGATCCGACGAGGTGATGCCCACGTCCACGCTCTGCTTGCCGCCGAGCGTGCCCACGCCGGTGCCGTAGCTGCCGCTGCCGCCGCCACGGCCCTTGGTGCCGATGCCGCCGATGCCGATGCTGTCACCGGTGCCACCGCCGCCGCCGCCGCTGCCGCGCAGGCCCATGCCGCCGAAGCCACCCGCGTCGCCCGCCTTGGCGCCGAACATGTTGCCCATGGCGCTCTTGAGCTCGCCGCCCAGGCCCGACTTGCCGAAGATGGTGGAGATGCCGCCCTTGCCGCCGCCGAAGATCTTCGCGGTGAGGGCGCGCGCCTCGTCCTTCTTGTTCGGGTCGCCCTTGGGCGCGGTGCGGTTGTTGGCCTTGGGCGCGTCCTTCTTGCCCATCTGGCCCTCGTCGCCGCGCTGCTTCTGGGCCATCTCGCCCGACTTCTTCTCCTTCTGCTGGTTGAGCTTCTCCAGGAACTTGTTCTTCTGGGTCTCCGGAGGCTTGATGATCAGCTTCGCGATGCGCGCGTCGTTGCCCGCGAGCTCATCCGCGTATTCGTCCCCTTCCCCACTCTGGTTCATGGAGTGGATGACGAACCCGGTGGCGATGAAGAACATCACCAGGAAGATGTTGAGCGCCGTGTAGTCGATGCTCTCGCTCATGGGCACGACGACGCGCTTGGGCACCGGCTGGAACTGCGCCTCCAGCGTGAGGCCGCCCAGGTCCACCCAGACGAAGTCGTCCGCTTCCAGCGTGAGGCCGTAGGCGTCGCCGTCCTGGGAGGCCTTGCCGGACTCCATCACGGCTTCCAGGTCCAGCGTCTCGCCCTTGCGGGTCAACTCGCCCTTCATCTTGCGCGCGAAGCGCACGGTGAAGGACTGGCCGTCGGTGCGCAGCGCCTCGAACGAGGGGGCGCCCAGCTTGGCGTCGCCCATCACGAAGTCCACGCCCTTGGCGCTGCCGACCGTGAAGCCCTTCTTCGCGCCGGGGGGCACGAAGAACTCGCCCACGCGCTGGTCGCCCCAGAGCAGGCGCAGCGACACGCCCTGCGGGCCGCTGGACTTCGTCTTCTTCACGGTGCGCACGCGCGGCGCGGCGTCCTGCGCCTCGTGCGCGTCGTCCTCCACGGCCACGGCGGCCTTGGGGGCCCGGGCGGGCGCCACGGCGTTCTTCTGCGTGGGCGCGACGGACGCGTCCAGCGCGGCGGCGGGCGCGGGCGCCGGCGGCGCGACAGGCGCGGCCACCGGAACGGGCGCGGCCACGGCCTGCGCGATGGCGGCGGCGGGGGCCACCGGCGCGATGGTGGGGTTCTTGTCCGTGGGCGCGTCCGCCTGCGCGACGGCGGCGGCCAGGTTCACCGCGGCGACGGCGGCCGGGTTCTCCAGGCGGATGGTGGTGCCACCCACGCGGACCTCGTCACCGAAGGAGACCTGCCCCTTGTTGACGCGCTTGCCGTTGACGTAGGTGCCTTCGACGCTGCCCATGTCGATGATGGACATGGAGCCGTCGGCGGCCACTTCGATGACGGAGTGGATACGGCTGACCTTGTCGTCTTCCAGGCACAGGTGCGCGGAGGACAGACGGCCAATCTTGATGATGTCGCGCTCGTAGTCCTTGGAGGCGACCAACGTGTCGCCCTTGAAGACCTTGAGTGTCAGGGGTACGGCCATGGACGGCTCCCGGTAGGCTTTGGCGCTCTTGGACAACGGTGCTGGCGGAAGGTTCCCGCCGTCAGTTCGTGGAGGGGGGAATTACAGCTCGCCCACGGACTGCATCACCTTGTCCTCGAAGTCTTCGCGGATGCGGATGAGGTTGGAGTGCTTCACGGTCTTGCGCGCCTCGACGTACTCGCCATCCGGCTTCGTGAGGTCACCTTCAATGGTGTCGTCCTCGAAGTCGATGTTGGTCGTCTTCTGCATCCTGGCGCCGCCACCCTCACCCTGCGCCTTGCCGCCCTCGTCCTGGGCGAAGGCCGGGGCCACCGACAGCGTCACGCACAGCATCAGCCACTTCCGCATCCTGCCTCCACGTGGGGCCCCTTCCGAAGGCCCACTGGTGTTTCCGCATGGCGGCCCCCGCCATCAGCGCGGGGGCTCTCAAGGTTCGCATCTTCCCGAGCCGCGCCGCCAGCGTGAAGCCACTGGCGGGCGTCTCCCACATCACAGCAGGTCGTCAGTGGGCTCTTCAGAGTCCGCCGGAGCTGCATTCTTCTGGGCAGGCGCCGCCTGCTTCCCCGCGGCGGGGGTGGCGGCCGGCGGCTGCGCGCCCGTCGCGTTGGCCGGCGTGGCCTGCGGGGCGGTGCTGGTGCCGGACGCGGGCGTCGCGGCGCCCGGCGGCGGGGGGGTGCCCTTCTGCTTGGCCTCCTCCGCCTTCATCGCGGCCTGCTGCTGGGCCTGGAGGGCCTCCATCTGCTTGGCCTGGTCCTCCGCGGCCTTCGCCTCGCGCTTGGCCTGCACGATGCTCTCCGCCTCGCGCATGAGGCCGAAGACGGGGGCTTCGGCATGGAGCGCGACCTCGCCGCCCGCCAGGGCGACGTACTTCTTGTAGAGCTCCACCGCGCGCTCGGGGGCGTCCTTCACCTTGTGCAGGATGATGCCGCGGTTGAGGTACGTGGCGCCCAGGTCGGGGTTGAGCTTCTCCGCCTCGTCGTACTCCTGCATGGCCTTGTCGTACTGGCCCTGGCCCTTGAGCGCGATGCCCAGGTCCACGTGCGCGGCGGCGTTCTTGCCGTCGGCCTGCAGGATGCGGCGCAGGTGCTCCTCCGCGCCGGGGAAGTCCTCCGCGTTGAGCGCCAGCTGGGCCAGCTCCACGTGCGCCGGCACGTAGTCCGCCTTCGCCTCCAGGGCGCTCTTGAACTGCAGGCGCGCGCCCTCCCTGTCGCCCTCCTTGAGGAGGATGAGGCCCACGGCCTGGTGCAGCTCAGGGTCCGTGCCGTCCAGCTTCACCGCGCGCAGCGCGACGAGCTTCGCCATGGCCAGCTGCTTGCGGTCCAGGTAGCTGCGGATCATCACCTTGAGGGCGTTGGTGTTCATCGGGTCGCGCATGAGCGCGGCACGAGACAGCTCCATCGCCTTGTCGTGGTCGTTGTTCTGCCGGTAGATCTCCGCGAGCCGCGCGCGCGAGCCCGCGTCATCCGGGTAGCGCGTGAGCACGTCCTGGTAGAGCGCCACCGCGCCGGCCACGTCGCCACCGTTCTGCTTCATGATGGCCAGGTTGTCGGACGCCTGCCGCAGGGACGGCTTCTTGGTGAGGGCCGCCGCGTAGCGGGCCTTCGCCTCGTCGGGCTTGCCCATGCGCTCGGCGATGACGCCCAGGTTGTACTCGGCCTCCGCCAGGTTCTGGTCCGCCTCCAGGGCGGCCCTGAACTTGCGGTCCAGCGACGGGTAGTCGAAGGCCTTGGCCTTCTTCTGCGCGTCGAAGGACTTCACCGCGTCATCGAACAGCAGCATGGCGCGGTTGGAGATGGACACCGGGCCCGTGGGGGCGGCGACGGGCTTGGCGACGGGCGACGGGGCCGCCGTCTGCGTCGTGGAGCAGCCGACAGCGGTCAGCGCCAGCGTGGCCAGCAGGAGGGGGCGGAACGGGTGCATGCGATTCATTAGAGGAAGTCCTCCGGCTCCTGATCATCAACGGTCTTCTTGGGGGCGCTGCCGTCCTGGGACGCGGCGGCGGGCTTGGCGACCTCGGACTCGGTCTGCTGGCGGAGGGCGTTGGTCAGCGCGGACAGGTCCTCGTTGAGCGCCTCGCTCTTGGCCATCTTCTCCGGCTCCGACTTGGAGACCGGGGGCGGGATGTCCTGCACGGCGGCCAGCAGGTCGCCGCCCAGCACCAGCTCCTTGTTCTTCAGCGCGAGCTTCTCCTCCAGCACCTCCGGGTAGCGGTCCGGGGCGTAGGTGGTGCGGAGGATCTTCAGGCTCGCCGCGGCGCAGTCGTTGAACACGCCCAGCTCGCGGCTCTTGGCCACCGCGCCGGAGAAGGCCTCCGTGGCCTTGTCCTTGAGCGGCTGCGCCTGGTTGCTGAACTCGTCGCGCAGCGCCTGCTGCGACTCCTCGTCCAGGCCGCGCGGCATGGGCGCGTTCACGACGAGCTCCGCCATGTGGTCATACGCGAGGCCGATGCGCTGCAGCGCGCAGATGGCCGGCTCCGGGGCGCCCAGGGCCACGGTCTGCACGTACTTCTTCTGCACCACCTCCAGCGCGCGGCCCTTGTCCGCCAGCGAGCCCTTGAAGCGCTCCGGCGACGGCGGCACGCCCCAGTACAGCTTCAGGCGCTTGAACTCGTTCCAGTCCGGCTCGATGGCCAGCAGGTTCGCCTGCGCGGCGGCGGCCAGCGCGGGCTTCTCCAGCGCGGTCTGCTGACGGCGGGGCAGCTGGTCGAAGTACTCGAAGATGCGCTTGTTCATGCGGCGCACGTCGTTCGTCTTCTTCATCTTCGAGTAGATGTCGACGATGCGGCCCTCGGCCATGAGGAACTTGCTCTGGGAGCGCATGTTGTCGCGCTCGTACTCCTCCAGCAGCTTGATGGCCTTCATGTACGCGCCCTGCTTCACGTGCAGGTCGATGATGGACAGGAAGACGTCCTCGGCGTCCTTCGACTTGGGCCACAGCTCGATGTAGTGCTCGCGGTTCTTGAGCGCGGCCTTCAGCTGGCCCAGGCCCTCGCGGTAGGTGGCCGCGTTGAACAGGGCGATCTGCGCCTTGGACTCGTCCCACTTCTGCACCACCGCGGGCTTCGCGGGGCCGGCGTCGTTGGAGGCCTGCTTCGCCTTGCCGCGGGCCTTGCTCTTCGCCTTGGCCTTCGCCGCCGGGGCGCCGCCCTTCTCGCTCAGGTTGCGCTCGTAGCCCTTCACGTAGAGCTCGTAGGTGCCCGCCGCCTCCTCGAAGTCACCGATGGCCTCCAGCGCCTCCGCGTTCGCGTAGATGGAGTCCGGCACGTACTTGGACCGGGGGTACTCCGCGAACAGGCGCTTGCGGACCTCGATGGCCTTGTCCAGGCTCTTCGCCTTGTAATAGTCGACGGACGCGTTGTAGAGCGCCAGGTCCGCGATCTCCGTCTGCGGGAAGTCGTGGACGAAGTTCAGGTACGCCTCGGCCGCCTTGGAGAACTCCTTCTTCTCCTCCAGCTGGCTGACCAGCTTGAACGACGACTGCTCAATCAGCTTCGCCAGGTCGTCGCGGAACTTGCCCGTGGCCAGCTTGTCGTTGGCGTAGAAGCGGCGGGCCCACTCATTGACCTTCGCGAAGTCGCCCAGCAGGTTGTACGAGTCGAGGATGAGGTTGGCGGCGATCTCCGCGGCGCGCTGGCCGTCCTCGAACTTGTACTCGGGGTAGCCGAGCGCGATTTCAGAGAAGCGCAGCACCGCTTCGTCGAAGTGGTTGTGGCGGTAGTAGATGTTCGCCGCCTTGAAGGCGATCTCCACGCGCTTGTCGCCCTTGGGGACGTACTTGAGGTAGCGCTCGCACGCGTCGAGCAGCGACTTCTTGAGCGTGGGGATGGCGATCTTCTTCTGGATGTCCGTGCCGGCGGACTCGGACTTGGCCTCGCCGCGCGCTTCCGCCGCCTTCACGACCTCGTCGTAGGCGAGGACAGCGTTGTAGGAGGCGTTGGTCAGCCACTTGCCCGGCTTGCCCGGCTTGGGCTTGCCCTTGTCGTCCTTGGCCTCCAGCACCTTGGCGTCCTGGAGGACGACGAGCGTGTAGTTGGCGGCGGCCTTGTCGAAGTTCTGCAGGTTGTCGTTGAGGAGCTCCGCCCAGAAGAAGCGCAGGTCGTACGCCTTGGGGTTCTCCGGGAAGAGCGTGAGGTAGTCGCTGTACACGGCGTCCGCGTACTTGAAGGTCTCCTCGTTGCGCGTCTTCTTGCCCTCGTTGTGCCAGGTGACGGCGAGGTTGGAGAGCGTGCGCTCGGACAGCTCCTTCGCCTCCGCGAGCGCCTTCTTGTCCTTGTCGTCCTTGATGACGCCGGAGGACTCGACGTCCTTCATGATCTTCACGAGCCGGCGCACCTGGGCCACGGTGCGCTCCTTGTTGCCCATGCGCAGGATGCAGTCGACGATCTTGCCCTGGAAGCCAGGAGCCTCCGGCGACAGCGGCTTCTCCTTGATCAGCGAGTTGTAGGTGATGGCCGCTTCGCGGTCCTTGCCGTCGCCGTAGTACAGGTTCGCGAGCTGCTTCATCATCGCGAAGCGGTCTTCCGGATTGGTGGCGACCTTGCCGAAGTCCGCGCGGGCCTGCGTGACGTCACCCTCGCGGGCGAACGCGCGCACGTAGTCGGCGCGCGCTTCACGCACCAGCGAGCCCTTCGCCTTGGCCTTGCCGTCCTTCTCCACGGCGCCGGCGCCGGCCAGCTCACCGTAGAGGACCACGGTCTTGTACTTGTCCTTCGCGGACTCGTACTCGCCCATGTTGAAGTAGCACCAGCCCTGCTTGTAGAGGGCGAAGGCGTAGACCTGGTTCTCCGGGTACTCAGCGGCCTTCTTGTAGGCCGCGAGCGCCTTCTCCAGCTCCGGGCGCTTGCCCTTGGAGTTGTTGAAGTAGTACTCGCCGAAGGCGAAGTACGCGTCCGGGATGTACTTGGACTGCGGGTACTTCTCCACCAGGCGCTTGAACGCGACGAGCGCCTTCTTGTCCTGGCCGTCCTCCATCAGGTACTGGCCGAGGAAGAAGAGCACTTCGTCCGTGCGCTCGAACTTCGGGTACTCCTGGACGATCTTCGTGTACTGCTCGACGGCGTACTTGCCGTTCTCCTTCACCTTCGCCATCAACTCCGCCTTCTCCGCCTTGGCCTTCTGCTGGCCCGCGGCGTCGTTGCGGTTCATGGCGACGATGAGCTCGTCGTCCTTCCGGTTGGCTTCGAAGAAGAAGAACTTCGACTCCTCCCAGTAGAGCTCGCCCAGGCGGAACAGCAGGCTGGGGGCCTCCTTCTGATCAGGAGACAGCGAGATGATCTTCTTCAGCGATTCGATCTGTTCGCGGCGCTTGGAGGCGACCTGCACCTCCACGCCCAGGCGGAACTGATCATATTGAAGCGCGGGAGCGGCCTGCTGGGCTTCCTTCGGGCGCGTGATGTCGCCTGCGAGGGACTTGTCCACGGTGGTCGTGGACTTCTTGCCCAGGTCAGCGTCGCGCAGTGCTTTCTTCTCCTGGGCCGAAGCCATGGAAGTCAGGAGAACGAGGCAAACGAGTAGCGAGCGGCGCATGGTCTTCCTAGGAGCGGGGAACCGGCGTCCCTGGATGCCTGCTTGCTTGGCAAGTGTCCGGGAATCTTCGGGAATTTCCATGAGGGGACCCGTACTATGCGCGGTTTCCGCAAGGCGGGTCAACTTGGACGGACGGACGTCCGGTCCGTTGGATAGCAGGCGGGAAAACTTCAATTTCGCTGTGCCGCGGACCCGTTCCAGACAGCGACAGGAAGGTTGCACCGGCGGCCCCAACGGGTATGGGAAGCTTGCGGCTGTTCGCCTGGTCGCACTGCCTGGAGTGGTTGTCGGATCATGAGTCTTCTGCCGGAGAGCGCCAGCTTCGAAGAACTGGTGCAGGACTACTTCCTCGCGGTGCGTGGCGCGGGCCTGATGTTGTCCGCGCTGGACACCGAGCTCGTCACCGCATGGGCGCAGGAAGGCGTGCCCTTCGAGGTCGTGGCCCGTGGCATCTCGCGCTCGGCGGAGAAGGCGCTGTGGGACGCGCGGCCCGGAGAGCCGGTGCTGCGCTCGCTGCGCGCGTGCCGGCGTCAGGTGGAGACGGAGATCCGCAAGTACCGCGACCTGTCCGCGGGCCAGGGTGAGGAGGCGCCTCCCACCTCGAAGAAGCGCCCCGCGCGCTCCTGGGAAGAGGTGCGGCACGCGCGGCTGTGCGCGGCGCTGCGGGCCTTGACGGAGCGTGAGGACGCGCTGGCGCCCCGGGTGCACCGGCTGTTGGACACGGTGCTCGCGTGCGTGCCGCGCGAGCCCGCCGCGATGGATCAGCAGGAGGCGTGGGCGCTGATGGCGCTGCTGCGCGCCCTGCCCTTCACGGAGCGACGCACGGTGTGGCGCGATGCGCGCACCGGTGAACAGCAGCTGATGACGGCCCGCGCGCGGCGCGTGGCCCGGCGCTTCCGGCTCCAGGCGGCCGTCAGACGGCGGCTGGACATGAAGGAGACCTGAGAGGTGGGTTTCCCTCCGCGCGCCTGAACGGCCGGTCAGTGGGCTGACGGGCGCGGGGGACGGTGTTATTGGCAGGGCACGATGGCTGCCAAGGCGAACGGCGAGGCGTGTGGGCTGTGCGGCGGGCGGACGTACCTCATCGAGCGGCGCGGAGAGCTTGCGTCGGCGCGGGTGTGTACGTGCTCGGCGGATTGCCCGGTGTGCGGTGGACGCGGGCACATCCTGGTGCAGAAGGAAGGCACCTTCAGCGCGAAGATGGGCGCCCGGACCTATGACGTCCTGGAGCCGTGCGTGTGCACGCTCAGGCGCACGCGGGTGGCGCTCTACAACGACGTGCAGATGCCGGGCGTCATGGCGCACGCGTCGTTCGACAACTACCGGCCCTTCAACGAGGCGCAGGACCGGGGCCGCGGCGTGGCGATGCACTTCGCCCACCAGTACGTGAAGGGCGCCACCAACAAGGGCTTCGTGCTGAGCGGGCCGGTGGGCACGGGCAAGACGCACCTGCTCGCGGCGACGCTCGGGCACCTGGTGCTGGAGATGGGCGTGAAGTCCCGCTACGTGGAGATCTCCCTCCTCTACGCGACCATCCGGCGTGGCTTCCAGGACGGAAAGAGTGGCGGGGAGATCATCGGGCCGCTGTCGGAGGTGGAGGTGCTCGCCATCGACGAGCTGGGCAAGGGGCGCGGCAGCCCCTTCGAGATGGAGACGCTCGATGAGCTGATCGCCCGGCGCTACAACGCGGGGCGCACGACGCTCTTCGCCACGAACTATTCGCTGGAGCCGGAGCGCAAGGGCGCCCGGAGCAGCGCGCCCTCGGGCTACCGCGCCACGGACGACGCCCGCTCCGCCATGAAGGACGCGGAGCTGCTGCGCGAGCGCGTGGGCGAGCGCATCTACAGCCGGCTCTGCGAGATGTGCACCTTCGTGGAGCTGCCGCGCGACACCCCGGACCGGCGGCGCACGCGGCAGGAGATGGACGCGCCGCCGCCGATGGGTGGCATGCGCAACCCGGGCCGCTGATCAGCGCTTGATGGCGCGCACCAGCGAGTTGCCGGCGTCCGCGACGTAGAGCGTGCCGTCCGGCCCCACCGCGAGCCCGGCGGGCAGCACCAGCTGGGCGTCCCTGCCCGCGCCGTCATCCGCGCCGTAGCGGCCGCTGCCCGCGAGCGTGGTCAGCTTCTCCGGCTCGCCCGAGGCGTTGAAGACGAGCCGGCGCACGCGGTAGTTGCCCGGGTCGGAGATGGCGAGCGAGCCGTCCGGCAGCAGCGCCAGACCCAGGTACGGCAGCAGCTGGCCCTCCTTCGGGTCGCCGTCGCGGTAGCCGGGCGTGGTGCCCGCCATCACGGTGGTGACGCCGTCGCGCACGCGCACCACGCGCGCCATGCCGCTCTCCACGACGTAGGTGGTGCCGTCCGCGGCCTGCACCACCGCGGAGGGCCGGTAGAGCCAGTCGCCCTGGAGCGTCGTCACCGGGTTGCCGGGCGCCACCATGTCGATGCGGCGGATGACGCTGTTGTTCAGGTCCGCCACGAGCAGCGCGGTGCCGTCCGGCGTGAAGGACAGGCCCGCGGGCTGGTTGAAGGCCGCCGCCAGCGCGGGGCCGTCCTGGTAGCCCCACGAGGTGCCCGCGAACACCTCCGACCTGCCCTCCGGGGTGATGCGGCGGATGAGCGCGTTCTCCGTGTCGGAAACGTAGAGGTTGCCCAGCGCGTCCGCGGCGATGCCCATGGGGCCCGCGAGGTTGGTGAGCACCGTGCGGATCTTCCCGTCCGGGGACACGCGCTTCACGCTGTTGCCCAGCGAGTCCACCACCGCCCAGCCGCCGTCCGGCAGCACGGCCACCGCGAGCGGCGCGCCCAGTTCGTCCGGCGCCACCCTGCTGTCCGAGTGGCAGCGCTTGCCCGGCGTCCCCGCCACGGTCGTCACGGACGCCGCGAACGGCCCCATCGGCGCGGGAGCGGCCGGGGGCTGGAACTTCACCAGGTCGCCCGGCAGCTTCCGGCCCAGCGCCTTGTAGAGCACGTTGGCCACGATGCGGCCCGCGCGCGGATCCGCCACGCTCTCCCCCACCCCGGCCAGCTTCTGCACGAAGTCGATGCCACCCGAGGAGAAGACGTACGCGTCCCCCTGCTTGCGCACCACCATGTGCGCGAAGCCGAAGCCGCCCTGGAGCGACAGCGAAGGAGACTCCGCGAGCACCTCCACGCCGGCCGGCTGGCGGCCGTTGGACACCAGCTGATCCACCTCGTAGCCGTTGGCCATCCACAGCGTGTCACCGGCCTTGAAGCCCGTGCCGCTGAAGGCCCAGTGGTCCGGGTTGGTGATGACCGTCGGGAAGGGCCACTGGTGCCAGCGGGCGGCGAACTGCACGCCCAGCAGCGCGTTCTCCGGGCGGGGCGCGGGCAGGTCGCGGAACTTCGCCGTCTTGCGCTGATCCTTGTACGGATCCTCGGGCGAGCCCTTGTAGCAGGTGACCACGCGGCGCGGGCGGCCGTCGGCGGCGGGCTCCAGGCGCACCTGCCAGTAGGCGTTGTTCGCGCCCAGGTTGATGAGGGAGCGCCCTTCCGACAGCGCGCGGTCCGCGAAGTCGCGCTGCTTCGAGGACCAGTACTCGTCGTGGCCGGACATCACGAACACCTTCGCGCCGCGAAGGAAGTCGTAGCTTTCGTCCATGTCCTCGTCGGTGAAGTAGCCCACGTCCAGGTCCTGCGACTCCAGCCACGTCACCAGGCTCAGGTCGTCCGTCATCAGGTGCCCGGAGCCCTGGCCCCGGTAGTAGGGCCGGTCGTAGGAGGACTGGAAGGCGCGCGCGACGCCGTGCGACTTCATCACGCCCTTCTGATCATCGTAGAGGCTGGTGCCGCCCCAGGTGTTGTAGGCCGCCCAGGTGGCGGTGGGGATGAGCACCGCGACCTCCGAGCGCGGGTTCTCGTCCCGCACGAAGAAGGGCACGTAGCGCGAGGGCCGGTCGTCGCGAACGAGCTTCACCACGTACACGCCGCGCACCCAGTCCTCGCCGATGGGGATCTCCAGCGTGGGCGACCAGGAACAGGCGATGATGCCCGTCGTCGGATCCGCGGGGCAGTCCGCCTGCCGCGTGCCCTGCACCGGACCGCCGCGCGCGACCTCGCGGGCACCGGCGCCGCCGTAATAGCCCAGGCGGTAGACGTACCAGCTGAACTTGCGTGCCTCGGACAGGGACACCGCCACGCGCAGCGACTCGCCCTGCGTCAGGGTGGTCTTGAGGGCGTAGCCTTCAATCTCCCGGCTGTTGGCGTTCTTGTCGATGCGCCAGCCCGTGGTGCCCTTCCGCTGGTTCTCCTTGTGGACGGCGTCCGGGTCGCGCTCGGGCAGCGCGCTGCCGCCGTCGGGCAGCGTGCCCGCGTCCGGCTCGTCCTCCGGGACGCCCGCGTCGTATTCGGGAACGACGATGCCGCCGTCCGGGCCGATGACGCCCGCGTCGTTGTTGTTCAGGGGCGGATCATCATGGCGGTCGCCAGGGGGCGGCGTGCCGGGTGCTGGACCGGAGTCCTTGCATCCGGTCGCCCCCGTCACCAGGAGCGCCAGCACCACTCCCAGCCCCATCCAGCGACGCCCGTGTCCCATGCCCACCCTCCAAGGTATTCAGGGCGGAGGGTAGGCATCGACTTCGCAGAGGGAAGCGCCCGGCTCTCCCTGGGAACGGAAGTTCGACAAAAGATGGCGTTTTGTCCCCAGGGGCAGCCCGCAAGTCCTCGGATCAACAAAGGCCGGGCACGCGAAGGCCGTGTCAGCTACCGAGCAGTTCGCGGTGCAGCCGGGCCGTGAGGGTCTTGAGGTGGGCCTTGTCCACCAGGAGGGTCACCTGCAGCGGCGAGGTGCTCACGGCATGCACCCGGGCGGACAGGGCTTCGGCCGCGGACAGCGCCTTGCGCAACGGCACCCAGTCCGCGTTGAGGCCCACGCCCACGCAGGTGACGGTGCCCCAGCCGTCCTTCCACTCCACGCCCGCGCCGAAGCGCGTGGCCAGCTCGCGCTGGAGCGCCTCCGGGCCGTGGATGTCCGCGAGCGGCACCGCGAGGTACGTGCGCCCCGGCGCGCCCGGCAGCCCGTCATGGGCGAGCGTGCGGCCGCGCACGGCGCGCGCGTCCAGGAACTCCAGCAGCTCCTGGAGGGGCACGCTGGACTGGGCGACGAGCACGGCCATCTCCGTGTCCGCCGTCACGCCCTTGACGCGGCTGTCGGTGGGCACGGCGAGCTCCTGCACGCTGGTGCCGGTGCCCTGGCCGTGCGCGGTGCGCGCGAGGATGGTGATGCCGCGCGCCTTGGCCCACTCCACCGCCTGGGCGTTGAGCACCTTGGCGCCGGCGCTGGCCAGCTCCTGCATCTCGTCGTAGCTCAAGGACTCCAGCTTGCGCGCGTCCGGCACCACGCGCGGATCCGCGCTGAAGACGCCGTCCACGTCGGAGTAGATTTCACACGCCTCCGCGTCCAGCGCCGCCGCCAGCGCGACCGCGGTGGTGTCCGAGCCGCCGCGCCCCAGCGTCGTGACCTCCTTCTTGTAGGAGACACCCTGGTAGCCCGCGACGATGACGACCTTGCCGTGCGCCAGCTCGTCCTGGATGCGGTAGGGGCGCACCTCCACGATGCGCGCCTGGGCGTGCGCGTCGTTGGTGATGATGCCGCTCTGGCTGCCGGTGAAGCTGATGGCCGGCACGCCCTGCTCCTGGAGCGCCATGGACAACAGCGCCATGGAGATGCGCTCGCCGCAGGTGAGGAGCATGTCCAGCTCACGCCGCGGCGGATCCTGGGACACGCTCTTGGCCAGCGACAGCAGGTCATCCGTGGTGTCGCCCATGGCGCTCACGACGACGACGACCTGATAGCCCGCGTCCCGCTTCTGCTTCACGCGGCGCGCGACCTTGCCGAGCTTCTCCGCGTCAGCGACCGATGAGCCGCCGTACTTCTGAACCACGATTGGCATCCACGCCTCGCTTCCGGGGCAGTGTAGAGTTCGCTCCCGCGCATGCCAATCACCGAGAAGCCCATCATCGAGGTGCGCAACCTCACCCGGCGCTATCGCGATCGCGTGGCCATCGAGGACCTGTCCTTCACCGTGGGTGAGGGGGAGCTGCTGGGCTTCCTGGGCCCGAATGGTGCCGGCAAGTCCACGACGATGAAGGTCCTCACCGGCTTCCTGCCTCCGTCCGAGGGCAGCGTGAAGGTGGCGGGCTTCGACGTGTCCACGCACCCGATGGAGGTCAAACGGCGCATCGGCTACCTGCCGGAGACGCCGCCGCTGTACCCGGAGCTGACGGTGCACGGCTACCTGGCGTTCGTCGCAGCGCTCAAGCAGGTGCCCGGCCGCGCGGTGAAGGCGGAGGTGGCGCGGGTGGCGGGGCTCACGGGTGTGGACGACGTGATGGGCCGCGTGCTCCAGAACCTGTCCAAGGGCTACCAGCAGCGCGTGGGCATCGCGCAGGCGCTGCTCGGTTCGCCGCCGGTGCTCATCCTGGACGAGCCCACGGAGGGGTTGGATCCGGTGCAGCGCGCGGACCTGCGCGCGTTGATCCGGAGCCTGGCGGGCCGGCACACGGTGCTGCTGTCCACGCACATCCTCCCGGAGGTCACGGTGACGTGCGAGAAGGTCCTCATCCTCCACCAGGGCCGCGTGGTGGCCCATGACGCCATCGACCGGCTGGCGAAGTCCCATGGCCAGGCCGAGCACGCGTCGCTGGAAGAAGTCTTCATCAAGCTGACCGCCGCCTGAACAGGAGCCCCCAGCGCATGCGCACCGCCCTGGCCATCGCTCGCAAGGAGCTGGCCGTCGCCTTCACCACCCCGTGGGCCTACGCCGTCATCACCGCGATGGCGGCGCTCTCGTCGTTCTTCTTCGTCAGCCTGCTGGAGCAGTTCCAGCAGGTGCAGTCCCTGGCGCGCGAGCACGGCTGGAGCCGCCTGCCCCCGGACTCCATCGTCTACCGCAACCTCACCGACGGCGTGGTGGTGCAGCTGTGGGGCGTGGTGCTCGTCCTCACGCTCTGCGTCTCGCCCTTCCTGTCCATGCGGCTGTTCGCGGAGGAGAAGCGCCAGAAGACGTTCGCGCTGCTGCTCACGACACCGGTGCGGCCGGTGGACATCGTGCTGGGCAAGTACCTGGGCGGCCTGGGGCTCATCTTCGTCACGCTGGGGCTGACGCTGGTGTTCCCGGTGCTCTTGTCGGTGGTGGGCTCGGGCCCGTCCGGCTCCGCGCTGGAGTGGCCCACGGTGCTCCTGGGCTACGGCGCGGTGCTGCTGTGGGGCGCGACCTGCATGGCGGTGGGCCTGTTCATCTCCGCGCTGACGGAGAGCCAGATGCTGGCGGCGTTCCTCACCTTCACCGTGCTGCTACCGTGGATGCTCCTGCGCGGCGTGGCCCAGTCCACCGCGGAGCCGCTGCGCTCGTTCCTTTCCTACCTGTCCTTCGACACGCAGTTGCAGGGGATGATCCAGGGCATGCTGGAGGCGCAGGCGCTGGTGTTCTTCGCGTCCGTCATCCTGTTCTCGCTGCTGCTCACCCACCGCGCTGTGGAAGCGCAGCGCTACGCGTGACCATGAGAGCGAACCACGTCACAAGGGTGCTGGGGGCCTTCGGCCTGCTGCTGCTCCTGTCCAGCCCCTTCACGCTGTTCCTCACCTCCGGCAGCGTGGCGCTCGCGGGGGGCAAGGCGGTGCTGGGCGCGGCGATGGTCGCGGCCTACATCGTCACGCACCGGCGGGAGCTGGGACGCGCGGGAACGCGCCGCACGGGACGGTTCCTCGCGTCCTCCGTGCTCACCACGCTGGCGGTGCTGGGCGTGCTGGTGGCGCTCAACGTCGTCGCGTTCCGCGAGAACCAGCGGTGGGACCTGACACAGGCGCGCATCTTCTCGCTCGCGCCGCAGACGGTGCAGACGCTGGCGGGGCTGAAGGAGAAGGCGCACGCGCTGGCGCTCATCCCACCCACGCACCCGTCCTATGGCGAGCTGGAGGAGCTGTTCCGGCGCTACCACGAGGCGGCGCCGGAGGTGTTCGACTACGCCTTCGTGGATCCGCGCCGCGAGCCGTCCCTGGCCGCGCAGTACCAGCTCAAGGACGGACAGACGCTGGTCGTCATCTCGCGCGGCGAGGGCGACGCCGCGCCCCACACCACCCTGCCCCTCCCCGCCGAGCAGGAGCTGACGAACGCCCTGCTCCAGCTGGGCGCGACGGGCGCGCAGAAGGTGTACTTCGTCGAAGGACACGGCGAGTGGCCCCTGGAGCCGCCTCCCGGTGGGGACGGACTGTCGGAGCTCCGCCGCCAGCTGCAGCGCGAGGGCTACCGCCCCGAACCGCTCAACCTCCTGGGCCGCAAGGAGGTGCCTCGCGACGCGGGGCTGGTGATCATCGCCGGAGCGAAGCAGGACTACACGGCGCCGGAGGTGGCGGCCCTGCGCACCTATCTGGGTGAGGGCGGCCGGCTGCTGTACTTCACCGACGCGAACACGGAGGACGGGCTGGGCCTGTTCCTCGCGGACTACGGCGTGCAGGTGGACGACGGCGTGGCGGCGGATCCGCGGTTCAACTCGGGCAACCCGTTCGTCCTCGTGTCGAATTTCTACGGCAAGCACGCCATCACGCGGCCGTTGCAGGAGCGCGGCTTCAACGTGCAGCTGCCCACGGCGCGCAGCCTCACGCTCATCCGCGAGGGCTTCCTGCTGCCTGGAGTGACGGTGGAGCCCGTGCTGCTGAGCTCGCCCTATGCGTGGGTGGAGTCGCGCCCCCTGGAGGACACCACCCCGTCCAGCGGTGAGAAGATGGGGCAGCTCACGCTCGTGGCGGCCGCGTCCCGGGACACGCGCGCGGCGGAGCACAAGCGCTTCGACGAGGCGCGGCTGGTGGCGGTGGGCGAGTCGGAGCTGCTGCTGGATCCGAACTGGCGCTACGAGGCCAACCGCAACCTGGTGATGAACGCCCTGGGCTGGGCGTCCCATCAGGTGGAGAAGATCACCCTGCGTCCCCCCGACCGTGAGACGTCCACCCTGGAGCTGAGCGAGGACCAGATGCGGACCCTGCGCTTCGTCTCCACCGACCTCTTTCCCCTGTCGCTGCTGGGCGTGGGACTCGCGGTCTGGCTGTCGCGGAGGAACCGGTGAGGACTTCCACTGTCGTGATGCTGGGGTTGTTGGCGGCCGGGTGTTCGCGCGACGCGGAGAAGCCTCCGGCTCCACCGAAGATCTTCGCGACGGAGCCCGCGGAGCCTCGACGTGGGGCGACTCCGGATGCGGCCCCCGTCTTCACGCACCTGACGGTGAAGGCTCGCGGTGCCACCACGGAGCTGGAGCGGACACCGGAGGGCTGGCGGCTCGTGTCGCCCGTGGAGGCGAAGGCGGATCCGTACGCGGTGGAGGCCCTGGTGCAGCAGCTCACCTCGGCGAAGTTCAAGGCCACCGTGAACGCCTCGCCATCGGACGCGGACCTGAAGAAGTACGGCCTCACGTCCCCGGCGTTCACCGTGACGGCGCGGGCGTACCTGCCGGACGCGAACGGCGAGGGCGCGGAGGATCCGTCCCGCCAGCGCACCGTGACGCTGGCCGGTGGCGATGAGAACCCCTTCGACGGCTCCGTCTACGTGCGCCGCGAAGGCGACGCGACCGTGTACGCGGCCGACGGGGCCGTGCGGTACTCGCTGGACAAGGGCCCCTTCGAGCTGCGCGCCAAGGAGTTCCTGGGGCCGCTGGACCTCGCGACGCTCCAGTCCATCGAGATCACGGCGAAGGACCACGCCTACGTGCTGACGCGCGAGGCGGACGGCAAGTCGTGGCGGATGGAGAAGCCGGAGCAGACCCGCGCGAATGCCGGCCGGCTGTCGGACCTGCTCAAGGAACTGGCGGGACAGCAGGCCCTGTCCTTCCCCCAGGACACCGCCGCGACCCGGAAGGCCCTGGGCCTGGACACGCCCGTCGTGGACGCGCGCTTCGTCCCTGCTTCCGGTGAGCCCATCCGCGTCCGGCTGGCCCAGGTGACGCGCGATGGCGCGCCCGTCGTCCATGCGCTGCGGGAACAGGGCTCGCAGTCCACGCTGGCGGAGGTGGATGCACGGGCGCTGACGACGCTGGACGTGGGCGCGCCGGAGTTGAAGGACCGGCGCGTGCTCTCGTTTCCGCGCGACGCCGTGCGGCGCCTGGAGTTCCGTCCCGGAGGCAAGGCCGCCCCCGTGGTGGTGACGCGCGGCGAGGGGAACAGCGAGGCGTGGCAGGTGGCAGGCCCCGAAGGCGGACCCGCCCTGCGCTTCCGCGTGGTGAAGCTGCTGGGCCGGCTGGAAGCGCTGAAGGCCGCCGCGTTCGGCGAGGCGAAGGTGAAGCGCTGGGAGCGCTACGGCATCACCGACACGTCCCGGAGCGTCGTGCTTCGCGACGCGGACGGGCGCGAGCTGGCGCGGCTGTGGCTGGGCGACGCCGTGCCGGACACGGAGGATCGGCTCTACGCGCGGGGCTCCGGGCCGGACCTGGTGGAGGTGTCCATGGGCGCGGTGGCGGACCTGCCCACGCGCGCCGCGGACCTGAAGGAGGCGCCGCCCGAAGTATTGGACGGCGGGGCTCCCGCGCCCTGAGGAGCGCTACACCTCCAACAGGGCGAAGCGCTGCTCCGGCGTGAACTTGGTGAGCAGCGGCATCGCGACGTTGAACACCGGGATGCCGCTCTTCGTCTTGCCCTCGCGCGCGCCGTGGTGCGCGTGGCCGTGGAAGACATAGGCCGCGCCGTAGTGATCAATGGGCATCGACAGGCGGCTCGTCCCCAGGAAGGGGCGGATCTCGATGTTCTCCCCCTCCAGCGTCTCCGGGATGGGGGCGTAGTGCATGATCACGACCTTCTTGGGCGTGTCCAGGTGGCTGAGCGCCGCCTCCAGCTTGAGCGACTCCGTGACGGCCTCCTGCACGAAGGACTTCGTCTGGCCCTCGCCGAACGCCTGCAACGTCGCGTTGCCGAAGCCGCCTCCGAAGCCCTTCACCCCCGCGACGCCGAGCGTCTTCTCGAAGATGAAGTGGTCCCCGTCGAGGATGTGCACGCCGACCTTGGAGAGCTCCGTGCAGATGTCCTTCACCTGCCCGTGCTCGTAGTCGTGGTTGCCCAGCACCGCGGCGCACGGGACGCGCAAGGCCGAGAGTTCCTCGGCCAGCACCTTGCCCTCTTCCGCCATCCCGCGGTCCGTCAGGTCACCGCACAGCAAGAGCAGGTCCGCCGAGGCGTTCACCTGCTTGATGAGCTGGCGGAACCGCCCGTGCTGATCATCCCGGCAGTGCAGATCACCGACCGCTGCCAGCCGAATCTTCGAGCTCGGATCTCGCGCCACGGGTGCCCCCCTCGGGTCTGTCCTGTTCGTCCCACGCCCTGCCGTCCCCAAAGCCCCAGTGGTGGATGTCCACGTGGTAGTTCACCTTGGACACCAGGTTGCCCCGGCACAGCTTCTCGTCCCAGCGGCCGTCGCGCACCGTCTGGAGCGTGCGGCTCATCAACTCCGTCATCACGTAGTTGGGCACGATGTCGCGCTCGCTGGGGTACGCGAAGCGGAACATCATCAGGTGGCTGAGCAGCACCTCCCAGTAGCGGTCGAAGCGCCGGAGGATGCGGTCCCAGTCCATCTCCCGCCCCGCCTTGAGGATGAGGTGGTTGATGTCCGCGCCGTCATAGCGCTCGCGCTCGGTGACGAAGGCCTTGGACCAGATCATCTCCTCGGCCGGCGCGATGAGGCACTCGTAGCCGAAGATGGTGGCCTTCCTGGCGTTCGTGAACCACTCGTCGTCCACCGTCGCCACGCCGTTGCCGGAGGAGAAGATGAAGTCGACGAAGTAGTCGCCCTTGTAGGCCTTGTAGAGCCAGACCTCGTCCGGGCGTTCCGTGCGCCAGCCATCCTTCTCCAGCACGTCCAGGGCGCGGATGGCGTCCTGCTTGCGCGGGAACAGGTCCAGGTCCTTGGTATCGCGGTAGATGCCGGTATAGGTGGCGTAGGCATACGCCCCGCCCACCACGAACGGCACCCCGGCCTCATGAAGCAGACCGACGGCTCTGGCGCGGGCGTTGATCTCGTCCGGCGCACGCTCCCGCTCGGCCAGCGTGGCGTCCGTACCCATCTCCCCGGGATGGTTCGGGTGTCGTTTTTCCATGGGCGAAAGGTAGGGATGGCCCATTTCAGCCGTCGGGCAAGCGGGCGCGAGCGGCCGGGGAGCAGGCAGCCAGCCGCCAAGGGGCCGGTTTCGTTGAAGTTTTCCCACCCAAGCGAGCCCTTTTTCTGTTTTTCGCCCGGCCGGTGTCCATAGGGGCGAATTCCCTGCCGCACGGCCCGCACGACGGGCCCCGAAAGGACATCCGACCATGCTGCGCAAGAGCCTGCTTTGTGCCTCCCTGCTGTTCGCCGGTTGCAACGACGCTCAGAGCAACGACGCGGACACGTTCCGTGACGGCCTGCCCTCCAAGGAGATGACGCAGGTGAAGGCGCCGAAGCAGAACGGTCAGGGCCTGACGGCGGCCGGCCCCTCCGCGCAGTACGGCCAGGGGCAGAAGGCGGAGTACTACCAGGCGACGGTGAGCGCCACGGTGGCGGTGAACGGCGGCACGCTGTGGGTGCTCAACCTCATCGAGCAGATCACCAGGTACCCGCCGACGACGCTGGAGGAGAACAAGGCGGTGTGGGGCCCGAGCACGGACGCGCTGAGCCCCACGTCGTGGCGGCTGACGGTGACGAAGTCGGGGGAGGCGTCGTTCTCCTGGGTGCTGGAGGGCAAGGCGAAGACGGAGGAGGACAGCGCCTTCCGGGCGGTGCTGTCCGGCACGCAGCAGGTGGCGGTGGACGCGGACGGCGAGCGCGTGAAGGGCTATGGCTCCGGCGAGCTGTTCATTGACTGGGACGCGGCGCACACGCTGCCGGACGCGGACGACCACGTGGGCACGGTGGAGATCCGCTACGCGCGCCCGAGCGCCACCGCGGAGGCCACGGTGGACGCGGACTTCCACCAGGTGCGTGACGACAACGACGCCAGCAAGCGCGTGGACGGGAACTACCACTACAAGGCGTCCGCGACGGCGGGCGGCGAGTTCGAGTTCGCGACGAACCAGGACATCGACAAGGGCGACCCGCTGCGCGCGAAGCTGGAGCGGCTGTCCATCAAGAGCCGCTGGACGGCGACGGGGGCGGGCCGCTCGGACATCAAGGTGACGGGGGGCGACCTGCTGGGCGAGGCCACGCTGAACGAGTGCTGGGACACGAACTTCCTCAGCACCTACTTCCGCGTCAGCCTGGACCCGCGCGTGGGCTACGGCGAGGCGGAGGCGGCCTGCGGCGGCTTCACGGCGGCGGTGTACTCGTCGCTGTGAGCCGGGTCGCGGTAGGCTACAGCCGCGCGTGACCGGACCGACCCCGCTGGCCCTGAAGGTGGTGCCTCCCCGTCCCAACGAGGACCGGCGGGCCGTCCTGCGCGAGCTGTACGTGAAGTACGGCGGCAGCGTGCGTGAGCGCTGCCGCTACCTGCTGAAGGACGCGAGCCGGGCGGAGGACGCGATGCATGACGTCTTCGCCCGCGTGCTCGTGCACGGGGACTCGTTCCGGGCGGAGGCGTCACCGCTCACGTGGCTGATGAAGATCGCCACGCACCACTGCCTCAACCAGCTGCGCTCGGAAGGGGCGGCGTGGCGCAAGTGGTTCGCCAGGGACGAGGCGGCCCGTTCGGAGGGCCACGGCGGGGCGGAGGCGATGGAGACGCGAGACCTGGTGCGCAAGCTGCTGGCCCGGGTGGACGCGGAGACGCAGGCGGCGGCCATCCACTACCACGTGGACGGGATGACCCTGGAAGAGGTGGCCGCGGTGCTGGGGCGTTCGGTGCCCACGGTGAGGAAGCGGCTGGAGCAGTTCGCGGAGCTGGGTGGAGAGGAGCTGAGCGTCCGATGAGCGCGCATGAATCGAGCTGGACCTTGCGCCGCCTGCACGCCGGCGAGCTGCCCGCCCCGGAAGCCACCCGCGCCCGGGAGCATGTGGAAGCGTGCGAGGCCTGTGGCGCGACGCTCCGGGCCTTCGTGGACGAGCAGGCCGCCTTCGAAGCGGAAGTCCCGTTCGAACGTTTCGAGGCCGGCGTGGAGCGGGCCCGCGCGAGGCAGGCGAAGGAGTCCGCGCAGCCGGCGACGCGCGCGCAGTGGGTCCGGCCGCTGATGGCGGTGGCGGCGTCCGTGCTGGTGCTCGTGCTGGCGCGTCCGCTGCTGGAGACCCCTGGGACGGCGGATCCGGCGCGGCCTCCCGTGGCGGGCAATCGCCTCAAGGGCGGCGCGGGCGCGGAGCTGCGAATCGGTGGGGGCGTGGATCCGCAGCGGGTGGCGAGCACGGAGGCCCCGGAAGCGCTCCAGCCCGGCGAGCGCGTGCGGCTGGGCTACACGGCGGACGCGTACCGCTACGTGGCGGCGCTGTCGGTGGATGCACAGGGCGAGGTGACGCCGCTGTATCCGGAGTCCGGGGACAGCCTCGCGGTGGAGCCGGGCGCGGGACAGCACTGGCTGCCGGAGAGCGTGGAGTTCACCGGCGTTGGCTCGGAGCGCGTGGTGCTGGTGCTGACGGATGCGCCCGTGTCGATGGACGCGCTGAGCGACGCGGCCCGGAAGGCCTTCGACGCCGCGGGCCGTGACGTCACGCGCATGGCGCCGCTGGACGTGGCGGGCTCGCAGACGCAGTGGATCCTCCAGAAGCCATGAGTGACGGGCCCGTGAAACAGGCGCGAGCGTCATGGAGTGTTCCGTCGACGTGGGCCTCGGCGATGCGGGCGTCGATTCCCGCCCTGGTCCTGGCCTCCACCGCCGCGCACGCGGACACGCTGCACCGCTTCGCGCTCATCGCGGGCAACGACACGGGCGGCGCGGACACGCGGCCCTTGAGCTACGCGCGCGACGATGCGCGCAAGATGCACGACCTGCTCACGCGGCTGGGCGGCGTGGCGCCGGCCGACGCGAAGCTCCTGCTGGATGACGACGCGAAGGACTTCCTCGTCGCGCTGTCGGACCTGGAGCAGCGGGCCCGCGCGGCCCAGGCTCGCGGGGAGCGCACCGCGCTGTTCGTCTACTACTCCGGCCACGCGAAGAACGGAGCGCTGCGGCTGGGCGCATCACAGCTCGCCTTCGACGCGCTCAAGCGCCGGCTGGCGGATGCGCCCGTGGACATTCGCATCGCCATCCTCGACTCCTGCCGCTCCGGCGCACTCACCCGCACCAAGGGCGCCCGCAAGGCCCCGGCCTTCGACGTGGAGTCCGGCGCGGCACGCGATGCCCGGGGCGTCGTCATCCTCACCTCCAGCGCCGCGGACGAGGATTCGCAGGAGTCGGATGCGCTGGGCGGCAGCTACTTCTCCCACCACCTGGCCAGCGGCCTGCTGGGCGACGCGGACCGCAGCGGCGACGGACGCGTGACGCTCTTCGAGGCGTATTCGCACGCCTACGCCCGCACCGTCGCGGACACGGCCGACAGCAGCGCGGGCCCCCAGCACCCGACGTTCAGCTACGACCTGGCGGGCAACGGCGACCTGGTCCTCACCGACCTGCGCGCGAGCGCCGAAGGACTGGTCGTCCCCGGCAACGCCCCCGCGGGCGCCTACTACTTCGTGGATCCGGGCGGCAGCGTGGTCGCGGAGCTGGACAAGGCCGCGGACACCGAGCGCCGCGTGGCCCTGGCCCCCGGCACCTACCGCGTGAAGCGCCGCCTCAGCGACCGGCTGCGCATCGGCGAGGTGGAGGTCGCGCGCGGCCGGACCACCATCCTGCAGGAGCCGCGCTTCAAGGACGCGCCCTTCTCCGACGACCCGGTGAAGGGCGCCATGCTGGACAAGGGCGCCTGGTGGACCTTCGGCCTCACCGGCGGCTTCCAGTCCTTCTTCGACGCACCGACGCGCGAGTCCCTCTTCCTCTCCGTGCCCCTGTTCGGCGCGGAGGCGGAGCTGCACGACTACTTCCGCCGCGACTGGGTCTGGGGCTTCGACGCGGCGGTGGGCGGCACGAACGGCGTGCTCGCGCTGCCCACGCTCGAGGGGCCGGCGTACCGCTACTCCGTGGTGAACGTGGGCACCAGCCTCACCGCCGAGTGGCCCGTGGGCCGCTTCTCCCCATTCGTGGGCGTGCGCGTCGCGTACCTCGTCATGGGCCGCAAGTTCGACGACGGGGCGTTCCCGGATCAGCGCTTCGCCATGGTGTCGCCGGGCCTGGCGACCGGCGCGCGCTTCCAGCTCACGCGCCGGCTGAACCTCACCGCGCGCAGCCGCCTGCAGTACCTCCAATACACCGTCGACGCGCAGCGCTCCCTGGGGTTCTGGGAGCTGGCGGCGCTCCTCACGTACGAGCCATGAGGGACCCCGTGATGCGAAAGCTGGCCCTGGCCCTCCCCTGCCTCCTCGCGGTCGCGTGCGGCGGTGACTTCTCCAACGACGACCTGGAGTTCCACAACGCCCTGCCCCAGCGCGAGGACCTGGCCGCGAAGCTGCCGGACACCGCCCGCTCCGGCCAGGGCCTGGGCACGCGCGCCCAGCGGCTGAGCGCGTCGCAGGTGCTGGGCGGCACGTCGGAGCTCGCGCTCCAGGCCTACACCGCGGGCACGCGGTTCAACACCAGCGTGGACGGCCTGCTCTCCCTGCTGGAGCTGTTCCGCGACGCCCCGCCCACCACACGCGAAACGGACCGCCGCATCTGGGGCCCCTTCCCCGCCCAGGACCACCCGGGACACGAGCTGCGCTTCGTGATGGAGCGCCAGGGCGCCTCCTTCGCGTACCTCCTCCAGTTCCGCCCCAACGGCGGCGGCGAGAGCGCGTGGTGGACCTACCTGCCCGGCACCTTCAAGGCGGACGGCGGCATCCGCAAGGGTGAGGGCACGCTCGCGCTGGACCTCAAGCAGGCCCGCGCCCATGGCTTCGACACGGGAGACGCGACGGCCTTGGACCGGTTGGACATCGGCTACCAGACGAAGGCGCTGCCCACGCGCGTGGAGCTGCTCTTCACCGGCGCGGGGGCGACGGTGCCCCTCACGCGCTATGCGTCGCGTCAGACGCCGGAGGGGCTGGGGGAGATGGCGTTCCGGCTGCCGGGGGAGGACCTGATTCCCGGCGGGCTCCTGGAGACGCTGGACATCCTGGCGCGCTGGACGCCGGACGGCCGGGGCGTGCTGGTGCTCAACATCCTGGAGGGGGACGCGAAGGGCGCGCAGTACACGGAGTGCTGGGACTCCCGGACGCGCATCACCTTCATGCAGCGCAACTGGGACTTCCTCAACCCCACCGAGGGCGACCGGGGCAGCTGCCCGGACGTGTCCGCGCTGAACCCGTAGCCCCGAAGAGGCCGCCCGGGCTCAGGGCCGGACAGCAGCCGGGCGGACATTCCCTGGCCTTCGATAGGTGACGCGCGGGGTGGATTCTCTATGCTGGCGGCTGTTTTCCCGCGCCCCCATGCCCAACTCCTCGCTTCTCACCGTCTTGAAGAGCCGGCGCGTCTGGCTCCTGATGGCCGTCGGCTTCGCGTCCGGCCTCCCCCTGTGGCTGACCGGCGTCACGCTGTCCGCGTGGATGAAGAACGAGGGGGTGAACCTCAAGACGATTGGCGTCTTCAGCCTCGTGGCGATTCCCTACACCTTCAAGGTGCTGTGGGCGCCGCTGATGGACCGCTACAGCCTGCCCTTCCTGGGCCGGCGGCGCGGCTGGATGCTGCTCACGCAGGTGCTGCTCATGGGCGCCATCTCCGCCATGGGCCTGGTGAATCCGAAGGACGCCCCCATCGCCATGGCCTGCATGGCCGTGGTGGTGACGTTCCTGTCCGCCAGCCAGGACATCGTCGCGGACGCGTGGCGCACGGACATCCTCACGATGGAGGAGCGCGGGCTGGGCAACTCGCTGTACGTCACCGGCTACCGGATGGGCATGCTCGTCGCGGGCGGGCTCGCGTTCATCCTGTCGGATCACCTGGGCTGGTCCCGGACGTACTACGTGATGGGCCTGCTCATGATCGTGGGCGTGGTGGCGACGCTGCTGGCCCCGGAGCCCCAGAGCGTGCGGCCTCCGCGCAACCTGGCGGACGCCGTCGTGCGGCCCTTCGTGGACTACTTCCGCCGCAAGTACGCGCTGGGGGTGCTCGCGTTCCTGGTGCTCTACAAGCTGGGGGATGCCATCGCCGCCAGCATGGTGACGCCCTTCTACATCGAGCTGGGCTTCTCCAACACGGAGATTGGTGCGCTCAGCAAGACGCTGGGCATGGTGGCCACCATCGGCGGTGGCCTGCTGGGCGGCGTGCTGATGGTGAAGCTCAGCATGCGCCGCGCGCTCTTCATCTTCGGCGCCGCGCAGGGCCTCACCAACCTGGCCTTCATGGCCCTGGCGCTGGTGGGCAAGAACGACCTGATGCTCGCGGGCACCATCGCGGTGGACAACGTGTGCACGGGCCTGGGCGTCACGGCGTTCGCGGCCTTCGTGATGTCGCTGTGCCACAAGAGCTTCAGCGCCACGCAGTACGCGCTCCTGTCCGCGCTGGGCACCATCGCCAACCGGCTCATCGGCTCCGTGTCCGGCTACCTGGCCACGTGGATGGGCTGGCCCACGTTCTTCGCCTTCACCGCCGCGGCGGCCATCCCCGCGCTGGTGCTGCTGATGTTCCTGCCGGAGCACGCCGCCCAGCCGCAGGAGGACGAGCCCCCCGCGCCGGAGGCCCTGCCTCCCGCCTCCTCCACCGCGGCCTCCGTCGCCGTGGCGCGCTGACGGCTTCCGGACACGCGTCCCCGTCCTGACTCCCCGCGCTCCCGCCCGCTACTGGACGGAAGCGCGTCAATGCCGGTGCGGCGCCGGACAGGGGACGCGACTTCGGCTCCCCTTTGGAAAGCGCGCGCGGCTAGGGTGGCCCCGTCATGGCACACCCCAACGCTGGCAAGCCCCTTTCGCGCGACCTGCTGATCAACCCCGAGAAGCTGCGCGCGCAGTACTACGACGACACGCCCGACGCGTCCGTGGCCGAGCAGCGCGTGGCCTTCGGCACCTCCGGTCACCGGGGGAGCGCCGCGCGCCGCAGCTTCAACGAGGCGCACATCCTCGCGGTGGCGCAGGCCCTGTGCGAGTACCGCAAGCAGCAGGGCCATGACGGCCCGCTGTTCCTGGGCATGGACACGCACGCCCTCTCCGAGCCCGCCCAGCGCACCACGCTGGAGGTGCTGGCCGCCCACGGCGTGGAGGTCCGCTACACGGACGGCGCCACGCCCACGCCGGTCATCTCCCACGCCATCCTCACGTACAACCGGGGCCGCACGAGCGGGCTCGCGGACGGCATCGTCATCACCCCGTCCCACAACCCGCCCGAGGACGGCGGCATCAAGTACAACCCGCCCAACGGCGGCCCCGCCGACACCAACGTCACCTCGCTGGTGGAGAAGCGCGCCAATGAATTGATGGCCACGGGCAACAAGGGCGTGCAGCGCGTCCCCTACGAGCGGGCGCGCGCGAGCGCCACGGTGAAGGCGTACGACTTCATCACCCCGTACGTCGCGGACCTGGCGAACGTGGTGGACCTGGAGGTCATCCGGGGCGCGAAGCTGAAGCTGGGCGCGGATCCGCTGGGCGGCTCCAACCTGGCGTACTGGGCGCCGATTGCCCAGCGGTACGGTCTGGACCTCACGGTGGTGAACCCCACCGTGGACCCCACCTTCGGCTTCATGCCCGCGGACCATGACGGGAAGATCCGCATGGACTGCTCGTCGCCGTACGCGATGGCGAACCTGGTGAAGCTCAAGGACCAGTACGCGCTCGCGTTCGGCAACGACACGGACTCCGACCGCCACGGCATCGTCACCCGCAGCCAGGGGCTGATGAACCCGAACCACTACCTGGCCGTCGCCATCAGCTACCTCTTCCGCAACCGCCCGGGCTGGAAGGCGGACGCGGCGGTGGGCAAGACGCTGGTGAGCAGCAGCCTCATCGACCGCGTGGGCAAGGACCTGGGCCGGCGCGTGGTGGAGGTGCCGGTGGGCTTCAAGTGGTTCGTGGACGGGCTCCTCGACGGGTCGCTGGGCTTCGGCGGCGAGGAGAGCGCGGGCGCGTCCTTCCTGCGCAAGGACGGCACCGTGTGGACCACCGACAAGGACGGCATCATCCTGGACCTGCTCGCGGCGGAGATCCTCGCGCGCACGGGCAAGGACCCGGGCGAGCACTACCAGGACCTGGCGAAGAAGTTCGGCGCGCCGCTGTACACGCGCATCGACCAGCCGGCCACGTCCGCGCAGAAGGCCGCGCTGAAGAAGTTGTCCCCGGAGGCGGTGAAGGCCACGTCGCTCGCGGGCGAGCCCATCCTCCAGCGCCTCACGCGCGCCCCGGGCAACAACGCGGACCTGGGCGGCCTCAAGGTGACGACGGAGAACGGCTGGTTCGCCGCGCGGCCGTCCGGCACGGAGGACGTCTACAAAATCTACGCGGAGAGCTTCCGCGACCAGGCGCACCTGGACACCATCGTCCAGGAGGCGCGCGCCATCGTCTCGGAGGCGTTCGCCGAAAAGTAGGCGTGGACGGGGCGCCTCGCGCGCGCTTGCATGCCGCCGCGAGGAGCCCCACCGCCCATGGACGTGAAAACCATCCTTCAGTACGTGCTCGCGCTGTTCATGGTCGCCGCGGGGGTGAACCACTTCCTCAAGCCCCGCATGTACATGCGCATCATGCCGCCGTACCTGCCCCGGCCCCGGGAGCTGGTGCTCGTGAGCGGCGTGGCGGAGGTGCTGCTGGGCATCTTCCTGCTGGTGCCCGCCACCACGCGGCTCGCGGCCTGGGGACTGGTCGCGCTGTTCGTGGCCGTGTTCCCCGCGAACCTCTACATGGCCTGGCACCCGGAGCAGTTCCGGAAGATTCCCCCGGCCCTGCTCTGGCTGCGGCTGCCCCTGCAGGCCGTGCTCATCCTCTGGGCGCTCTGGTACGCCTGAAGGCCGTCAGCGCCAGAGCGGCGCGTGGTCCTCGATGTACTGGCGCACCGTGCGCGTGGGGCGGCCCAGCAGGTTGGTGAGCGTGGGGTCCACCTGCTCCGCCTTCCCGAAGCGGAGGCCCACGTGCATCAGCGTCTGCAGGCCCAGCTGGTCCCACGACAGCCGGCGCTGGTGCAGGTGGCGCACGTAGCCGGGCACCGACGCGGGCACGTAGCGGATGGGCCGGCCCAGCACCTCCGACAGCACCGACGCCACCTCGTCGAACGTCACCGCCTCCAGCCCGGTGAGCGTGAAGGCGCGGTTGCGCAGCGACGTGTCCAGCAGCGCCCGCGCCGCCACCTCGCCCACGTCGCGCACGTCCACGAAGGCCACCTTGCCGTGGCCCGCGGGCATGTAGAGCCGGCCGTCCTGGCGGATGTCCTCGCGGTACGCGTCCCCCAGGTTCTGCGCGAAGAACGCCGGGCGCAGCAGCGTCCACCCGACGGTGGAGCGCTTCAGGTGCTCCTCCACCGCGTGGTGCGGCGCCCACGCGCGCTTCTCCGCGCCCGCCATGGACAGGAACACCACCTGCTTCACGCCCTGAGTGCCGGCCGCGTCGATGAACGCGTTGAGCGTCCCTTCCGCGTGCGCGAGCACCTGCGGCCGCATCAGGAACACGCCCCGCACGCCCTCCAGCGCGGGGAGGAACGTCTCCGGCCGCCGGAAGTCCAGCGGCACCGGCATCACGTCCCCGTCCATCTCCTTGAGCAGCGACACCGTGTGCTCGGGTGACTTCACCGCCGCGCGCACCGCCACCCCTTCCGCCAGCAGCGCGCGCACCACCGCCCGGCCCACGTTGCCCGTGGGCCCCGTGACGAGCACCGGCCCACTCACCACGGCCCCCCCTCCCATGCCGCCACCTTCCCCCCAGCCACCCGCCGGCCCCGGCCGCGGGACGCTCCTGCGCTCATGCGGAACCTCCTCCTGCATGCCCGCGCTCGGGAGAGTCCCCAGCGCGGGGTGATGAGGACCCACCCTGGAGTCCCATTCCCTACTCGTCAAAACAACGCGCGCTTCCGGATCCGTTGAGGCCCCGGGCTCTTGAATTCCGGAGCCTGAGAATGGAGCGTATGGCAGCCAACACCCGGAGTGCGAGTGCGTCCGCTGGCCGCCAGTCCCAGGGGGTGGAGGGCGGGCGGGGAGGCGGTGCCCGGCTGGACGCCCGGTGGACCTTCCGGCCCGCCATCCTTCCTTGACTGATCCGGAGGTGCTCTTTAGGTTGAGAGGCTTCCACCGGCTCCCCAGAGCCAAGAAGGATGTTCCATGGCCCGCGTTACCGTTGAAGACTGCCTTCCCTACGTGGACAACCGGTTCGCGCTGGTGCTCCTGGGCGCCAAGCGCGCGCGCCAGCTGATGGCCGGCGCCCGGCCCATCATCGAGACGTCGAAGAACAAGCCGCCCGTGCTCGCCCTGCGCGAGGTCGCCACCCAGCGCGTGAAGTTCGACCGCGACGTGCGCGAGGCGCTGTCCGGCAAGTACGTGGGCGAGGAAGCCAAGAAGTAGCCTTGACGCCCTACCCCGGCTCCTTCCCCTCCACGGGGGGAGGAGCCCCGGACGCCAGTCCCTGGGCGCGCATCCACCGCAGCGCCCGGCCGGCGACGGCCTTCTCACCCTTGTAGCCCAGCGCCGGAATCAGCCCCTCGAGCGGCATCCAGCGCACCTCGTCCACCTCCACGCGCGGCCCCGGCAGCGGCCCCAGCTCTCCCGCCTCGTAGCGGAAGAGGAAGAAGTGGACGCGCTTGAAGATGCGCTGCCCCCGGAACTGGTAGACGTAGCGGATCTCCCCCAGGGGCGCGAGCAGCGCCACCGAGGAGAGCCCCGTCTCCTCCCGCACCTCGCGCCGCGCGGTCTGCTCCGGCGACTCGCCCGGGTCCACGTGCCCCTTGGGCAGCGCCCACAACTGGCGCCCGTGCGGACGGATGACCGCGACCTCCCAGGCACCGTCCTGGAAGCGGATGACGATGCCTCCTGAGGACGCCTCGCGCGGCATGGCCCCCACCCTACCCGAAGCAGCGGGCGGCCGGGACCCTCAACCGCCGTGCGCGAGGTGGCGCAGCTTGGCCTCCGCGCCCAGCCGGTACGCATAACGCAGGTCGCCGAGGAGCCGGTCCAACCGCCGGTCCAGGACGTGCGGCATGAGCCGCGTGCAGAAGCGCCGGGACAGCCGGTTCGCCTCCTCGTAGCGCCAGCGCTCCTCCCCGGACAGCAGCGGCTGGTACGCGACCTGGTCGAAGAGGCGCGTCAGCAGCTCCCGCGCCCACCCGGCCACGCCCTCGCCCCAGCGGTGCAGCAGGCAGACCACGAACTTGTCCACCTCCGCCTGGGCCTCCAGCTCCAGGAGCGACACCGTGCGCTCGTAGTGCGCCGTGTGCGCGACGTAGAGGAAGTGGCTGACGCCCTCGGTCACCTGGCAGTAGCCGTCCAGGTCGCCTTCCAGCACGGAGGCGAGGGGGCTGCCCGAGTAGCGCCCCATGCGCTCGCGCAGGGCCGGGTCCAGGTAGAGCGCCACCTCCAGGTCGCCCCGGGCCTCCAGCACCAGCAGCTCCTCCGGCGCGCGCCCGGTGCCGCCCAGGAGCGCGGCGACCTCCGCGTCCACCACCACGAAGGCCTCCGCGCGGGCCTCGCACCGGAAGCCGTAGATGGCCTCCAGGTGGGCCTGGAGCCTCCCCACGAGCGGGAAGTCCGCGGCGTCAGTTGGCAAGCGACCCCTTGCGCGGGACCCAACCCGCATCCACCAGCACGCGCTCCAGCCGGTCGCTGCCCGTGCGCGACCAGGACTCGTAGACGCGCAGCGCGCCCTCCGGCCCCGCGCTCATCAGCCCGCGCGCGCTGATCTCCTCCAGCACCTCCACGAGCGCGCGGAACTTGTCGCACAGCTCGCGGTACACGCCGGTGAAGCCGCCCGCGGGCACCAGCTCCGCCACCTGTCCGTAGGCCGCGCCGCCCATCTGGATGTAGTAGTCGGGGCCCACCATCCCCTGCTGCAGCGCGCCGGAGAAGAAGCCGACCTTGTAGAGCGACACGTCGCCCAGCCGCCGCAGCGTGCGGATGCGCTCCTCGCGCTCCTGCTGCAGCGCGCGGTGGTACAGCTCCGCCAGGGGTTCGTGGTCGCGCCGGCCTTCCGCGTCACGGCTGAACAGCTTGTCCGTGGCCGCGAACTCCGCCAGCAGGTTCACCAGATAGAACTCGGTGGACTCGCCCAGCGCCACCCGCTGCCGGGCCGCGACCTCCAAGAGGAGTTCCCGGAAGAACTCCTTCAGCGAGGAAGAGGACGTCACCAGTCCGCTCATCGAGCACACCTCCCGGATGAAGCCTGGAAGGCCACCGGGCCGGCGCCCGGACCCACCAGGACACGCTCCGGACAAGCGTAGCCACGCGGCCCCAGGCAGGCAAAGGCGACCCAAGTCTTATCAAGCACTTACGCTGGCACTCAGGGACGCCGAGTGCCAACGGCACGACACCCGGGACGGCCTTGCGGGCAGGCGCGCCAGGCGGGAATGTTTTTGAGAAAAGCCCAATCAGGACGGGTATTTAGAGGCATCCGGACAGATGTCCCGACGTCGCTTGACGAGGTGAAGTCCCTGGTTATTATCCGCCGCGCCTGGGCGTTAGCACTCAGCGGGTGCGAGTGCCAACGCCAGGGCCCACAGGCTCTTTTTCAACAACCCCTGCGGCGTCCCGGTCCGGACCTTCCGTCCGCCTCCGGCAGCCGCGATTCACAGGAGCAAGCCATGAAGATTCGTCCCCTGCAGGATCGGCTCATCATCAAGCGCGTCGCCGAGGAGAACAAGACCAAGGGTGGCCTCTTCATCCCCGACACGGCGAAGGAGAAGCCGCTCGAGGGCAAGGTCATCGCCGTCGGCAACGGCAAGGTGCTGGAGGACGGCAAGGTGCGCGCCATGGACATCAAGGCCGGCGACACCATCCTCTTCAGCAAGTACGCGGGCACGGAGATCAAGCTGGACGGCGAGGATCACCTGATCCTCCGCGAAGAGGACGTGCTGGGCATCATCGAGAAGTGAAGCCCGCCGTTCGTCTTTCCACTCCCAACCTTTAGAGGATTCAGACCATGGCGAAGGACATCATTTTCGAAGTGCGCGCGCGTGACGCCATCCTGCGCGGCGTGAACATCCTGGCCGACGCGGTCAAGGTGACCCTGGGGCCCAAGGGCCGCAACGTCGTCATCGAGAAGAGCTTCGGCTCCCCCACCATCACGAAGGACGGCGTGACGGTGGCGAAGGAAATCGAACTGGAGAACAAGTTCGAGAACATGGGCGCCCAGATGGTCAAGGAGGTCGCCTCCAAGACCTCCGACGTCGCCGGTGACGGCACGACCACGGCCACCGTGCTGGCGCAGGCCATCTTCCGCGAGGGCGCGAAGCTGGTCGCCGCGGGCCACAACCCGATGGACATCAAGCGCGGCATCGACAAGGCCGTCAGCGCCATCATCGCCGAGCTGAAGACGCTGGCGAAGCCGACCAAGGGCAACAAGGAGATCGCCCAGGTTGGCACCATCTCCGCCAACGGCGACACCACCATCGGCCAGATCATCGCGGACGCGATGGAGAAGGTCGGCAAGGAGGGCGTCATCACGGTGGAGGAGGCCAAGGGCCTGGACACCACCCTGGACGTCGTCGAGGGCATGCAGTTCGACCGCGGCTACCTGTCCCCGTACTTCGTGACGGATCCGGAGCGCATGGAGGTCGTGCTGAACGACCCCCTCATCCTCATCCACGAGAAGAAGATCTCCTCGATGAAGGACCTGCTCCCCATCCTGGAGCAGGTGGCGCGCGCCGGTAAGCCTCTGCTGATCATCGCCGAGGAGGTCGAGGGCGAGGCCCTGGCCACCCTGGTGGTGAACAAGATCCGCGGCGTGCTGAACGTGGCGGCGGTGAAGGCGCCGGGCTTCGGCGACCGCCGCAAGGCCATGCTGGAGGACATCGCGACCCTCACCGGCGGCCGGATGATCGCCGAGGACCTGGGCATCAAGCTGGACACGCTGACGCTCCAGGACCTGGGCCGCGCCAAGCGCATCACCATCGACAAGGACAACACCACCATCGTCGACGGCTCCGGCAGCCAGACGGAGATCGAGGCGCGCGTGAAGCAGATCCGCGCCCAGGTGGAGGAGACCTCCAGCGACTACGACCGTGAGAAGCTCCAGGAGCGCCTCGCGAAGCTCGTGGGCGGCGTGGCCGTCATCAACGTGGGCGCCGCGACCGAGACGGAGATGAAGGAGAAGAAGGCCCGCGTGGAGGACGCGCTCAACGCGACCCGCGCGGCCGTGGAAGAGGGCGTGGTCCCCGGCGGCGGCGTGGCGTACATCCGCTGCCTCAAGGCCCTGGACGGCCTGAAGGTCGCCGACGGTGAGAAGTCCGGCGTGGACATCATCCGTCGCTCCGTCGAGGAGCCGCTGCGTCAGATCGTCGGCAACGGCGGCCTGGAGGGCAGCGTGGTGGTCAACAAGGTCAAGGAGGGCACGGGCTCCTTCGGCTTCAACGCCGCCACGGGCGTCTACGAGGACCTGCTGGCCGCGGGCGTCATCGACCCGGCCAAGGTGAGCCGCACCGCGCTGCAGAACGCCGCGTCGGTCGCCTCGCTGATGCTCACCACGGAGGCCATGGTCGCCGAGCGCCCGAAGGCGGACGACGACAAGGGCGCCGCCGGCGGTGGCATGGGCGGCATGGGTGGCATGGGCGGTATGGGCGGCATGGGCATGTAGTCGCCCCGCCCTTCCCCGCTTCATTCAGGGGACGGGACTTGACGGCCTCCGGCGCCCACCTGGGTACCGGGGGCCGTCGTGTTTCGAGGGGCCAGGCACGCGGGACACCCGTGGTCGCGCGCGCAACGGACCCTTAGGTTTGGCATCAAGAGAGCCAGGAGGAAATCCATGAAGCCCGTGAAGATCTACACGACGACCTACTGTGGCTTTTGCGTGCGCGCGAAGGACCTGCTCAAGCGCAAGGGCGTGGCGTACGAAGAGGTGGACGTCACCGGAGACGACGACGCCCGCGCGAAGCTGGTGGAGATGAGCGGTGGCCAGCGCACCGTGCCGCAGATCTTCATCGGCGACACGCACGTGGGCGGCTATTCCGACATGGCCGCGCTCGACCGCGAGGGCAAGCTGGACCCGATGCTCCACGCATGAGCAGCCAGGCGGCCGGGCCCCGGGTCCGGACGCCACCCGTTCCCACCGTGCCTAGCTTCTCCGTCAAGGCATTCACCCCTTTTCACGGGAGGAACACCATGGCGGGCGGACAGGAAACGACGGGGACCCGGGATGAGCACCACGACCTCATCAGCACGCTCTACCACCTGCTCAAGGGCGCGTCGGTGAGCGAGCAGTACCTGCGCGACGCGGAGGCCGCGGGGGACCAGGAGCTGGCGCAGCTCTTCCGCGACTGGCAGGACGAGCAGCGCAACCTGGCCGAGCGCGCCAAGAACCTGCTGGGCGCGCGCATGGTGAACGCGCAGGCCGGCACGGGCCGCGCGGCCGCGTCGGAGTCCAAGGGCACGAAGCGCAAGGCGAACGCCAACGCGGAGGTGCCGACGCGCGAGGTGAAGGGCCCCACCAACGCGAGCGTGCGCTCCGGCGGCGGCGCGGGCGACGACGCGGTGGATGAGCAGTCCAAGGAGTCCTTCCCCGCGAGCGACGCACCCGCGAAGTACTGAGGCGCGAAGGCGCACGGGAGGCAGGCCCGACGTCCCCGGTAGGGGAGCGGACGGGCCCCTTCTGTCTTCACCTTCAACGGACGTTTCCGAGTCCACTTGTTCCGCTTGCCCCTTGTGTGCAGTCCCCCCTAAAGAGGCGGGATTGAGGGCGAGGCGGGGTCTTTTTGCCCCGCGCGCCCCGTTGCAACGAGGGGTCCGTGACCATGATTGACAGACCGGATGTCACCGAAACCGTCCAGGCGGAGCGCGAAGCCCAGGCCACCCGCGTCCCCCTTCACGAGTGGACGGTGGAGGTGGTGGGCGGTCCGGACAAGGGCAAGAAGGTCACCACGCGGGACGCGCTGGTGCGCGTGGGTTCCGACGCCGCGGGGGACCTGGTCTTGAGCGACCCGACGGTGAGCCGCCGTCACCTGGAGGTGGAGCGGCTGCCGCAGGGGCTGCTCTTGCGCGACACCGGCAGCCGCAACGGCACGTTCCTGGACGGCCGGCGCATCCTCCAGGCCTTCGTCAGCAGCGGCGACAAGGTGGAGCTGGGCAAGACGAAGCTCGCGGTGAAGGTGGCCGCCCGCGCGACGGAGGTGGAGGTCGCCGGCACGGAGTCCTTCGGGCAGCTCGTGGGCAGCTCGGAGAAGATGCGCTGGGTCTTCACGGAGCTGCGCCGCATCGCGCGCGAGGACATGAACCTGCTCGTCGAGGGTGAGACGGGCACGGGCAAGGAGCTGGCCGCGCGGGCGGTGCACCAGCACTCGTTGCGCCGCCACGGCGCCTTCAAGGTCGTGGACTGCAACCTCATCTCCGAGGAGAAGGCGGAGCGCGAGCTGTTCGGGGGCCTGCGCGCCGGGGAGAACGAGGACAAGGCCGCGCGCGGCATCTTCGAGGCGGCGCGCGGCGGCACGCTCTTCCTGGACGAGGTGGGCGAGCTGCCCATGTCCGTGCAGGGCAAGCTGCTGCGCGTGCTGGAGACGCGCGAGGTGCCGTCGCTGGACGGGCAGCCGGTGGCGGTGGACGTGCGCGTCATCGCCTCCACGCACCGCAACCTGGAGGAGGACGTGCGCCAGGGCCGCTTCCGCGCGGACCTCTACTTCCGGCTGGCGGTGGCGCGCGTGCGGCTGCCGCCCCTGCGCACCCGCCGCGACGACATCCCCACGCTGTCGCAGGCGCTGTCGCGCGGCATGAAGGCCGCGCTGGAATTGACGCCGCAGACGCTGGCCCTCTTCGAGGGCTACGACTGGCCGGGCAACGTGCGCGAGCTGCGCAACGTGCTGGAGCGCGGCGCGCTGATGCAGGAGACGGGCAACACCAGCTGGCTGGACTTCCTGGCGCACACGCCCAAGCGGGCCGAAGGCACGGAGCCGGCCACCAACGTGACGGCCATCGTCACCGGCATGCCGTACCACGAAGCGAAGGACCGGGTGCTCGCGGACTTCGAGCGGCTGTACTTCGCCGAAATCATGCGCGAGGTGGCCTTCGACATGAAGGCCGCGGAGCAGCGCACCGGCCTGTCCATGCAGAGCCTCTACCGCCTGTTGAAGAAGAACGGGCTCCGCCTCAAGGACCTCAAGAACGCCGAGGGCCTGGAGAAGTGAGCGCCCGAGCGCAGTCCCAACCACCCCAACCGGGAGAAAGCCTCACCATGCTGAGACGTCTCGCCGTCGCCTCCGTCATCCTCACCGCCGCCTGTGCCGGACAGCAGAAGACCGAAGCCCCCGCCGAGGGGCAGAAGCAGATGACCAAGGAAGAGCGGCTGCGCATCACCAACCAGCCTCCGTTCGACCTGGCGACCTGCTTCCCGCACGAGCAGACCCTGCCCTCCCCCGCCAACGAGGGCGTCCTCGTGGGCGCGCTCCTGAGCGTCCGTCCGGACGTGCTGGAGTGCCTGGTGGACCCGGCCAACCGCGGCCCGGCGGCCAGCACCAAGGTGACGGTGAAGACGACCGTCAACGCCCAGGGCGCCACGCACGCCGTCTCCGGTGAGAACCTCACCCCGGCGGGCACCGCCTGCATCCAGCAGGTGCTGGACACGCACGTGAAGCCCACTGCGCTGGCGGCGGACGCCAAGCCGGTGGAGGCCTCGTACGAGTACGACCACGCCACCGCCAACAACCCCTCCGTCACCATGGGCATCAACGAGGGCTCGGACTTCTCCGGCACGGTGCGCCTGGCGGAGAAGAGCTGGTGTGACTGCTTCGCCGGCTACAAGGCGTCCACGCCGCCGGTGCTGAGCTCCGACATCCACATCGTGAAGGGCCAGCCGAACCCCACGGAGGTCGTCTTCAAGCCCTCCGGCAGCACCGAGGGTGACCAGCTCGCGTCCTGCCTCCAGGCGAAGATGGCGAAGATGCCCGCGACGACGACGGGCGAGCTGAAGTTCCCCTTCCGCTTCGTGTTCTTCAACTCGCAGGCCCCGGTGGAGGCCTCCGCGGACATGCCGCCGGAGCTGCGCTTCTTCCAGCTGGAGCTGGCGCGCACCCAGACGGCCGCCGCGTCCGCCATCGCCTTCGGCGCTCGCACCAACGCGGCGGACACGTATGACGCCGTCGTGCAGAAGTACACCAAGACGAAGGACTACAAGCTCTTCGACGAGCTGTCCTCCAAGTGCCAGTCGCTGGTGGACTCCGCCACCAAGTGGGTGGATGCGCTCAAGGCGCAGGAGACGGTGGACCAGACGACGCTGAAGCTGGTGCAGGAGCTCAAGGCCCAGAAGGAAGACTGGGCCCCGGTGGAGGCCGCCAGCCAGGAGGCCCTGGCCAACACCCAGAAGGACCTCTCCGCCGCCCAGCAGCGTCTGGCCGCGGACCAGGGCGCCTGCCCGAAGAAGAGCTACGCGCCGGCGAAGAAGAAGTAGTCCTTCGCGGCACGCGGCACCCTGAAATGACAACGGGCGCTCCGGAGGACATCCCGGGGCGCCCGTCGTCTTTCTGGGGCTGCGCGCCTTACGACGCGGCGGGGACCTTGTCGTCGTTGTGCGCGGAGGCCTCGCGCATCTTCACGCTGACGAGCTTGGAGATGCCGGGCTCCTCCATGGTGACGCCGTAGAGCGTGTCGGCGATCTCCATGGTGCGCTTGTTGTGGGTGATGAGGATGAACTGCGACTGGCGGCTCATCTCCTTCACCATGTCGTTGTAGCGGCCCACGTTGCCCTCATCCAGCGGGGCGTCGACCTCGTCCAGGAGGCAGAAGGGGGTGGGCTTGATGAGGAAGATGCCGAAGATGAGCGCCACGGCGGTGAGGGCCTTCTCGCCGCCGGAGAGCAGGTTGACGCTCTGGAGCTTCTTGCCCGGCGGCTGGGCCACGATTTCCACGCCCGGCTCTCCGTTGGGGCCCTCCTGCGTCAGGATGAGGCTGGCGCGGCCACCGCCGAACAGGCGCGGGAAGATGGCCTGGAACTTGTCGTTCACCACGTCGAAGGTCTGCTTGAAGCGCTCGCGGCTCGTCGCGTCGATGCGGACGATGGCTTCCTTCAGCTGGCTGATGGACGCCTGGAGGTCCTGGCGCTGGGTGGAGAGGAACTCGAAGCGCTTGGACAGCTCCGCGTGCTCGTCGATGGCGGTGAGGTTGATCTCCCCCATCTTCTCCACCTGCGCGCGCAGGTCCTTGAGCTCGCTCTCCACCTCCGGCGAGAGCGGCGCCAGCAGGTGGTAGTTGTGCAGCTCCGTGGCCAGCTCCAACTGGTAGCGCTCACGGATGCCGGCGGCCAGGTGCTCCAGCTCCAGGCCGATCTCCTTCTCGCGCAGCGTGATCTGCGACAGGCCCTGCATGAGCTCGTCCAGCCGGCCGCGCAGCTCGCGGAAGGCGGTGTCCTGCTCGCGCACCTCCGTGGTGGCGGTGGTGTGCGCGGTGCGGCGGGCCTCCAGGGCCTCCGCGGCCACGCGGTGCTCCTCCGCGCGGTGGTCCTTGGTGGACTCCAGCTCCGCGAGCCGGCCCTGCAGCACCTCCACCTTGGCGCGGCCCTCCGTCACCGTGGCCTGCAGGCGGCTGACGCGCGCCTCCATGTCCCGGCGCTGCGACACCAGGCTCTCCAGCTCCTTGCGGGCGGACTCGCCGCGCTCGCTGCCGGCGGCCACCTTCACGCGCAGGCCCATCAGGTCCGAGGACGCGCTGTCCGCGCGCTGGCGCAGGCCCTCCAGCTCCCCGGCGTACTGGCGCACGCGCTCCTCGCGCGCCTCGCGGTCCGCCTGGCCGTGGGCCACCTCGCCGCGGCTGGACTCCTCCTCGTTGGCGAGCGCGGTGTGGCTCTGGGAGAGCTGCCCCTCCTCGCCCTCCAGCGAGCGCAGCCGCTCGCGCACCCGGGCCAGGTCCTCGCTCGCCTTGTGGAGGTCCTTCTCCTGGCTGGCCAGGTTGACCTCCTCCGCGTGCTGCTCCTTGCCCAGGCCCTTGAGGACGGCCTCCGCCTGCCCCATCTGCTTCTGGAGCGTGTAGTGGCGGGTCAAGATCTCGTTGTAGCGCTCCTCCACCCGGGCCACTTCGGCCGCCAGCTCCGCGATCTCGCGCTTCTTCTGGAGCGCGCCCACCGCCGCGCCCTCGCGCTCGCCGCCGGTGATGGAGCCGTCGGTGCGGAAGACCTCGCCCTCCAGCGTGACGAGCGTGCACGGCACGGGGGTGGCTTCCGCGTACTCGCGCGCGGCCGGCAGGTCCTGGACGATGACCACGTCACCCAGGAGCAGCTTGAGCACCGGCTCCAGCGCGGGCTCGCAGGACACTTCCTTCAGCGCGTGCGCCAGGACGCCCGGGCGCGTGAGGTCCGGCTCCACGAAGGCCCGGGCCTGCTCGCCGGAGGGCACCGGCAGGAAGGTGCCGCGCCCTTCGGCGTGGCCCTTCAGGTACTCCACCAGCTCCACGCCCTTCTCGCGGCTGTCCACGATGACGTGCTGGAGCCGCTCGCCCAGGGCGGCCTCCACCGCGCGCTCGTAGCGCGGCGAGTTCACCGTGAGGACATCCGCCACCAGGCCGAAGATGCCCTGCTCGCGGGCGGCCTCCGCCGCGCGCACCATGACGGCGCGCACGCCCCGGTCGAAGCCGTCGTAGTTCTTCTGGATGTCCTCCAGGGACGCCAGGCGGCTGCGCTTGTCGCTCAGCTCCTCGCGCAGCGCGATGACCTGGACCTCGTTCTCCGTGAAGGCCTCCCGCGTGCGGGTGAGGGCCTCCTCCTCCTGGCCCCGGCGCTCGGCGAGTTCAGAGGCCAGGTGGCGCGTGTCCTCCACGTGCTTCGCCGCCTGGGTGCGGACGGAGTCCAGCTCCTGCTCCTGGGCGCGCAGGGCCTCCAGCTCACCGGCCAGCTTCGCGCGGCGGGCCTCCAGGTCCGTGCGCTGGCGCGCGAGGTTGACCAGGTTGCTCTCGTGGTTGGCCAGGCGCGTGGCCACGGCCACCAGCCCCGCCCGCTCCTGCTCCAGGCGCAGGGAGATCTCCGTCTGGAGCACGGAGACGCGGCGCTGCTCCTCCAGCGCCACCTGCATGGCCACTTCGTCTTCCTTGTACGACCCGGCGATGCCCGACAGCTCCGCCTCGCGGGCCGTCATGGTCTGCACCACCTCCGCCTGCCGCGCGAGCAGCGCGTCCAGCTCCGCCTGCGCGGACGCCACGCGCGCGCCGGTCTCCTCGAAGTCGCGGCGGCCGTACGCCAGCTCCTGCGCGTCGCGCTGCAGGGCGCTCTCCAGCGCGTGCACCTCGCCGGCGTACTGCTGGAGGGCCGCCCCTTCCGCGTCCAGCTCCGCGCGGCGCCGGGTGATGACCTCCTCCAGCTCCTTCACCCGGTCCAGGCCCTCGCGCTCCTCGCCGCCCAGGTTCTCCAGGCGGGACTGGAGCACGCGCTTCTCCGCCATCAGCTCCAGCGAGCGGTGGCTGGTGGAGTGCAGGTCGATCTCCCGCATGCGCGCCTTGAGCTTGCGGTACTTCTCCGCCTTCTTCGCCTGGCGCGACAGCGTGTCGAGCCGCTTCTCCAGCTCGCCCGTGATGTCGTTGACGCGCAGGAGGTTGGCCTCGGTGGCCTCCATCTTGCGCTCGGCGGCCTTGCGGCGGGCCTTGTACTTGGTGACGCCCGCGGCCTCTTCCAGCAGGTGCCGGCGGTCCTCCGGCTTGCTGGAGACGATGAGGCCCACGCGGCCCTGCTCGATGATGGAGTAGGCCTTGGTGCCCACGCCGGTGCCGAGGAACAGCTCGGTGATGTCCAGCAGGCGGCAGACGGTCTTGTTGATGAGGTACTCGGAGTCGCCGTTGCGGAACAGCCGGCGCGTCACGGTGATCTCACTGAAGCCCTGGTACTGCGGCGCCAGCGTGTCCGTGTCGTCCACGAGGAAGGTGAGCGACACCTCCGCCATGGACAGGGGCGGCTTGTTCTCCGAGCCGTTGAAGATGACGTCTTCCATGCCGCGGCCGCGCAGGTTCTTCGCGCTCTGCTCGCCCATCACCCAGCGGATGGCGTCCACGACGTTGGATTTGCCACACCCGTTGGGGCCGACGACGCCCGTGACGCCCTCGTCGAAGGAGAAGACGCTCCGCTCCATGAACGACTTGAAGCCGGTGATGTCCAGGCGCTTGATTCGCATGCCAGCGGTTCTCCCTACGGCCGTCGGTGTGACGGGGTGAAAACGCGCGCGAGGCCGGAAAATCGGCTCCGCAGCGTTCGGCAGGAGTACCAACGCACCCCACCGGGGATCAAGCGTGACCATGCCACGCATGACCCTATGTCCAGTGCTACAGGCCGGTTCGTCGGTGGCCTCGCACCACCCTTGCAAAGCAGCCGGCCCACCCTACCTTCCACTTGATCTTTCTGGAGGCGTCCTACGTTTCAGCCCTTGCTTGCCCTGTCGCTCCTCGTGGGCGCGTCCCCGACGTCTCAGGTAGCACCCCGGTCTGACATGGTGGTGGCGGCGGCGGCGCCGGCCCCTTGTCCGAACCCCTGGTTCCCCATGGAGGACGGCCTCACGCTGACGTACCGGGCGGGCCACTCCTCGGAGCTCGTGCTGGCGACGAAGGACGTCACCCCGGCTCCGGACGGAACGGTGAAGGCCACGCTGGCGGTGAGCCTCAAGGGCCGCAGCGGCCAGACGGACCTCACCTGCGACGCCAACGGTGTCCGCACGGGCCTGGGCGGCCTGGAGGGCACGCTGCTGTCCGCGTCCGGCATGGACGTGCAGGTGGTGAACGCGGAGGGCGCGGCCGTGCCCGCGCCGTCCGTGATGGTGCCGGGCGGCACCTGGAAGAACAGCCTGTCGGTGAAGCTCCAGCCCCCGGCGAAGAAGGGCGGCCTGCGCCCCATCATCGCCACGACCTTCGACAAGGAGGCCACGGTGGTGGGCGAGGAGGAGGTCACCGTCGCGGCGGGCACCTTCAAGGCGCTGAAGATCAAGAACATCACCACGGCCCGCGCCAGCCGCCCCGGCTCGGAGGGGCGCTCCATGGAGAGCTTCATGTGGTTCGCGCCGGACGTGGGCATCCTGAAGCTGACCACGGACGGAGAAACGAACCTGGAGCTGCTCAAGGTGGACCGGCCCAAGACCAAGGTGAAGCCGGCCTCCATCCAGGGCGGCGCGAAGAAGAAGGCCGTGAAGCCCACCAAGGGCTAGGCCTTCACCCCGTCTCGCCGGACGGCGCGGGCGGCTCCGTGGAGCGGCCTCCGTCCTTGGGCACCGCGGTGGGGCGCGACTGCGGCTCCACCGTCACGCGCACCACGCGGGGGCCGTCCACCTCCTCCACGAGGATGCGCCACATGTCGAGCTTGAGGCTGTCGCCCTTCTCCGGCACGCGGCCCAGCTTCGTCATCAGGTAGCCGGCGATGGTCGTCACCTCGCCCTTCTCGTCGTCGCTCAGGTCGAAGTTCACGTCCAGCTGGGCCTCCAGGTCGTCCAGCTGCGCGGTGCCGGGCAGCTCGAAGCGGCCGCCCGGAAGCGCCCGCACCTCCTCCACGCGCCGGCCCAGCTCCGCCACGTCGCCCACCACCTCCGCCACCACGTCCGCGATGGTGACGAGCCCCGACGTGCCACCGTGCTCGTCCACCACCAGGGCGATCTGCCGGCGGCGGCGGCGGAACTCCGCCAGCAACTGCTCCAGCGTCGCGTTCTCCGGGATGAAGAGCACCGGCCGCTGCACCTGGGACAGGCTGCGCAGTTCGCCGCGCGACAGGAGGAAGAACAGGTCCTTCACGTTCACCACGCCCTCGACCTCGTCGAGGTTGCCCCGGCATACCGGCAGCCACGTGTGCCCGGACGCCCGCGCGTCGATGACGTTCCTGTCCAGCGGCTCCTCCACGTCCAGGTAGCGCATCTGGTTGCGCGGCACCATCACCTGCCGCGCCGTCTTCTGCGCCATCTCCAGCGCGCGCTCCAGCAGCTCCGCGCGCGCCGTGGTGATGGCACCCGCCTGCGCGGAGCTGTGCAGGATGACGCGCAGCTCCTCTTCGTTCGTCGCCTCGTGGGACTCGCTGGCGGAGTGCAGACCGAACGCCTTGAGCACCAGCCCCGCCAGCCAGTTGAGCAGCCGGATGGCCGGGTAGAAGAGGAAGTAGAACGCGCGCATGGGCAGCGCGACCGCGAGCGTCGTCTGCTCCGCGCGCTGGATGGCGACGCTCTTGGGCGCCAGCTCCCCCATCACGATGTGCAGGAACGTGATGATGCTGAAGCCGAGGATGCCCGCCGCCGTGGAGCCGTACTTCGCCGCCAGCGCCTCCGGCAGCACCTTCTCCATCACCGGGTGCAGCAGGTGTTCGAACGCGGGCTCACCCAGCCAGCCCAGGCCCAGCGACGCGAGCGTGATGCCGAACTGGGTGGCGGACAGGTACGCATCCAGCTCGCCCACCATCTTCAGTGCCATGCCCGCGCCGGGCGTGCCCTCGTCCACCAGGGACTGCAGGCGCGTGGCGCGGATCTTCACGATGGCGAACTCCGTCGCCACGAAGAAGCCGTTCGCGACGACCAGCAGCAGCGCCAGCCCCAGGAAAACCCATTCCATTGTGTGATTCCCTCAGAAGAGGGCTTCGAAGTCCGGATCGCCCTTGAGCACGTCGAACATGGGGTCCGCGGACAGCCACCCCAGGACCTTCTGCCGGTCCGCCGCCAACGCCTTCTGCAGGTACTGGACGGCGTCCTTCGGACGGCCCCACAGCGCGTACAGCGCCGCCAGGTTGTAGTTGAGCAGGAGGTCTTCCGCGTTGAGCGCCCGGGCGCGCTCGTAGGCGCGCTCCGCTTCCGCGTAGAAGCCCTTCTGCGCGTAGCAGATGCCCAGGTCCAGCTGCGCCTCGAAGTTGTCCGGCTCCAGCCGCACCACTTCCTTCAGCTGGGTGATGGACGAGCGGTAGTCGCCCTCGTCCATCATCAGCGCCGCCAGCTCATGCCGGGGGAAGGCGTCCTGCGGATCCAGCTCGATGGCGGAGTGCAGCTCGCGCATCGCCTCCTCCACCCGCCCCTGGTCCGCGTAGGTGAGGCCCAGGTTGAGGTGGGCGTCCGGGTACTCCGGATCCAGCTCGATGGCTTCCTTGTACTCCTCCACCGCCATCTCGCTGGCGTGGGTGGAGAGGAAGCAGGCCAGGTTGTAGTGCGCGGTGGCGCTCTCCGGCTCCAGCTTCAGCGCGGTGAGGTACTCCGCCAGCGCCTCGCGGAACTGCTTCTTCTCCGCGTAGACCGTGGCCAGGTTGTCGTGAGCGTGCGCCGACGTGGGGTCCAGGTCGATGGCCTTCCTGAACTCCTTGATGGCCTCGTCCAGCCAGCCCCGGTCCGCCAGCTCGATGCCGCGGGTGTTGTGCTCGTCGGACAGAGCGATGTTGTCCTTTTCCCGGGCCATGAGCGCGCGGCAATCTACGCGTCGCGCGTTTCCCCGTGCAAGGTAGAGTTTCCCCTTGCCCATGCGCCACGCCGCCCTGCTGCTCCTGCTGTCGCTTTCCGCCTGTCATCCCCGCCCCGTGACGCCCACGGCCCCGCCCCCGGGAATGGAGCCCTCCGGCACCACGGAAGGCCCGCCGCGCGAGGCCCCGTCAGCCCCTCCGCCCGGGTCCGAAACCGGACACCCCACCCCTCAGGCGGCCGCTCCAGCCCCCGCCCGCCCGGTGACGCTGGTGGTGGGCGGCGACGTGACGGTGGGCCACCACTACGAAGAGTACTTCGACGACCAGGTGGCCAAGGGGCGGACGCGCGAGGAGATGTTCGCGTACGGCTTCCGCGAGGTGCGGCCCATCGTGGACTCCGGCGACCTGTTCGTCGTGAACCTGGAGTGCCCGTACACGGACAGCACGGAGAAGCTGCCCAAGAACTTCAACTTCCGCGCGCGGCCGGAGCTGGTGAACGTGCTCACCGCGGGGCGCGTGGGCGTGGTGAGCCTGGCCAACAACCACATGATGGACTACGGCGCGCAGGGGCTCCTGGACACGCTCACGTCGCTGGAGGCCGCGCGCATCCCCTTCTTCGGCGCGGGACGCAACCTGGCGGAGGCGCGCCGCCCGGCCGTCGTCACCGTGGGGGGCCTGAAGGTCGCGTTCCTGGGCTACTTCTTCCTGGGCACGCGCAACATCGAGCCGCCCCAGGTCTACGCCACGGACACCACGCCGGGCGTGGCCGGGCACTTCTCCGACGTGGAGGTGATGGAGCGGATGCTGCGCGAGGACATCGCGGCGGCGAAGGCCCAGGCGGACCTGGTGCTGCCCTTCTTCCACTGGGGCATCGAGGGCAACACCACCCCGGAGCCGTACCAGGTGCGCCTGGCTCACGCGGCCATCGACGCGGGCGCGGCGGGGGTGCTGGGCAGCCACCCGCACGTGCTCCAGTCCATGGAGCTGTACCAGGGCAGGCCGGTGGTCTACTCGCTGGGCAACTTCGTGTTCGGTGGGAACTGGAACCCCCGGGACAAGCGCAGCGTCCTGTGGCGGGCGCGCTTCGACTCCACGGGTTACCTCTCCAGTGACGTGCTGCCCCTCAGGACCGACCGCTACCCCGAGTTCCCCGTCCAGCCGGTGCCCGTGACGGGTGCCGAGGCCGAAGGGGTGATGACGCTGCTGCGCACCGCGTCGCAGGGGACACAGGGGCTCGAGCGGATGCTCCCGGCGTTGGAAGCGGGGGGAGCAGGGAGCCCACCGCCCCCCTCCTCCAGTGTGAGAGGGGGGCAGTAGCTTCCGGGACTACTTGTTGTTGCGCTGGCCGCGCTTGAAGCGCGTGCGGCGGCGCTTCAGCTGCGCCTTCCGGGTCTTGGCGCGGTTCTTCAGCTTCTTCTTGGAACGATTCCCCTTCTGTGCGGCCATGTGAAGGACTCCGTGTTGAGCGTGATTCGAGCCGCACCGGGCGGCGACGGGGGCCGTTCTTACATGCCACTGCCCGCACGGCCAAGGTTTTCCTTGACGCCCTGGGCCCTTGCCACGGGGCGCCCAAAGGGGCAAGACGCCCCGGGAACCACGCATGATTGACAAATTGGAAGAGGTCGAGCGCCGCTTCGAGCGGCTCACGGCCGACCTGTCGAACCCCGATATCCTCGCCGACACGGCGAAGCTCCAGAAGGTGTCCAAGGAGCGCGCCGCGCTGGAGAAGCTCGTGGAGACGTTCCGCGGCTACCGCAAGGTGCTGGCGGACCTCAACGAGGTGGAGGCGTGGCTGTCCAGCGCCGACCCCGACGAGAAGGCCTACGCCAAGGAGGCCCTGCCCGGCCTGAAGGCGCAGCGCGAGGAGCTGGAGTCGTCGCTGAAAGTCCTCCTGCTGCCCAAGGACCCCAATGACGAGAAGAACGTCATCCTGGAGATCCGCGCGGGCGCGGGCGGCGACGAGGCGGCCCTCTTCGCCGAAGAGGTCATGCAGATGTACCTGCGCTACGCGGACCGCCGGGGCTGGAAGGCGGACATCCTGGACATGAGCGCGGGCAACGCCGGCGGCGTGAAGGACGCCACGGTGACGCTGTCCGGCGACGCGGTGTTCAGCAACCTGAAGTACGAGTCCGGCGTGCACCGCGTCCAGCGCGTGCCGGCCACGGAGACGCAGGGCCGCATCCACACCTCCACCATCACCGTGTCGGTGATGCCGGAGGCGGAGGACGTGGACGTGCAGATCAACCCGGCGGACATCGAGATGCAGGTGATGCGCTCCACGGGCGCCGGCGGCCAGAGCGTCAACACCACGGACTCCGCGGTGCGCCTCATCCACAAGCCGTCCGGCATCGTGGTGAAGTGCCAGCAGGAGAAGAGCCAGGGGAAGAACCGCGCCATGGCACTGCGCATGCTGCGCGCGAAGCTCTACGACATGGAGCAGGAGCGCATCCGCAACGAGCGCGACTCCATGCGCCGCGGCCAGGTGGGCACGGGCGACCGCAGCGAGAAGATCCGCACGTACAACTTCCCGCAGGACCGGCTCACCGACCACCGCATCGGCCTCACCGTGCACAACCTGCCGGCCATCATGGTGGGCAACGTGGACGAGGTGATCACGGCCTGCCGCACGCACTACCAGGCGGAGGCCCTCAAGGCGCAGACGGGCGGCGGGCGGCCCCCCAGCGAATCATGAGCGACGTCTGGACCATCCGCCGGATCCTCACCTGGACGACGGGGCACTTCGAGAAGCGCGGGGTGGACGCGCCCCGGCTCACGACGGAGATCCTGCTCGCGCACGTGCTCAAGACGGGCCGCGTGCGCCTGTACGTCGACCTGGACCGGCCGCTGTCGAAAGACGAGCTGGCCGCCTTCAAGGCGCTCATCGAGCGCAGGATGGCGGGCGAGCCCACGAACTACCTGACGGGCGCGAAGGAGTTCTACAACCGCCCGTTCAAGGTGGACGCGCGCGTGCTCATCCCCCGGCCGGAGACGGAGCTGCTGGTGGAGGCGGTGCTGCACTCGGTGCCGAAGGACGCTCCCAGCCGCGTGCTGGACGTGTGCACGGGCTCCGGCTGCATCGCCATCAGCGTGGCGGCGGAGCGGCCCCAGGCGACGGTGCTGGCCACGGACCTGTCGAAGGACGCGTGCGCGCTGGCCCGTGAGAACGCGCAGGCCCTGGGCGTGGCCGAGCGCGTGAGCGTGCTGGAGGGCGACCTCTTCGCTCCCCTCCCCCCGGGCGAGACGTTCAGGGTGGTGGTGTCGAACCCGCCGTACATCGACTCGGGCGACATCGCCGGGCTGTCCGCCGAGGTGCGGCGCGAGCCCCGGCTGGCGCTGGACGGCGGGCCGGACGGGCTCACCGCGCTCCGGCGCGTGATTCAGGGCGCCCGGCGGGTGCTGGAGCCTGGCGGCCTGCTTGCATTGGAGATGGGCGAGACCCAGGGCAGCGCCGTCCTGGAGCTCCTGCGCGCCGCGGGGTACGTGGACGCGCGCGTGGAGAAGGACCTGGAGCGGCGTGAACGCATGGCGTTCGGGACACAGCCCGCGGCCTGAAGGCCACGGGCGTGCGGCCCCGCAGCAGCACCGCAAGAAGGCACGGGAGAGACATGGACAAGATCGTCATGAAGGGTGGCACCGCGCTGCACGGCGAGGTGGAGGTCTCCGGCGCGAAGAACGCGGCGCTGCCCATCCTGGCCTCCGCGCTGCTGGCGGACGGCACCACCACCTTCCGCAACGTCCCCGACCTGGCGGACGTGGCCACGATGCTGGAGGTGCTGCGCACCATGGGCTGCGAGGCCGAGCGGCTCACCGGCAGGAAGGCGGACACCTGTGAGATCAGCATCGCGGGGGACATCACCCCGGAGGCCCCCTACGACCTGGTGAAGACCATGCGCGCCAGCGTCCTGGTGCTGGGGCCGCTCGTCGCGCGCTTCGGCCGCGCGCGCGTGTCCATGCCGGGCGGGTGCGCCATTGGCGCGCGGCCCATCGACCAGCACCTGAAGGGCCTGAAGGCGCTGGGCGCGGACATCCACCTGACCGAAGGCTACGTGGAGGCCCGGGCGAAGCAGCTCAAGGGCGGCATGGTGAACTTCGACGTCATCACCGTCACCGGCACGGAGAACGTGATGATGGCGGCGGTGCTCGCCAAGGGCCGCACGGTGATGGAGAACTGCGCGCGCGAGCCGGAGGTGGAGGAGCTGGCGCGCGTGCTCAACAAGATGGGCGCGAAGGTGGAGGGGGCGGGCACGTCCGTCATCACCATCGAGGGCGTGGACGCTCTCAACCCGGTGGAGCACGCCATCCTCCCGGACCGCATCGAGGCGGGCACGCTGCTGGTGGCCGCGGCCATCAGCGGGGGCAACGTCCTGGTGAAGCACGCACGGCCCGAGCACCTGGACGCGGTCCTGGACAAGCTGAGGGAGGCCGGCTGCACCCTCACGGTGGAGGACGGCGGCATCCGCTGCAAGGCACCCAGGACGCTCAAGTCGGTGAACATCACCACCACGGAGCACCCGGGCTTCCCCACGGACATGCAGGCGCAGCTGATGGCGCTGATGACGGTGAGCCACGGCACGTCCGTCATCTCCGAGAACATCTTCGAGAACCGCTTCATGCACGTGCCGGAGCTGCACCGGCTGGGCGCGGACATCACCATCCAGGGGCACACGGCGGTGGTGAAGGGCGTGAAGGCGCTCAGCGGGGCGCCCGTGATGGCCACCGACCTGCGCGCCAGCGCGTCGCTCATCCTGGCTGGCCTGCGGGCCGACGGCCACACCGAGGTCAGCCGCGTCTACCACCTGGACCGCGGGTACGAGCGGCTGGAGCGCAAGCTGCGGGGCCTGGGAGCGGACATCCGCCGCGTGAAGGAGCGCGCCTGAGCGCCCGCCTGAGCCCAGGGGGCCGGTAGACGGCGCGTTGCCAACAGAAGCAGCGGCACGGGTTGCATCCCAATTTTTGTGCGACCTATCATTCTCCATTCACCGGGGAGCACCCAGTGCTCCCCCCTTCAGGAGAACGAGCCGCCCCATGAATTGCCCCGGTTGCAACGCCGAAATGACTGATCTCGAAGGGGATCACGAGACGTTGCGGGAATGTAGAGAGTGTGGCGGTTTGTGGGTCAACGTCGCGGATCTGAACCGGATCCTCCTCCACAACAATCTTCCCGGCCTGGAGGGACAGGGCGGCAAGATGGACGCCGACGCCCTGACGGGCCAGTGCCCCGACTGCCAGGTGGACCTCGTCCGCTACGTTGGCGGGGACCGGCATCACCCCCTGCAGTTCGACACCTGCGAGTCGTGCGGGGGCATCTTCCTGGAGTCGGAGTTCGCTGACGCGACCGACACCGCCGCGGCGGAGAAGAAGATCATCGAGTTCTTCCGCGCCTTCAGCGGCAAGCAGAAGGCCAAGGCCGCCATCTAGGCCACGGCCCGGGCCCTCACGTCGGCCCGGGCGCCTTCACGGTTGGCTGCGGAAGCTGCTCCCCCACTCCTCGGGGAGCGTCCCGTCCAGCGACAGCGCGGCGGCCGCCTTCGGCCCCTCGCCGGCCGGGGTGCGCTCGAAGCGGGCGGACACCTTGCCCTTCTTGGGGATGTCCAGCGTCACCCGGTTGCCGGACACGGTGTAGGTGCCGCTGACGACGGTGGTGGGCTCGGGCGTCTCCAGGGGCTCCAGGGAGAAGCGCCAGGTGCCGTCCACGAAGAAGGAGAGGAAGCGCTCCGGCGCGCCCTCGTGGCCGCCGAACCACGTGCCCACGAGCGGGGCCACGCGCGCGTCGTACTTGTAGCGGGTGGCGAGCGCGGGCCCGTTGAGGGGCTTGCCGCCCGAGTAGAGGACGACGTCCGTGAGGCACACCGGGGCGTCCTCCTTGGTGCCAGGGAAGCGGTCGGCCACCTCCAGGACGAAGCGCGCGCCGAAGAGCGGCTGGGACAGGGGCACGGCCTGCAGGCCGCGCTTGTCCTGCACGGTGACGCTGCGGGACGCGTCCACGCTGGTGAGGGTGAACTTGCGCACGCGGCCGTTGGCCTTGAAGGCGTCGCGGGACGTGCCGTCGCCCGTGTAGACGCGCACCTCGTCCAGGGTGACGGGCTCCTTGAAGCCGATGAAGACGTGGGCGGGCTTCTCCCCTTCCGCGCACCAGGCGGTGGTGTCCCGGCCGTCCAGCAGGTTGAGGGGCACGTAGTGGTCCGGGCGCGCCTCCTTCTCCGCCCAGGCCTCCGCCTGGGCATAGCCGGGCGCGGCGGGCACGGCGGCGAGGACGGACGGGGACACGAGCAGCAGGGAGGCCAGGGACAGGCGTCGCATGGGGCGCATCTTGGATCGTCCCTACCCCGAGGCTCCAGTCCGGGTGTGTCCCTTCCGTCACGGCCGGACAGGGCGTTCTCCAGGCGACGTCCGGAGGGCGCGGATGAAAGCGGCCCGCCGGGGGTTGGGGGTGCTTGACACCCGGACACGCCCAGGCCGACAAGGCGGACCGACCGAGGAGGAAGACGTGATGCGACGTTGGGGCTGGGTCTGTGTCTTGGGGCTGCTGGGGGTGGCCGCGTGCAAGAAGGACGTGCCGGCGGAAGCGCCGGACGCGGGCGCGGTGGAGACGGGCCCCTCCGCCCTCACGGAGAAGGAGCCCAACGAGCGGCCCGACCAGGCGCTGGCCATCACGCGCGACAGCGTGGTGACGGGAGGGCTGGCGGCGGAGCCCAACAAGCTGGATGAAGACTGGTACCGGCTGGCCCCCGGCACCCCGCGCATCGCGGACGTGACGGTGACGGGCCTGCCCGGCGGGGACGTGAAGCTGGACGTCTATGACCAGGACCGCAACCGGCTGGTGGGGGTCAACAGCGAGGGCGAGGGCAAGGGCGAGCGCCTTCCGAACCTCTACGTCGAGCAGGAGCGCTGGCTGGTGGTGTCGCCCGCGCGCAAGGGCATGGGCGGGGCGTACACGCTGGAGGTGAAGTACCGCCAGCCCAACGACGGCGAGGAGCGCGAGCCCAACGACCGCGCCGTGGACGCCGCCGCGCTGCCGCTGGGGCAGACGGTGACGGCGTTCCTGGGGCACTCGGGGGATGAGGACTGGTACCGGGTGGAGCTGGCCGGTCCCGGCACGCCCGAGGAGGTGCCAGCGGCCCAGGACAGCGGCGCGCCCGCTCCGGGCACGGCGCCCGCGGCCCCGGGTTCAACGCCCGCGGCCGTTCCGCCGCCGTCCGTGCCGGACGAGACGCCGGTCATCGACGACAACGGGGCGCCCTCCCCCACTCCGGAGGGCACGTTCGGGGGTGGAGAGCCGCCCGCGCATCCGCCGGAGAACGCGATGCCCACGGCGCCCGGGGAGCTGGGCGGGGCGGTGGCGGCCCAGGCGGTGGACGCGGGTCCGCCGCCCGAGCCCGAGGTGCCTTCGGTGGCGCTGAAGATCGAGCTGTCCGCCGTGGAGGGCGTGCGGCCGGAGGTGTCCGTGCTGTCCGCCGCGGAGGCGCCGCTGTTCACGCTGCAGGGCAAGGAGGGCGAGCCGCTCGCCCTGCGCAACATCGGCGTGAGGGCCACGGACCGGGTGGTCTACGTGGTGGTGAAGGGCGGCTGGACGGGGACGGGCAAGGCGCAGCGGCGCACCTACAACGCGCAGGTGCCGTACACGCTGACGGTGTCCCAGGAGGAGGCGGGGGCGCACGCGGAGCTGGAGCCCAACGACGAGCTGCTCAAGGCCACGCCGCTGACGGGCGCGGGCTATCGCGAGGGCTTCCTGTCGCCGAAGTCGGACGTGGACAACTACGTGCTGACGGCGCGCGAGCCGGTGCTGGCGAAGGTGGAGCTGTCGGGCGTGGAGCGGTTGGACCTGACGCTGTCGATGGTGGAGCCGCCGCAGGGAGACGGGCTGAAGGAGACAGTGCTGCTCAAGGCCAACGACGGGGCGCTGAAGGAGCCGGAGCGGCTCAACAACGTCGCGTGCAGCGGCACCTGCTACTTCCGGGTGGAGGGGTCGTTCCGCAAGGTGAACGGCAAGTTCGTGAAGGACTTCGAGAACGCGGACCAGCCCTACCGCATCAGCGTGACGACGGTGCCGGACGACGGCAGCCAGGAGCGCGAGCCCAACAACACGTCCGACCGCGCGCAGGACCTGACCCTGGGCAAGGCGGTGCGAGGCACGGTGTACCCGGCGAAGGACGTGGACTACTACCGGGTGGACCTGTCCGACCGGCCGGTGCGCACGGCCATCACCGCGACGCTGCTGGGCATCCTGAAGGTGGACGTGGGGCTGTACCTGCACCGGCTGCAGCCGGACGGGAAGCTGACGCTGGTGCAGACGTCCGACCGCGCGAAGGGTGACCAGCCGGAGACCATCCGCTACAGCGCCGAGCCCGGCGTCTACGTCTTCGAAGTCCGCGACGCGAAGAACCGCGAAGCGAACTTTCAGGACTCCTACCAGCTGACAGTCGAGGAGGGGGAGTAGCCGACTTCTGATTGACAAGGCAGGGCCCCGCCCCTACTTTGGGCCCTGCTTCGCACGTCGCACGCGGTGGTAGCTCAGTTGGTAGAGCACGAGCTTCCCAAGCTCGGGGTCGAGGGTTCGAATCCCTTCCGCCGCTCTGAAGAGACACAGGCCGCTGGTTCCTTCCCGGAACCAGCGGCCTTCGTGTTTCCGGGGCCCTGCGATTCTGGAAGACTCTCCGGGTCAAGCGAGAGGAGCCCCATGCGTGAGGCAGAAGCGTGGTCCCGCCGTGGCACACGTCGTCGCATCGCCCGCCCTCGTCCGTGGGCCGGGCTGCTCCTGACGCTGGTGCTGGCCGGGGTGCTCCTCCCCCTCCCCCGCGCGGAGGCCTTCCCCATCGCGCCGTGGACGCTCTGGGAGCTGACGGAGACGGCGGAGCTCGTGGTGTGGGCGGACGTGGAGAAGGTCATGGACCTGCTTCCGCCGAAGTCGCCCGAGGAGAAGCGGGAGCGCGACCGGTGGGATGACAGTGAGGTCGCGTACCTGCGCGTTCGCGAGGTGTGGCGCGGGCAGGCGCGCCCGGACGAGCAGCTCAAGGTGTACTTCAACGGAAGCTACCTCTGCCCGGCACCTCCCCATTACGAGCCCGGCCAGGCGGTCATTGCGTTCCTCAAGCGAGAAGGTGGGCTCTGGCGGACCGTCGCGCTGTCGTACGGGACGCGCTACCCGGAGAGCGATGACGAACTCGCGGCCTACCGGCGAGCGGTGACCCGCTTCCGGGTGACGCAGGAGCAAGCCATCGTGGCGCGAGCCGCGGGCCGCGGGGAGGCAGGAGTGCAGGCAGCGCTCACGGACTGGCAGGTGCTCGCGGCCGAGCATCCCGCGACACGGTGGGATGGCTTGTACGGCTTGGTGCCCGCGTCCGATGCGGACCTCTGGTTCTACGACCCCAGGAGCCATGCCCCACCGCACCTGTTCCCCGCGCATCGGGAGCAACTGGCCCGCGCGTTCGTGACCGCGCCGTCCCTGGACCGCACGTCGGTCATGATGCTGACGGTGCTCCACGGTCACATCAGCGCAGACGTGGATGACACGGCGGCACGTGTCCTGGAGACCGTCCTCGCCGAGGAGCGCCCACCGTATTGGGCCCTCAGCGCGTTCGACCTGCTGCGCGAGCGCTACGGAGAAAAGCCCGAGGCCCGGTCCGAGCAGACCCAGGATCCGCTGCTGCGCGCCCATGGCGATGCGACGGACGCCCTGCCCCTGCTCCAGCAATGGCAGCACTTCAAACAGCGCCACCACCTGGCGCCGGAGCGACTGCCCTTGCCCGCGGGGCCCGGAGTCCCTGGCACCGGTGCGAACACCACGCTCTGAGTTCTCAGACCGCGCGGCTACTTCGCGATCCACTTCGCGAAGCGCTGGTCGAGGAGCGGAGCCGCCTTGTCGACGGCGTCCCAGGTGTCGTCATCGAGCTTCGGCGCGTCATGGCCGAACGCTCCCGCGCGCTTTCCGAACGTCTTCTTGAGGTCGGTGGTGATCCACAGCCCGTTCATGTTGTGGAACCACCGATACGCCATCAGACGGAGGCCCGGCGCATCGCGCAGATGGTCGTCCCAGAGGCCGCGCGGAAGCGCCTGCTTCACGAACTCCGAGCCCTTCGCCTTGCGTGCCACGACCGCCTCGAGCAACGCGCGGTGCGCCGGGAAGCGCGAGCCGTCGAGCAGTCCCCGCGTCGCGGCATAGCCGATGAAGAGTCCGGTCGTGAGGTCGGGATGCCGCTCGAGCTCGCCTGCGCCCTTCACGGCGAGGGTGACGGAGAGCGACTCGTCGAACTCCAGCTCGAGCCAGACCTGCCCCGCGGTATCGAGCGCGAACTCCCACCAGGTGACGGTGAGCGCGTCCTCGTCCATGAAGCTGGCGCGGCGGCCGGAGGGCGGGCCGAGCAGCTTTGCGATCTCCGCCTCCGTCTTCACCTTCCACGGGACGCCGAGGACGTCCTCGCCCGTCTTCGACCTCACCCACGCGGAGGCGACGTAGGGGATGAACGTCTTCGCGGTCTTCGGGATGGGCGGGAAGGCGTCGTTCAGGATGTCGTGGGAGAAGACGATTTCGACGCCGTGCTTCGCTGCCTCGACGTTCACCGAATCAGTGTTCTCACTCGTGGACGCGGGCACCTTCTTGCCCAGCGCTTCGGTCACGTAGGCAATGACGTCGGGGTCGTCCGCGCGCCGCCCGAGGACCGACGCCAGCCGCTGCGTCTTCGGGCCGAGCTTCTTCATCACCTCGGTCGGCTTGAACGTGTGGACCGCCGCGAGTTGCGTGGACGCGGGCACGGCGTCCCCGTCCAGCCAGGCCGCGAAGTCGAAGTCCTTCGCCTTCGGAGCCTTGACCTTCTTCGCCTTCAGCCACGCGGCCAGCGCCTTCCGCTCGGAGGCCCCCTCTTCGTCGTCGAGGTCGTCGAGTTCCGTCTCGCCCTTGGACCACAGCATCAGGAACTCCTCGAGGCTGTTCGCGACCGTGCGCGCCTCGCCCTCCGAACCGAGCAACGCCACCGCCCACGGAGCGCCGGCCCCGGGGTTCACGAGCGCGAGCAGCGAACCATCCGGGAGATGGAGGAACGCGAAGGCGTCACGGCGAAGCCGCTCCGCCTCCTCGGGGAGCCACTCCTTCGGAATGGGCTCGGCTTCGAGCGCATCGAACCAGCCCAGCGTTCCATGGGACTGCTTGCCAACCCAGGCGCCGACCTCCGCGAGCAGCGGCGGAATCGCATGACCCTTGGGCGCCTTGGAGAGCTTGACCGTGTAGTTCGCCATTCAAGCCAGCTTTGGTCGCGGACCCGAGGCTGTAAAGGCACAAGCGGAGGTCTTGACTGAACGAAATTTCAGCATCACCCTGGTCCGGTGAAGGCCCGTCCTGTCGACAATCCGCCCAACCCCTGGGCGAGCACCGCGGTGGAGTACCTGGACGAGATTCCCCCCGCGCGCCTGGAAGTCTGGGAGGACCACAGCCGCTCCATCATCGCGAGCAACGACAGCCCCGACGTGTGCTTCTCCTGGAGCGTCAACCCGTACCGGGGCTGCCTCCACGCCTGCGCCTACTGCTACGCGCGCCCCACGCACCAGTACCTGGACTTCGGCGCTGGCACCGACTTCGAGACCCGCCTCGTCGTCAAACCCAACGCCCCGGAGCTCTTGCGCGAGGCCTTCGACCGTCCGTCGTGGAAGGGCGAGACGGTCGTCTTCAGCGGCGTCACCGACTGCTACCAGCCGCTGGAAGCCTCGCTTCGGCTCACCCGCCAGTGCCTGGAGGTCTGCGCCGAGTACCGCAACCCCGTGGGCATCGTCACCAAGGGTGTGCTGATTGAACGCGACCTGGACGTGCTCCAGCGGCTCGCGGCCGAGACGCGGCTCTTCGTCAGCATCAGCCTCCCCTTCCACAACGAGGAGCTGGCGCGCGCCATGGAGCCGCTCGTCGCCACGCCGAAGCGGCGCCTGGCCACCATCCGCAAGCTCACGGAGGCCGGCATCGACGTGGCCGTGTCCGTGGCCCCCATCATCCCCGGCCTCAACGACGAGGACATCGCGCGGGTGCTCGCCTCCGCTCGCGAGGCCGGCGCCACGCGCGCGCACTACACGCTCCTGCGGCTGCCCGGCCCCGTGCAAGCCGTGTTCGAGGAGCGCCTGCGCGCGAAGCTGCCCCTGAGAGCGGAGCGGGTGCTGCACCGCATCCGAGAGACGCGCGGCGGGGAGCTCACCGACAGCCGCTTCAAGCACCGCATGCGCGGCGAAGGGCTCTACGCGCAGACCATCCACCAGCTCTTCGCGACGGCGGCGCGTAAGGTGGGCATGCGCGCCTCCTCCGTCACGGAGGCCGCGCCGGACACCTTCCGGCGCCCCGCGCGGCCCTCCAACTCCCCCCAGCTGTCGCTCTTCTAGGCAGCGACGCGGGAGGGCCCTATTTGCGGATGATCTGTAGCAGCGACAGCAGGATGACGGCGCCCACCGTGGCCACCAGCAGCGAGTACAGGTTGAAGCCCGTCACGCCGCTGCCGCCGAAGAAGCTGAACACCCAGCCGCCCACCATCGCGCCGACGATGCCGGCGACGATGTTGGCGAACATCCCCATCCGGGCGTTGGTGCCCTTGATGATGCTGGCCAGCCAGCCCGCGATACCGCCCAACACCAGCCACGAGCAGATTCCCATGACGTCCTCCTCCAGGTAGTGCCCGAAGGCCTACCAGACCTCACAGCGGTTCGCAGCCGGGGCCACCATCTTCGCCCCCGCGGGGCAGGAGAAGGCCTGCTGGAACTGCGGCAGGTTCACGTCCGGCCCCATCACGCGCAGGAACGCCGGCGAGTGCGAATCCGTCAGCGCCCGCTGCCGCGCAGCCTCATTACGAATCTTCGAGCACCACGATTGCGCGTGCGCGAGGAAGAACTGCTGCCCCGGGGTGAACCGGTACGAATTCGCCTTCGCCGCCTGGTCCGGGTGCTTCGCCAGGTACGCCTCCATGGCCGCGTACGCCAGCTTGAGCCCGCCCAGGTCCGCGACGTTCTCCCCCAGGGTGAGCTTGCCGTTCACCTTCACGTCGTCCACGGCCGTGTACTGGTCGTACTGGTTCTTCACGCACGACACGCGCTCGCGGAAGGCCTTGTCCGACGCCGGGGTCCACCACGTGCGCAGGTTGCCGTCCGCGTCGAACTGGCGGCCCTCGTCGTCGAAGCCGTGGGTGATTTCGTGGCCCACCACCATGCCCATGGCGCCGAAGTTCACCGCCGCGGACGCGTCCCGCCCGAAGAACGGCGGCTGGAGGATGCCCGCCGGGAAGACGATCTCGTTGGTGGCCGCGTTGTAGTAGGCGTTCACCGTGGGCGGCGACATGAACCACTCCTGCCGGTCCACCGGCTGGCCCACCTTGCGCAACTGGCGCGCCTGCTCGAACGCGTCCGCCGCCAGCAGGTTGTCCAGGAACGAGTCGCGCTTCACGGTCAGCCCGTCGTAGCTGCGCCACTGGTCCGGGTAGCCGATCTTGTTGGTGATCTTCTTCACCTTCACCAGCGCCTGGGCCTTCGTCTGCGCGTCCATCCAGGAGAGCGTGTCCAGGTTGCGCTCGAAGGACTGCTCAATCTGCTGGACCATGTCCAGCGTGGTGGCCTTGCCGTCCGCGCCGAAGGTGCGCGCGATGAAGGGCTTGGCCAGCGCGTGCGGCAGCGCGTCGTCGGTGGCCTCCACGCACTTCTTCCAGCGCGCCAGGTCCGCCTTCGCGCCGGTGAGCACCGTGGACTCGAAGCGGAAGAACTCGTCGCGCAGTGCCTTGGGCAGCGCGTTCTGCGAGTGCTTCACCAGGTGGTAGGAGAGGTACGGCCCCATGTCGGAGGGCCGCTGCTGACGCACCAGCCCGGACACCTCCGAGAAGAACTTCGGCTGCGTCACGTTGAGCGCTTCACCGGCGGGCAGCCCCACCTCCGCGAAGTACGTGTCCCACTGGAAGGCGGGGGCCAGCTGCTTCAGGCCCTGGCGCTCCAGGCGGTGGTAGACCTTCTCCGGCTCGCGCGTCTCGTCCTTGGGCAGCCGCGCGTTGGCCAGGCGCGTCTCGATGGCGACGATGCCCGTGGCCTTGCGGCTGGCGACGAAGGGCGCGTCCCCCAAGAGCTCGAACACCTTCTGCACGTGCGCCTGGTAGGCGGCGCGCGCCTCGCGCATCTTCACGTCCGGCTTGAGGTAGTAGTCGCGGTCCGGCAGGCCCAGGCCGCCCGCGTCCACCACGGCGATGACCTGCGTGGCGTCCTTCTGGTCCTGATCCGACGTCACCCGGAACAGCGCGTTCACGTTGCGCGCGTGCAGCCACGCCACCGCCTGCGCCACCGCCTGCGGGCTCTTCAGGCCGTTGAGCTTCGCCAGGTAGGTGCGCAGCGTGGGCAGCGACTGCTCCAGCTTCGCCTCGTCCATGCAGGCGCCGTAGTAGTCCCCCAGCTTCTTCTCCTCCGGGGTGCCCTCGCCCTGCCCCTCCGCGGCCTTGGTGAGGATGTCGCGCAGCACGGTCTGGTTGCGCTCGGCCACCGTCTCGAAGCCGCGGCTCCAGCGCGCGCGCTCGGCGGGGATCTCCGTGGTCTTCAGCCAGCCGCCACAGGCGTAGGCGTAGAAGTCGTCACAGGGGTTCGCGGAAGGGTCCATCACCGCAGCGTCCAGGCCCGGGGGCATGGGGCGCTCGGCCATGGGCACGTTGGAGGCCTCCGGCGCGGGGGCGGGCGTGGACGGTGCGGCGGTGGCCACGGGGGCCGGGGTGGAGGCCTGGGACGGCTCGGGGGTGGGCTCCGCCGTCTTGCAGGCGGCGCCAAGGACACAGGTGGCGGCGAACAGGGCCAGTCGCTTCACAGCGTTCTCCAGCACGGACAGGGGTGGGATGCGATTCGGCGCGCATCAACGCCGGATGCGACAGGGCATTCCAGCGTCAACTCACCGGCGTGTGACAGGGGCGCCGCGCGCTGTCCACCATTGAAGCAATGGCGTCCTCCCGAAACAGCGACGCCCCGGGGAGCGCCCCTCCGTGTGAAGAAGGGACACGCCCGGGGCGCGCGTGAAGGCTTACAGCGGAGGCGGTGCGTCAGTCTTCCTTGCCGAGCATCCCGTCCTTGAGGCCGTCGTCCACGGGGTCCTTGCCCAGCCACACGGAGAAGAGCGCGTCCGCGAAGTCCTTGCCCTCCACGTCAATGGACTTGCCGTCGCTCGTGTGCACGTTGGTGCCCTTGCCGGGGACGTAGGTGAGGATGAGTTCCTGGCCCTCCTTCACCTCCGCGGGGATGGCGTTCTTGAAGGCGTTCAACCGGTCCTGGAGCTTGGGCAGGTTCGCGCCGGCGTTCTTCTTGAAGCCGTTCTCGATGGCCTCGGTGATCTGCTCCTTCTTGAGGTCGCGCTTCATGAACATGCGCACGCGCTTGATCTCATCCGCGTTGAGCAGCGCGGTGGCGTCCTGCGTGGGGGTCTCCACGTAGAGGCCCACCGTGTAGACCTTGAAGATGGCCTTCTTGCGCAGGCCGACGCCGTTGAGCTTCAGCTCCTTGCCGTTGACGGTGGCGGTGTCGGGGTACTTCACGCCGGCGATGTCCTTGGCCATGACAGGCGCGGCGAGGGTCAGCGACAGCAGCACGGCGGTCAGCGTCTTCTTCATGGAAAAACCCTCCGGGTGGTTTCTGCGCGATGTTGGACGCAAGCCTAGCCGTGCGTCTTCACGAAATGATCCATGAAGGACGTCAGCGTCTTGACGTCCTGCGGCGAAACCGCGTTGTACATCGACACGCGGATGCCGCCCGCCGTGCGGTGGCCCTTGAGCCCCACCATGTGGGCCTTCTTCGCCTCCGCGACAAAGGCCGCATCCAGCTCCTCTGTGGGGAGGTGGAAGACGACGTTCATCACTGAACGGGACTCGCGCTCCACCGGGGCCCGGTAGAAGCCCGCGTTGCGGTCGATGGCGCCGTACAGCGTGTCCGCCTTCTCGCGGTTGCGCTGCTCCAGCGCGGGGAGGCCGCCCAGCCCCTTGGCCCACTGGAGCACGTTGCGCACCAGGTAGATGGCCAGCGTGGGGGGCGTGTTGTAGAGCGAGTTGTTCTCCGCGTGCGTCGCGTAGCGGAAGTACTTGGGGATGTCCTTGCGCCCCTTCGCGATGAAGTCCTTCGCGGCGATGATGAGCGTGACGCCGGAGGGGCCCAGGTTCTTCTGCGCGCCCGCGTAGATGAGCGCGAAGCGGCTCACGTCCGTGGGCTTCCAGAGGAAGTCCGAGCTCATGTCCGCCACCAGCGGCACGCGGCCCACGTCCGGGAAGGTGTGCCATTGCGAGCCGAAGATGGTGTTGTTGCTCGTCAGGTGCACATAGGCGGCCTGGGGGTCGAGCTGGAGCTCTCCCTGCTTGGGCACGCGCAGGTAGCGCTTGTCCGGCAGCACGGTGGTGGCCGCGACGCGCGGCGAGCCGAAGTACTTCGCCTCGTCGAAGGCCTTCTCGCTCCAGACCCCGGTCATCAGGTAGTCGGCGGAGGCGCCCTGGGTGAGGAAGTTCATGGGCACCTGCGCGAACTGCTGGGACGCGCCGCCGGTGAGGAACAGCACCTGGTGCGTGGCGGGGATGCCCAGCAGCTCCGTCAGGAGCGCGACGGCCTCGTCGTGGACGCCCTCGTAGTCCTTGCCCCGGTGGCTGTGCTCCATGACGGACATGCCCGTGCCATGGAAGTCGAGCAGCTCATCCCGGGCCTGCTCGAGGGCCGGCAGGGGCAGACCGGCGGGGCCGGCGTTGAAGTTGATGACGCGCATGACGGGGACCTCACGGTGGGAAACGACGTCCCCCCATTCTTCCCCCCGACCGGCCCCTGGAGGCCAGCGCGAAGCGTCATGACCGCCTGCCTCCTGACGGAAGTCACTCCGCCGGGCGCAGCACCAGCCCGTCCCTCGCGAAGCGCACCACCTGCGCGTGGACGTCCGGGGCCGCCATGCCGGTGGCCTGGGCGACGGCCTCTTCGGACAGGCCCTCCACCGCCATCTTGAGCACCAGCAGCGCGGGCGGCGTGGCCTCCATGTAGAAGGTCACCAGCCGCTCCGGGTGGCGCCAGAGCAGCGCCAGCTCCTCCCCTTCCAGGGGAGCGCCGTCCGCGCCCCGGGCCCGCACGAACGCGCAGAGCTGGTAGGGCTGCTCCAGCACCGCGAGCGTGGGGTTGGGCGTCAGCCGCTCCACCGGCTCCGGGATGACCTCCTCGGAGGCGAACACCGCGAAGTCCGCCCACTCGAAGCGCGCCAGCGGGGGCAGGAACGGGGGCAGGCCCTTCGCGGCGGCGGCGTCCGCGACGAAGGGCGCGAAGCCCTCGCCCAGGCGGTTGAGCTCGTAGTGCCGCGCGGGGCGCGTGCGGGTGTAGCCCTCCACCAGCGCGTCCCACGCCTCCGGCGTCACCGCCTTGCGCGTCAGCGGGAAGAGCTTCTCCAGCGTGGAGCGCACGTGGCCGCGCACGAACTGGCCATAGAGGGCCATGCGCTCCGGATCCACGTCCCAGCCGGGGTGCGACGCGGACAGCTTGAGCAGGCCCTCCGCGCCCGGCGGGCCCGCGAGGTACGCATCCATGCTGTCGAAGAAGTGGCGCAGCGACTGTTTCATCGCGCACCCTCCGCGAGCACGCCGCGCGCCAGGTCCGCCTCGTCCAGCACGGCGTCCAGGGACGGGATGGCCTGGTCCCATTCAATCAGCGTGGACACGGGGCCGGTGCGCTCCAGGGTGTAGCGGTACAGCGCCCACACGTCGTCGCAGACGCGGTCGCCGTGCGTGTCGATGAGGACGGTCTCCCCCACGTCGTGGCCGGCCAGGTGCACCTGCACCACGCGCTCCAGGGGCAGCGCGTCCACGAAGGCGCGCGGGTCGTAGCCGTGGTTCCTCGCGTTGACCCAGACGTTGTTCACGTCCAGCAGCAGGCCGCAGTCCGCGGCCTCCACCACCTGGCGCAGGAAGTCCGCCTCCCCCAGCGTGCCGCCCGGCATGGCGGCGTAGTAGCTGGGGTTCTCCAGGAGGAAGGGGCGCTCCACGCGAGACATCACCTCGCGCACGCGCGGCACCACGTGCTCCACCGCGGCCTCCGTGAACGGCAGCGGCAACAGGTCATGCAGGTGCACGCCGCCCAGGCGCGAGTAGCACAGGTGGTCTGAGAAGAACGGCGCGTCCAGGCGCTTCACCAGCGCGGCCAGGCGGGTGACGTAGTCGTCATCCAGCGCGTCCGGCCCGCCGATGTTGAGCCCCACCCCGTGCGGCAGCAGCGTCCAGCGCTCGCGGCACGCGTCCAGGGCGCGCTGGGAGCGGCCGCCCAGCGTGAGGAAGTTCTCCGGGATGATCTCCACCCAGTCCAGCGCGCGCGGCGTGCGCGGCAAGGCTTCGTAGAAGTCTCGGCGCAGCCCGATGCCCGCCCCCAGCGGCTTCAACCCATGGCGGTCTGCATAGCGGGGGGACGGCATGCGGCGCTCCTTCGGGGAACGGAACTGCGGAGGCGAGGGTGGAAACAACACGGGCGGCAGGAAGAACCCTTCCCGCCGCCCGCGAGCCTGGGAGGAGACCTGACACGCAGGCCCTCTCCCGGGGAACGACTACTTCTTGCCGCTGCAGGAGCCGGAGCCGCAGGAGCCGGCGCCACAGCTGCCCTCGGCGCCCTTCTCCGGGGTCGCGGCGGGGGCGGCGGCGGGCTTGTTGCTGCAGCTGCCCTCGGCGCCCTTCGCGTCGGTCGCCTTCGCGTTGCTGCAGTTGGCCTCGGCGGCCTTCTCCGACGACGCGGAGTGCATGGTGCCCTCGGAGGCCTTGTTGGACGCACAGCCGGTGGCCAGCGCGCTGAGGGACAGGGTGCCGACGACCGCCGCAAGAGCCTTGACGTTCATGTGTTGCTTCCTTTCGTACCGCGTGGGGGTGTGACTACGGGGAACAGAGGACTACGGCTTGAACTGCGTGGAGCCCCAGGCGTCGACGGTGACGTCGGCCCGCTCGCCCACCTTCAGCACCAGCGCCTCGGTGCGCTTGATGCCGTAGGCCTCCAGGGGAATCTGGAACTTCGCGCGCACGCGCAACAGCTCGCCGGCGGCGCGGTTCTTCGTCTCGGCCGTCTCCTGGAGGTACGTGGCCGTCACCTCCACGGGCTCCTCGCGCGTGACGCCGTGAATCGTGAAGGTGCCCTTCGTCTTCAGCACCACGGGCTTCGCGTTGGCGAGCGGCGCGGGCAGGGCCACGTCCTTGAACTCGAAGACGATGTCCGGGAACTTCGCCGCGTCCAGCCAGCGGTCGTTCTGCAGGTGGCCGTCGCGCGTCTCGTTGCCCGTCTTGATGGAGCTGACCGGCACCTGGAACCGGCCGCTGGCCTTCTGCCCCTTCACCTCCACGCGGCCCGTCACCTTGTTGGACAGGCCGTTGATGACCTCCAGCGGCGCGTCCAGCACGAACATCACCGTGTCGCGGCTGTTCGGATCATTGAAGACGAAGCGCTTGTCGGAAGGCGCCGGCTCGGCGGCGGACGCGGACAGCGACAGGACGGCGGCGAGCATCAGGACGCTGCGGAACATGGCGGACCTCATCTACGGAAGCCGCGAACCTCGCGGATGCATGCGATACGCGACATCCGGAAGCCGGTTACAGCCCCTTCACTTTTCCGGGTGTTCACCCCGCGTCATCCGGAGTCCGCCCACCGTCCATGGCCTCACGCAACCCACTGTCCGGCGCAGCATGGAGCTTGACGCCACCCGGGTCAATTCGGACGCCCAGCGTTTCCAAGAGGGGCCCCAGCTCCGAGAACGCGGGCACCGGCAGGTGACGGGCGAGCAGCGCATCGAAGAGGGGCTGACCGGCGACCGTGTCCACGGCGGCACCGAAGCTCTCCAGCGACGACGTGGGCCCGCGCGTGGCGAGCAGCTCCAGCACGTCCTCCAGGCGGGCGCGGCCGTGCGTCACGCGCCGCAGCTCCACGTCCAGGTGGAGCGCGAAGAAGGCCCCGGACCAGTAGAGGCCCTGGAAGTTGTGCTCCTGCGCCACGACCTCCTTCATGGTGCGTGAGCCCGCGGCGGCCTGGCCGCGCGCGAAGCCCTTCGTCAGCTCCTGCCAGGCCTGCCGGGCCGTCTGGCGTCCGGAGCGGGCGCGGGCGAGCTCCGTGTAGTAGGTGGCCAGGCCCTCGGTGAGCCACGCCACCCGGGGCAGCAGCGTCGGGTGCGTGAGGTGCAGCATCTCGTGGATGGCGACCCAGTCCCTGGCGAAGGACGCGGCGGTGGCGTCCTGGCCCACGAGGATGGAGATGCTGGGCGGCGAGCTCCACTGGACCATGCCGAAGACCCCGGGCGTGTCCTCGCCGGGCACGGGCACGATGCGCACGGTGACGCGCGGGTACGGGAAGCGCTTGCGCACGGTGACCACCTCGCGTCCGGCCTGTTCGAGCCACGCGCAGATTTCCGCGTCGGAGAGGTGCGTGAAGCGGCCCAGCAGCGCGACCTCCAGCACGGAGGCGCCGACGTGCGCCTCGCAGCGCCTGCCGCCGAAGGCATGGAAGCCCGCGTCGATGAGGTCCTCGCCGCGCAGGTGGTAGACGCCGCTGGCGTCGGGCTTCCAGGGAAGGAGGGGCTCCGTGCCGGACACGGTGAGGTCCACGCGCAGGCCAGGCGTCACGCTGCTGGGGGTCAGCAGGTAGGCCTTGCCGGCCACGTGCCACGCGTCCCCTTCGCCCATGCCGCCGAACAGGTGCCGGCCACCCTGCTGAACCGAGGCGGCCAGCGGGTAGCGGTAGCGGAGGACACGCGCCCCCTCCGGCACCTGCAGCACTCCGTTGCTGGGGAAGAGTTCGAACCGGGTGCCGGCCTCGTCCACCGCCGTCAGCGACTCCACGCGCCCTGGCTGCCGGAAGAGGAATTCGCGCGGAAATTTCCGCGGCAGGAAGACCTCCACGTCCAGGCGCGGCGTGGGGTCATGCGTGTACGCGATGTTGTAGCGCAGGGGCGCGGCGTCCTTCCTGGGAGGCGCGAGAGGCACGGTGGCACATGCGCTCAGCGTGAGTGCGAGGCAGAGGAGCCATGCGCGCGCCACCCGCGTCTTCATTGCGTCCACCCTTGCCCCCACGGTTCGTCATCCGCGTGAAGGACTCCACGGCGAACCCCGTTCGTCCAGTCCGGAGTGTCGACGCACGCGGACGACTGCTCAGTGGGGCTTCTTCCGTGCGGAGCGGGCCCGGGGCACGCGGGGTGCCGCCGCCCCCTCGTCCACGGGAGCCCCCGCGAGCAGCAGCGCGCGCGCCGCGTCGAGGATCTCTCCCGCCAGCGGCTGGGACGCGGTGGCCCGCGCGAGCGTCATCGCGCCGAAGCACAGCGCCACCGTCGCCAGCATCTGCTGCCGGGGCGTCGCGCCCTCGCGCGCGGGGAGCTGCGCCTGGGCCTCGCCCACCAGGTCCTCCAGTCCCTGTCCGAACGCGGCCTGCACCTCCGGCGTCGCGCGCGTCAGGTCCGACAGGAGCGACGGCATCATGCAGGCCGTATCCCCCGTGGCCCGGTTGTACTGGTCCAGGTAGCGCCGCGCGAAGCGCTCCAGGAACTCCGGGCCTCGCGACGTCCGCAGCCCCGAGAGCCAGCGCGTCCTGTTCGCCGTCATGAAGGCGCGCAGCGACTCCGCGAGCAGCGCCTCCTTGGAGGCGAAGTGGGCGTAGAAGCCGCCCACCGTCAGGCCCGCGGCCCGCATCACCCGCTCCACGCTCGCACCGCTGAAGCCCTCCGCGCGGAACAGCTTCTCCGCCGCCGCGAGGATGCGCGCGTGCGTGGCCTGCTTGTGCTCAGCGGTGTAGCGCATGGCGCCTACTCCTTGCCGCCCGAGCCCGGCGGCCGGAACACCATGCACGTCGTGGTGCCGTGCGCGTAGAGGGTGCCCTTCTCATCCACCAACCGCCCCTGCGCCGTCGCCACGCGGCCGCCCAGGTGGATGACCTCGCCCCTGCACAACAGCTGCCCCGTGTCGTGCGCGATGCCCTTCACGTAGTTCACGTGCAGCTCCAGCGTCGTGTAGCCCGCGCCCACCGGCAGCATCGTGTGGATGGCGCACCCCATCGCGGAGTCCATCAGCGTCGCGGCCAGGCCGCCGTGCACCATGCCGATGGGGTTGTAGTGGTGCTCGCCCGGCTTCACCGCGAACACCACCCGGCCCTCCTCCACCTCCACCGGAGAGAAGCCCATCAGCTCCGCGATGGGCGGCCCCGGCAGCTCCCCGCGCTGGATGGCGCGCAGGTACTCCAGGCCCGACAGCGTCTTCGCCGCGGAGGCGCCCTCTCGGGGGTCCCTCCACGTCACCGTCCGCGTGCGCGGGTTCACGGGCTGCTCGCTCATCAGGACTCCCTCGGGCTTGAACTCATGGAAGGATGGTCATAATACCATCCCGTTCAATCAATGGGGTCAAGGAGTTCGCGATGGGACAGCGGCGCGTCGTCGTGACGGGAATGGGGCTCATCAGCCCGTGTGGCATCGGCGTGGAGCCAAGCTGGGACGCGCTGGTGAACGGCAGGAGCGGCGTGGGGCCCATCACCCTGTTCGACGCCAGCGGCCTGGACTGCCGCTTCGCCGGTGAGGTGAAGGGCTTCAACCCGGAGGCCTACATCGAGCGGCGCGAGGTGCGGCGCATGGACCGCTTCGCGCAGTTCGCGGTGGCCGCGTCGGACATGGCCATCGAGGACGCGGGGCTGGTCATCACGCCGGAGAACGCGGACCGCGTGGCGGTCATCGTCGGCTCCGGCATCGGCGGCATCAGCAGCCTGGAGGAGACCCACCGCAAGGCGCTGGAGAAGGGGCCGGACCGCATCAGCTCCTTCTTCATCCTCCAGATGATCATCAACATGGCGCCCGGCTACATCTCCATGCGCCACGGCATCAAGGGCCCGTCCTGGTCCACCAACTCCGCGTGCTCCACCAGCGCGCACGCCATCGGCGAAGCACTGCGCGGGCTCCAGCGCGGCGAGTTCGACGTGGCGGTGGCGGGCGGCGCGGAGGCCCCCATCTCCATGCTGGGCGTGGGCGGCTTCGCCGCGATGAAGGCCCTGTCCACCCGCAACGACGCGCCCCATGCGGCGAGCCGCCCGTTCGACAAGGACCGCGACGGCTTCGTGCTCGCCGAAGGCGCGGGCATCCTCATCCTGGAGGAGTACGAGCACGCGCGCGCCCGGGGGGCCCGCATCCTCGCGGAGCTCACGGGCTATGGCGCCAGCTCCGACGCCTACCACGTCACCTCACCCGCGCCCGCCCACGAGGGCGCCCAGCGCGCGATGCGGGCCGCGCTCAAGGACGCGCGACTGGCCCCCGCGGACATCGGCTACCTCAACGCCCACGGCACCTCGACGGACATCGGCGACCTCCTGGAGATGGAGGGGATCGCCCACGTGTTCGGTGACGCGGCGAAGACGCTCGCCATCTCCTCGACCAAGTCGATGACGGGCCACATGAACGGCGCGGCCGGCGCGGCCGAGGCCGTCATCAGCATCCTCGCCCTCACCCGCGGCGTGCTGCCCCCCACCATCAACCTGGAGCACCAGGACCCGCGCATCCCGCTGGACTGCGTGCCCAACACCGCCCGCGAGACGCGCGTGGACGCCGTGATGAGCAACTCCTTCGGCTTCGGCGGCACCAACGTCGCCCTCGTCTTCCAGCGGGCCCCGGAGGCGCGTTGATCCTTTGTAAATATTGTGGCCCCCGTTTACTGACTTTTCCCCAGTCCTGTCGCGCCGCGTCAGTCAAGGGTTGACAACGCGGTGTCCGGGCGCCGCCGCCGCACACCGGGACCACCTGAAAGCGGCGTGATTACATGGGATTACGTCCCGCTACGGCCAGGGTGGGGGCAGTCAACCCTTCGCGCGTCGCCTGCGGGACAGCGTTGCGGCGAACCGAAAACGTTGATTGCAAATCGGTAAATCGGTTTGCAGAGTGGATCCAGAGACCCGGTGCTGGAGCGCGCCTTGTGACGCGGCCCGCCGGGGGTTGGAGCCATGAACAACGACAACGCGCTGAACGCGAACGTGGGGCTGAAGCTTCGAGGCCTCCGCTTGCAACGCAACATCAAGCAGGCGGACGCCGCCAAGGACCTGGGCGTTTCGCCCGCGTACCTGAACCTCATCGAGAAGGGCAAGCGCGTGATGCCCTTCCCCCTGCTGTGGAAGGCGCTGCGTTACTTCGAGCAGGACCCCGAGCAGTTCATGTCCACGCTGGGCGAGGGCCGCGTGGACGAGGCCCTGGCGAAGCTGCTCGACGAACCGCTCCTCAAGAGCCTGGACATCGACTCGGAGTCGCTCCAGTCGCTGTCCGCGGAGCCGAAGCTGGCCGGCACCGTCGCCGCGCTGTTCAACCTCTACAAGAACACGCGCACGCAGCTGGAGAACGTGCTCGCGCAGCTCAACGTGGAGGAGCGAACGCGCACGCAGGGCTCCACCTCCGGGATGGGCAACACGCCGGGCGTGCGCTTCGACTACTCGCCCTTCGACGAGGTCAGCGACTTCCTGGAGAAGCACCGCAACTACTTCCCGGAGCTGGAGGAGCAGGCGGAAGGGCTGCGGCGCGACTTCCGCCTGGAGCAGCAGCTCACCAGCAGCCAGCTCATCCGCATGCTGGAGGAGCGCTTCGACTTCAAGGTGCAGATTGAGCGCGCGGCCAGCGGCTCCTCCGTGGTGCGCCGGCTGGACCTGGACGCGCGCACGCTGACGCTGTCGCCGGACCTCACGGAGCAGCCGCTGAAGTTCCAGGTGGCCGCGTCCATTGGCCTCATGGTGATGGACCGCGAGAAGCTGGTGGAGCGCATCCTGGGAGCGGGCCGCATGCGCCACGGGGAGACGGAGCGCCTCATCAAGGTGAACCTGGCGAACTACTTCGCCGGCGCGCTGATGCTGCCCTACGGCGAGTTCTTCAAGGAGGTGCAGCGCACGCGCTACGACGTGGAGCTGCTCTCCAACGTCTTCGGCACCACCTACGAGACGGTGGCCCACCGCATCTGCAACCTGTCCGACCCCAAGCGCCAGGGCCTGCCCTTCCACTTCCTGCGCGCGGACATCGCCGGGAACATCTCCAAGCGCTACAGCGGCACCGGCATCCGCTTCGCCTCCGGCGGCGGCTCCTGCGCGAAGTGGGCGGTGCACCTGGCGTTCCTCAACCCGTCTCAAATCACGCGCCAGTACTCCATCATGCCGGACGGCACGACGTACTTCTGCTTCGCGAAGGTGCAGCTGCAGCCCATTGAGGGCTCCATCGTGAAGGGCACGGCGTACTCCATCGGCCTGGGCACGCACGCGGAGAACGCGAAGTACCTGGCGTACGGCCTGCCCACCAACGACCTGCGCAAGGACGCCATCCCCAGCGGCATCTCCTGCCGCTTCTGCGAGCGCACGGACTGCAACCAGCGCGCGGCGGCCAGCTACCGCTTCGCGTTCGCCTTCGACGAGTACACGAAGAAGGACTGCTTCTTCTCCCCGCTCCTGGTCCACGAGAAGGAGAAGGCCGAGCGCAACGGGCACCCCGAGCCCGATGGCAACGGCGCTGAAGGGGGCGAGAAGCACGATTCGCTGGACAGGGGCGCCCGGCGCCGCAAGGTTCACGAGAACTGACATGCACCCGTCCGACAACGAACGCGCCCACATCACCGACGCCATCCAGAAGCAGCAGAACGCGCTCGCCCCGCTGCGCATCACCGGCTCACCCTCGGAGGTGGGCCAGGGGCTGGTCGCGCTGGCGGAGCTGTACGGGATGCTGGAGGACCACGCGGCGAGCCGCGAGCACTACGAGGAGGCCTACGGCTTCTTCAAGACCGCGGGCAACAAGCCCGGCCAGGCGCAGGCCCTCTTCGGCCTGGGCGTGGTGAAGGCCCACTTCGAGGACCACAAGGGCGCCATCGAGCACATGGCCACCGCCGCCCTGCTCTTCAACGAGGCGCGCGACCGCGAGGGCGAGGCGCTCACCCGCGCCTGCATCGGCGAGTCCCTGCGCGCCATGGGCGAGGTCGACGGCGCCGAGGAGAAGTACCAGGAGGCGCTCATCCTCTACCGCCAGACGCGCAACACGGAGCGCATGGCGCGGCTGCTGCTGGACATCGGCGACCTGCGCATGGCCAAGGGCGAGTACGAGCCCGCGCGCAAGCGCTTCCTGGAGGCCGTGCCGCTCCTGGAGCAGGGCGAGGACCCGGACGCGCTCGCGCTGGGGCACCTGCTCCTGGGCGAGGCGGAGGGCCTGCTGGGCCACCACGACAACGCGCGGCCGCACCTGCTGCGCGCGGTGGACGTGTACGGGGAGCTGCACGACCACGTCTACGAGGCCCGCGCGCGCTGGGACCTGGGGCTGTCCTGCTACTACCTCCAGGACTACGCCGCGGCCCGCGAGCAGTTCGAGGCGGTGCTGCCCATGTACGAGGACCTCCGGCAGCACGACGAGGTGGCGAAGGTGAAGAACGTGCTCGCGCACTTCGCCGCGCGCGGCGTGTAGCCCCGCGCGCGGCCTTCTCCGCGTCCGGCTTCGCGTCAGGCCTGGAAGCCCGCGCCCACCGCCAGCGCGAGCAACCCGATGACGCCCGCGGCGATGGCGGCGTAACGCCACTCGCCGCGCAGGCCCAGCACGGTGCCCGCCATCGCCAGCCGCGCCACCGGCGTCACCAGCAGCATGGACGCCGCGCCCTTGCGCAGCAGGTCGATGGCCACGTGCACGGACTCGTCGCGCGGCAGCAGCTCCAGCGCGAGCGACGCGACGAACATGCACCCGCTGGTGATGGCTCCGGTGCGCAGCACGCGGGCGATCCACCGCTCTCCGGCGGCGAGCCTCCTGGCCCCCCGGCGCTCGCGTGGGAGCGCCTCCGGCTGGGTGATGGGTTCCTGCTGGAGCTCCCGGGGGAACTCCGCGTCCAGCGCCACCGACCTCGCCCGTGCATTGCGCGTGGGCGGCCCCACGTCCTGCATCATCACCGACGGGTGGACACCGGGTATTTCAGGCTCTGCTTCACTCATTTCCATACGCTCGGCCACAACCCCTCCCCTCCCTTCCACAACATCTGTCCGGCCACGATGAACAGGACGGCCGCGAAGAGCTTCTTGAGCACCGCGGTCGGCGTCTTCAGCATCAGCTTGCTGCCCACGGAGGCTCCGGCCAGCACCCCTACGACCAACGGCGCCACGAGCCCCAGATTCAATTGGCCGCGCCAGGCGTAGGCCGCGACGCTCGCCGCGCCGGTGACGCCCACCATCAGGTTGCTGGTGGCGCTGGCGACCTTGAAGGGCACGCGCATGCCGTAGGTCATCAGCGGCACCTTCAGCGGGCCGCCGCCCACGCCCAGCAGCGCGGACAGGCCGCCCGCCACGAAGGAGCCGGAGATGCCCAGCGGGTAGTTGCCGGGGACGTAGTTGGCCGCCGTCGCGGGCTCCTGGCGCGGGGTGCGCAGGAGCATCATCTGGAGCGACACGAAGAGCGTGAAGAGGCCGAACACCACGGCCACCATCGCCTCCGCGACGAAGGCGGCGACGAGCCCCCCGACGATGGCGCCCAGCACCGTGGCGAGCTCCAGCGTGAGCCCCAGCCGCAGGTCACTCAGTTTGTTCTCCACGTAGCTGGCGGCGGCGGCGCAGGAGTTGGCCACCACGCACATCAGGCTCGCGGGGACGGCCTGCTCCAGCGGGATTCCGAATCCCAACACCAGCGCGGGCACCAGGACGATGCCGCCCCCGATGCCCAGGAGCGCCCCCAGACCACCCGCCAACACACCCGCCGCCATGAGGAGGAAGACCGTCATTCCCTATCGAGGATAGGAGGCACTCCCCGCTTCGGATAGCGCCACATCCCCGAGGGCAACCTGCTCGATCGGTTGGATGCCCTGCACGCGAACACGGCACCGGGACGCGGGCCGTGTGGATCCGTTCACTACGCGGCGGTGGCGCCCAGCGTGCCCTCTGGAAACTCCTCCATGAAGCGCGCGCGCGTGCGCGGCGTGTAGGTGCCGCGCGCCATGTAGCCGTGCAGCTTCTTGATCAGCCCGCGCGTCACCTCCAGCGCGGCGTCCAGCTCCACCGCGAAGTCAAAGTGATCATTGCGGTACAGCTCCTGGAAGGAGAGCTGCGAGTACGCCGGGAGCGCCCTCATGCGGCCGAGCGGGCTGGAGAGGAAGAGGCCGGAGACGTAGAGGCCGCGCACCCACCCGTCCAGCTGCGCCTTGGTGGGGGCCTGCCCCACGCGGTCCTGCGACGCCAGCCGGACCAGCTCGTAGATGCCCCGGCCGATGCCGCGCAGCGGGATGCCGGAGCTCTTCACCACCTGGAACTTCTCGCGGATGCGAGAGGTGCCCACGCCGTCCGTGCCGTCCTGTTCGCGCAGGAAGAAGAGCGTCTGGGCCCACTCCACCTGACGCCGTGCGTCCCAGGCCCGCTCGCCCTTGCGGCGGTGGCGCAACACCAGTGCGTCCACCAGCGGGTGGAGGCGCCGGTCCAGGCTCAGGTGGGTGAAGTAGCCGGCCAGGATGGCCAGGCCGGCCTCGGTGCCCACCAGGGCCCCGGAGGCCACGAGCTCCGCCATCTTCAGGCCCAGGCCCACCGGGGAGCGCTCGTGGTACAGCCGCGCGAAGGGGGGCCAGCCGGTCTCCGGCTGCATCAGCACGCCCAGGCCCCCGCGCACGCCCTCGCACAGGGGCAAATCCGGCAGCGCCGCGCCGAAGCGCGCGTAGGGCAGGTCCTCGGTCAGCGCTCGCACCCAGTCGGCGGGGAGCCCGTCCGGATGGGCTGCCAACCGTTCGATGGCCGTCAGATGAAGCAACAGGGTGGGCATTGGGACTGCACAGCTATCCAGCGCGCCGGGCCATTGCAATGCCCGAGTGGCAACCAGCGCTTTGCGAGCAACACGGCACGCGTCTACAGTCGCGCCCCTCGGATCACCCCCTTCCTCTCCAGGAGTCCAAGTCGCCATGCAATTCAGTCTCGTCTCCGGTGAAGCCGCGCCGGTGAGCGGTGAGCTGCTCGTCATCCCCCTCTTCGAGGGCGAGCTGGGTGATTCCGCCCCCGCGCCGCTGGCCGCCGCGGACTCGGCCCTGGAGGGCAAGCTTCGCGCCGCCGCCACCCAGGAGGGCTTCAAGGGGAAGGCGGACCAGTCCTTCCTGATGCACACCCTGGGGAAGCTGGGCTCCGACCGCGTCCTCTTGCTGGGCCTGGGCAACCGCGCGCGCTTCCAGCCGGAGGTGCTGCGGCTGGCCGCGGGCCGCGCGGCGAAGACGGCGCAGCGGTTGAAGTCCCCCGCCATCGGCTTCCGCGTGCCCGCCACGGACGACGCGGCGATGGCCGTGCGCGCGGTGGTGGAGGGCCTGGAGCTGGGCGTCTACCGCTTCGACAAGTACAAGTCCGCCGCGCGCGAGGACAAGGGCAGCCCCAAGCTCACCCGCGCCACGCTGTCCCTGCCGCAGGGCACGGAGAAGTCGCGCGCGCTGGACGACGCGCTGCACCTGGGCCTGAAGCTGGCGGAGGCCGTCAACTGGGCGCGCGACCTGGTCAACGAGCCCCCCAACGTCGTGACGCCCATCAAGCTCGCGCAGGCCGCGCAGCAGGCCGCCAAGGAGGGCGGGCTCACCGCGGAGATTGGCGGGCGCAAGGAGATTGAGCGCCTGAACATGGGCATGTTCCTGGGCGTCACCGCCGGCAGCGTGCAGGAGCCCCGCCTCATCCACCTGGTCTACACGCCGAAGAACGCGAAGGACGCGAAGCGCCCCCCGCTGGCGCTGGTGGGCAAGGCCATCACGTTCGACTCGGGCGGCCTGTCGCTCAAGCCCACCGAGGGCATGGTGGAGATGAAGACGGACATGGCCGGCTCCGCCGCGGTGCTGGCCGCGATGAAGGTCATCGGCTCCGTGGTGAAGCCGCCCTTCCCCGTGCACGCCTTCATCGGCGCGTGCGAGAACATGCCCTCCGGCACCGCGTACAAGCCGGGTGACATCCTCACGGCGCGCTCCGGCAAGACGGTGGAGATCACCAACACGGACGCGGAAGGCCGCCTGGTGCTGGGCGACATGCTCACCTGGGCCTGCGAGCACGAGCCGTCCGCCATCATCGACCTGGCGACGCTCACGGGCGCGTGCATGGTGGCGCTGGGCAACTACATCGTGGGCGCCTTCGGCGACGACGACGACACGGTGAACAGCGTGCTCACCGCCGCGCGCGCCGCGGGCGAGGAGATGTGGCGCCTGCCGGTCAGCGACCTGCAGAAGGACGCGCTGCGCTCCGAGGTCGCGGACATGAAGAACTCCGGCGAGCGCTGGGGCGGCGCCATCAACGCGGCCCTCTTCCTCAAGGAGTTCGTGGGCAACACGCCCTGGGTGCACCTGGATATCGCCGGTCCGTCCAACAGCCCCAAGGAGCGCGGCTACCTCAACAAGGGCGGCACGGGCGTCGGCGCGCGCACGCTGGTGGAGCTGGTGCGCCGCCGGGCCACGGAGGTCGCCTCGCAGCCGGAGCCCGTGAAGGCGGAGGCTCCCGCGAAGGCGCCCAAGGCCGCCAAGGCCCCGAAGGCCGCCAAGGGCAAGCCGGCCCGCGCGTAGTCCCCCCGGAGTCTCCGAGCCTCGGGGCCTCATGGCCCACGCGTGAGCCGCGTGGGCCTCTACGGAGTCCGGGGCGTGGCGCGCACCGCCACGCTCGGCTCCGGGAGCGGACGGACGCCGGCCATCAGGGCGTCCACGCTCTCCGTGATGTCGGCGGAGGCCTCCGTGGGCCAGGTGGCCAGCATCATCAGCACGCGGCCGGAGTTGCCCTCGCGCACGGCCACCTTGCCGCGCACGCCCTCCCCCACCTGGAAGTCGAAGCCCACGGCGTTGTCCGACAGCGCGATGGGCTGCGGATCCGTGGTGGTGAAGCCCGGCTGCTGGCGCAGCCCCTGCGTCAGCCGCTCCGCGAACTGGACGGGCGTGGCCACGCCGGGCGCCACCTGCAGCACCACCTGGGCCCCCGTCACACGGTGGCGCAGGATGACGGGGATCGCCAGCCCCTCCGGGGTGCGCTCGTTCGTCTCGTCCAGCTGCCACTCCGCCGTGGGCCGGACGATTTCGAAGCCCAGGTCCTCGTCCACGTAGCGCCGCGTGGTGGACGCGACGGCGGACTCGTCCGAGGCCCTGCCCGAACCGCCCGTGCCGGGCTCCGCCTTCGTCACGGCCGTCCGGGACGCGCCACACGCCGTGCTCAGCAGAAGCACTCCCCACCCCAACATCCGCATCGCGCCCATGTCGCTCGTCCCCCGCCAGCCACCAGCCGTGGCGAGGAACGTGGCCACCCACCCCGGGGCACGCCAGGGGCACATGGGGGCGGTGTACGCTGTCCGACGGAGGAAACTTCCCGCCCGGGGCCCGGGCTACGTCAGGCCGCCCTGGAGGGTCCGGTAGGTGTTGGCCAGTCGCTCCGCCACGTCCGCCGGCAGCACGTTGCGCGCGGAGAACAGCGCGTAGGACACGAACGCGTCCAGCGCCTCCAGCGCCATGGCCCGCCCCACCGCCTCGCCGCCGCTGGTGGACACGTTGGCGCGCAGCCGGGCCACGTCCACGCGCCCGTCCGGCCCCAGCGTGACGCCCTGGTAGGCGTTCTCCAGCCCCGGGGGCGGCGACTCCACGAAGCCGCGCAAGAGGTCCACGTCGCGGCCCGCCTCGCGCAGCGCGCGGTGCACCAGCGACAGCAGGAGGTTGTAGCGCTCCTCCGCGGACAAGAGCTCCCAGGCCATGCCCTCCACCGCGGGGCCCGGGGCCACGGGCGCCTCCGCGGCCCGGACGGCCAGGTGGCCGCCGCGCACCGCCTCCTCCACGCCGCTGTAGAAGGCGTACTGGCTGCCCGCGTAGGCGGCCTTCAGCGCGCCCAGCGTCGTGCCCTCGCCCAGCTTGGCGAACAGGGCCTCCTCGCCGGGCAGCGCGCCCTGGGGGCCGGGCGTCACGCGCATGTCGTCCGGGAAGCGGCGGCGCAGCCGGCCCGTCTCCTCCGCGCGCTTGATTCCGGTGAGCACCAGGTCGCGCGTGCGCTCCGGCAGCTTCACCGCGTCCACCGCCGGGGCCTTCGCCTCCAGGAAGAGGAAGCTGCCCTCCACCATCTCGAAGAGGTTGAGCACCACCTCGCGCACCACGAACGTCATGGCGCTGTAGAGGCTGGCCTCGGACACGAGCCCCTGCGACGTGAGCACCTGGCCAATCCGGCGCGCGGGCGTCACCTGCGCGAGCGCCTGGGTGAGCTTCGTTTCCGTCAACAGGCCCAGCCGCACCATCACCGCGCCCAGCCGCTCCCAGCGCTCGCTGGAGGTGGCGAACACCACCTGCCCGTCGCGGAAGGCCACCGTGCGGCGCACGCTGGCGTGCTGCACGACGAGCTGGCCGGTGCGGATGCCCGAGAGGATCTGGGCGAAGACCTCCTCGACCGAGAGCGTCCCCAGGCTGCCGGCGAAGAAGCCGGACGCGCCCTGGGACTCCGGGAGGAGCACCAGCCCCTCCGGCGCCAGGAAGTGCGCCGAAAGGGGCCGGGTGGGAGAGACGACGGCGGCGAGCGGCCGCTCCAGCTCGAGCGAAGCCGCCTCACCGCTCACGCGGGGCGTGGCCCTGGGTTTGGACGCCACCGCAGCCCTCCCTCACTGCGCTTACGGGACTACTTCGCGCCCTTGAGCTCCGCGTCGATGACGCTCTTGAACTCGTCGAAGGGCTGCGCGCCCGACAGCATGATGCCGTTGATGAAGAACGCCGGCGTGCCGCTGACGCCCACCTTGGAGCCGTCCGCCTGGTCCGCCTTCACCGTCGCGGCCTTCTCGCCGGAGTCGAGGCAGGCGTTGAACTTGGCGGTGTCCAGCTTCAGCTCGCCCGCGTACTTCTTCAGGTCATCCACGCCCAGCGCCTGCTGGCTGGCGAAGAGCTTGTCGTGCATCTCCCAGAACTTGCCCTGGTCGTTGGCGCACAGCGAGGCCTCGGCGGCCTTCTGCGCCTGCTTGTGGAAGTCCAGGGGGAACTGACGGAACACCAGGCGCACCTTGTCGCCGTAGGTCTTCGTCACCTGGTCCACCGTGCCGATGGCGCGGCTGCAGAACGGGCACTGGAAGTCGCTGAACTCCACGATGGTGACGGGCGCGCCCTCAGGACCCTTGGACGGGCCGGTGGCGGCCACCTGCTTGCGCTCCGCGGGCGGGCGCGGGGGCTCGGGCAGCTCGTACTTCACGTTGGCGCCCTGACGGAGCGAGTCGAAGAACTTCTGGGCCTGCTCCTGCTTCTGCTGGCCGGACAGGAAGTCCACGATCTGCGGCTTCATCTGCTCGTAGGTCGCGCCCGGGGGCAGCTGGCCCTTGGCGCCCTCGAACACTTCCTTGATCTTCTCTTCCGGAGGCGCGGGGATCTTGTCGTCGATCTCCGCCTTGAGCAGCTGGTCCTCGGTGATGCCGCGCTTCGTCGCCTCGGCCTTCACCAAGCGCTCGGTGACGAGCCCTTCCAGGCCGCGCTTGCGCAGCTGGAACTTCTGCTTGTCCAGGTTCGCCAGCGGCTCCTTGATGCGCTCGTTGAGCTCACCGAAGGTGACCTTCTCGTTGTTGCCGAAGGTGGCCACCACGGTATCCGGCGACGGCTCCGCGGCATTGGCGGCCTGGGCCTGCGCGGCGGGCGCCTGGGCATTGGCCGGCGCCTTCTCCTTGTTGCAGCCGGCGGTGAGGGATGCCGCGAGGAGGGCGGCCAGGGCGATGCGAGTAGAGCGCATGGACATAGGCCGCCGACTTAATAGAGGTCCTCGGGGCTGGCAAGGAATTGCCAGCCCGGCGTTCAGGCGACCAGGGGCTCCAGCTCCAACGCGCCCGCGAGGCTTCCACGGCCCGACTCACGGCCCTCCACGTCCCGGCGGCGCGCGGTGACGATGTCGAAGCTGGAGGGGTCCGCCAGCACCTTGCGCACCAGCTTGTGGTTGAGCGCGTGCCCCGTCTTGAACGCCGTCATGTGGCCAATCACGGGCCGGCCGAACAGCGACACGTCGCCGATGGCGTCCAAAATCTTGTGGCGCACGAACTCGTCCGGGAAGCGCAGCCCGTCCGGGTTGAGGATGGCGGCCTCGTCCACGACGACGGCGTTCTCCAGCGAGCCGCCGCGCGCCAGGCCCAGCGTCTTCAGCTTCTCCACGTCGCGCAGGAAGCCGAACGTGCGGGCGCGGGAGATTTCGCGCGAGAAGCCCCGGTCGTTCACGTCCACGTCGAAGGACTGGCCCTGGATGACGGGGTGCTCGAAGTCGATGGTGCAGCTGATGCGGAAGCGCCGCGCGGGGGTGAGCGAGGCCTGCTTGTCGCCGTCCTGCACCACCACGCTCTTCTTGATGACCAGGTACTCGCGAGGCGCGTCCAGCTCGTGCGACCCGGCCTCCATGATGGCGTGGGTGAAGGGCGCCGCGCTGCCGTCCATGATGGGCACTTCCGGCCCGTCCAGCTCCGCGCGCACGTTGTCGATGCCCAGCGCGGCGAGCGCGGACATCAGGTGCTCCACCGTGCCCACCTTCACGCCGTCGCGGCCCAGGGAAGTGGCCAGCGACGTGTCCACCACGTACTCCGCCAGCGCGGGGATGCTCACCGGGCGCGCCAGGTCCGTGCGGACGAAGACGATGCCATGCCCCGCGGGCGCGGGCTTCAGGGTCAGCGTCACGGGCAACCCGGAGTGGAGCCCCACGCCGCGGCAGATGGCCGGCTGGGAGAGGGTGCGCTGGAAGTCGGTGAACTGGAGCATGTCGGTGTCGCCTCTGGGGACTGCTTCTTGCTGACGCACGCGGGGTACGGCCCCGTCAGGCCGTTCCACCGCGGTCTGACGCGGTGCACATAGGAGCAATCAACATGCCACGGGGTCGTGACACAAGGATTGCGGTGACGGGTTCCCCTGCCCTTCCCAACCCCCTGGAACTGCTGGAGTTCCAGGGCCCGGGACGGGGTACGGCCTGGACCGGGGCGCGGACACCCCTCTTGGGAAACCCACCACTGCTCCTCCCACCGTGACAGCGATGTCCGGAATCCATCCTTCGGACTCCGGCACCCCCGGACGGTTTCGAGCCAACCGGGAGTGCGTGTCACCCACGCGACAGGGGCGCGTCTCTATCGCAGGCGAGTGCCCGGAAGCAAACGCAGTCCCTGGACTCACGGGGAGTCCGGGGCTTGACGGAATCCCTGTCCGGGAGGGTGGGTCAGCGTCCGCCAGGCGACAGGAAGCGATCTCTCAGGGCTTCCGCGTCCGGCCGGTCGAAGCCGCGGCCCTGGAGGAGGGAGCGGCGGCTGACGGCGTGGAAGGTGGTCTCCAGCGTCTGGGAGAAGCGGCGGAGGTCCTCCGCCAGGCGGCTGCGGATGCCGGGGCCCTCCGGGGGCCAGGGCAGCTCCACCAGCAGCGAGGTGAAGCGGTCGAAGGCGTCGTAGTCCGCGTAGCGCAACAACTGGTAGCCGCCGTCGTGGAAGTAGTCGAGGAACGACTTGAGGGCCTCCAGCACGCGCTCGGCGGACACCACGTCGTCGGAGCGCAGGTGGCTTTCGGCGGCGCGGCAGAGCTGGGCGTAGACCCACAGGTCCTTGCGCAGTCGCAGCGCTGCGTCCTGGGCGCTGGTGAGGTGGGCGAAGGCCTCCTCCCCCAGCGCGCCGTTGGGGGCCAGCGCGTCCAACAGCGCGACGATCTGCTGGCGCAGCAGCGTGGTGAAGGCCTCCGCGGCGCGCAGGGGGGCGGCGGGGTCGCGGTCCAGGTCCACCAGCACTTCCCGGGCGATGCGGTCCGTCTCGCGGGCCAGGTCGCGCGCGGCGCGCAGCGTGGCGGCCTGGAGGGGCCTGGTGCCCGCCTTGGGGGACAGCTCCGTGTGCAGGTAGCTGGCGACGGCGGACACCTCGCCGCGCACCAGGGACAGGAGCACGCGCACGCGCCGGGGCACGGGCGGCTGGGACTCCGGGTCCACGTGCGTCAGGTAGTGCAGCACGCGGAAGAGGCCCAGGAACGCGGTGGTGAAGAGGGGCCGCGTGTCCGCGGGCAGCGTGCCCAGGACGTCCAGCAGGCGCACGGAGCGCAGCCGGTCGTACTCGACGCGGAACTCCAGCGGGCGGAAGGGGCGGAAGTAGCGGTTGAGGACAATTTCCCGCAGCGTCAGCTTGCCCACGTCCTGGAACAGCGACAGGCCGATGAGCGGCAGCTGGAGCAGGTTGTCGAGCAGGTTCTTCAGCGCGTCGAAGGCCTCGCGCACGACGAAGAGGCTCTCCGGCGGGGTCTCCTGGTCCAGCTCCTCTTCAATCAACAGCCGGCGCACGCGGTCGTCCGCGAGCTGGGTCTCCACGTACTTGCGGAAGACCATCTTCGGGTCGCTGTCCGGGTCCTGCAGGTGCCGGGCGACGCGCACCGCGCGCTCCATGGCGTCGCGCACGTCCACCAGCTCCTCGTGGAAGTCGCGCGTGACCAGCGGACGGGCGCGGGCGTCCACCACGGAGTTGTGGAGGTTCAGGTAGCGCTCCACGGCGCGCAGCCACATCTCGAACTCGAAGAGCAGCTCCTCGCGGCCCTCCACCGGAACGCCGCGCAGCCAGCGCTCCCGCTCCGCGAGGAAGCCCGCGCGCGTGGCCTGCGAGGCGCGCATCAGGTCGCCGTAGTAGTCGCGGGAACCGGGGAGGACCGTGGGCACGGCGGGCGCGGAGGCTTGGCTCATGGCGGAGGAGGTGGGGCTAGAAGAGGGTCCCCTGTGGGGTGGGGGGCGGCGTCTTCTTGAAGTACTGGTAGGTGCGCAGCGTGGCGGTGCGGCCGCGGGGCGTGCGCATGAGGAAGCCCTCCTGCATGAGGAAGGGTTCGTAGACGTCCTCGAGGGTGTCGCGCTGCTCGCCCACGCTCGCGGCGATGGTCTCCACGCCCACCGGGCCGCCGCCGAACTTCTCCAGGATGGTCAGCAGGATCTTCCGGTCCATCGCGTCCAGGCCGCTGGCGTCCACGCCCAGGCGGCTCAGCGAGTCGTGCGCCAGGTCGTAGGTGATGCGGCCGTTGCCCTCCACCTGGGCGAAGTCGCGCAGCCGGCGCAGCAGGCGGTTCGCGATGCGGGGCGTGCCGCGCGAGCGGGTGGAGATTTCACGGCTGGCGGCGCGGTCCATGGGCACGCCGAGGATGCGCGCGGAGCGGTCGAGGATCTGCTCCAGGAACTTCGGCTCGTAGTACTCCAGGCGCTCCTGAATCTGGAAGCGGTCGCGCAGGGGGGACGTGAGCAGGCCCGTGCGCGTGGTGGCGCCCACCAGGGTGAAGGGCGGCAGATCGATCTTCATCGCGCGGGCGGCGGGCCCGGTGTCGATGGTGATGTCCAGCCGGAAGTCCTCCATCGCCGGGTAGAGGTATTCCTCCACGGCGGCGTTGAGGCGGTGGATTTCGTCGATGAAGAGGATGTCCCGCTCGTTGAGGTTGGTGAGCAGGCCCGCCAGGTCGCCCTTGCGCTCCAGCGCGGGGCCGCTGGTGACGTGGATGCCCACGCCCAGCTCGTTCGCGATGAGGTGCGCGAGCGACGTCTTGCCCAGGCCGGGGGGACCGGAGAACAGACAGTGGTCCAGCGCGTCACCCCGGCTCTTGGCCGCGGCCACGTACACCTTGAGCTTCTCGACGACCGCCCCCTGCCCCACGTACTCGTCGAAGGTGCGCGGGCGCAGGGAGGCCTCCAGCCGGATGTCTTCCGGCTGAACATCTCCCGAGAGGGTGTCGTCGGACTTCCTCGCCATCGCCATTGCGACCCTATACAGCGAAGGGGCCACATGTCGCTGCCCTTCTGGCGGCGCTAGACTCGGAGTGGCACGCCGACCGGCCAGCCAGGGGGCCTGTCCCCCTGCCCGAAGGGAGTCGCGTCATGATTTCCGCTTCCGCCCCGTTCCGTCCCCTGCCCCTGTTGCCCGAGGCCCGCGCCGAGCGTTCGCCCGGTCCCCGGTTGCAGAAGCTGCGCCGCGCCGCGCTGGAGGCCCGCGAGGCCTTCGTCCGGGAGGGCCCGGTGGCGGCGGTGGCCACCCGCGACCTCATCACGTTCCCCTACCCCACCCTGTTCGCCTTCAGTGGCGCGGCGCTTTCCCCGGCGCCGTACGTGATGATGACCAACCGCATGCAGGTGGTGCAGTTCGCGGAAGGAGGCACCGGCCAGCGGCGCACCCTGCTCTTCAACCCCACCGACTACGAGCGGGGCCACGCGGCGCCCTTCTACCGCGCGCTGCGCGAGCGCTACGGCGCGTTCCTCTCCGACAAGGTGATGTCCACCCGCCACGGCACGGTGCAGGGCCACCTGGAGCAACTGGGGCTGACGCCGTCGGACGTGGACTACCTGGCCTTCGACCACCTGCACATCCAGGACCTGCGCGGCTGGCTGGGCGGTGAGGGGAAGCCGGGCGTCTTCCCCCGGGCGAAGCTGCTGGTGCAGCGCGCCGAGTGGACCATGGTGAAGCACCTGCACCCCATGCAGCACGTGTGGTTCGTGCCCGGCGGCACGGACGTCCCCGAGGAGCGCGTGGTGCTGCTGGACGGGGACACGTGGCTGGGCCAGGGCGCGGCGCTGCTCAGCACGCCCGGCCACACGCAGGGGAACATGTCCCTGGCGGTGGCCACCGCGAATGAAGTCTTCGTGGTGAGCGAGAACGGCGTGAGCACGGAGAGCTTCACGCCGCTGTTGTCGCGCATCCCCGGCGTGCGCCGCTTCGCGGAGCAGATGGGCTGGGAGGTGGTGCTCAACGGCAACACGCGCGAGGACTCGCTGGAGCAGTACGCGTCCATGGTGGTGGAGAAGCTCTTCGCCGGCCCGTCCGCGTATGACGCGTCGTTCGTGAACTTCCACCCGTCGTCGCTGCTCACCGCGCACCTGCTGGCCCCGGGCCTGGGCCCCACCGTGGTGCTGCCCGCGCCGAACACGGGCGGGCTGCACCCCACGCCCGCCATGCGGCGCGCGGCCTGAGCGGCTACGGACGGCCGCAGCGGGCCGCGGGGAGGAACGGCAGCGCCCAGGGCTCCTCGCCCTGGATCGGATCCGTGGCCAGGAAGAAGACGTGGCTGCCCGCGCGCACGAACCCGCGCGGATTCGCGCTGAGCCCCGCGGGCGCGATGTCGCGCATCGGGTCCACGTGGCCCGGGGCGCCGTTGGAGTACCAGGCCTCGCGGCCCCGGCCGGCCGTCGTCGCGGAGAAGAAGAGCCACCCGTCCGCCTGCGCGAAGGCCATGGGGGTGCTGCCCACGGGGCCCGGCTCCAGGTCCTGCACGAGCACCGTGCCCTGCGCCGTGCCGTCCGTGCTCCACAGCTCGCGGCCGTGCACGCCGTCCTCCGCCGCGAAGTACAGCCGCCCGCCCATCACCGTCAGGCCGGAGGGCTGCGAGCCCAGGGGCCCCGGCCGCACGTCCTTCACCAGGCGGGTGCCCTTGCGCGTGCCGTCGCTCTTCCACAGCTCGCCGCCGTGGAGCAGGTCGCCGGGCTCGCCGAAGAAGCCCTCCGCGCCGGCCATGAAGTACACGCTGGTGCCCAGCGGCGTGAGCTCCGACGGGTAGTCCCCCGGGACGTGCACCAGCGGGAACGTGGTGAGGGGCTGGCCCCGCGTCACCCAGAGGTCCGCCTCGCCCAGGCCCGGGTCCACGAGGAAGAAGAGGCGATCGCTCCCCGCGGGCGTCAGCGCGAAGAGCACCGTCCAGGCCGGGCCCCGGAAGAGCACCCGCGAGGCGCCGGTGCGCGCTTCATGCACCCACAGCGTCACCGAGTCGTCGCCGTACGCCACCAGCGCCAGCCTCCCGTTCCACTCCGTCAGGTCGTCCAGGAACAGCGAGTTCGGCCCGGGCGCGAACTCCTGCGTGAGCTGCGTGCCCTTCGCCGTGCCGTCGGTGCTCCACAGCTCGCGGCCGTGCACGCCGTCATCCGCGGTGAAGTACAGCCGCGCGCCCACCACCGTCAGCCCGTCCGGCGCGCTGCCCTGCGCCCCGGGCCGCAGGTCCGCCACCAGCACCGTGCCCGCTTCCGTGCCGTCCGTGCTCCACAGCTCCGGCCCGTTCACCCCGTCGTCCGCGACGAAGAACAGCCGCCCGCCCATCCGCGTGAGGAAGCGCGGCGTGCTGCCATACGCCCCGGGCCGCAGGTCCTTCACCCGGCGCGAGTCCGTGCTGCTCCCGTCCGTCACCCACAGCTCGTTGCCAGCCACGCCGTCATCCGCGCCGTAGAAGACGCGCCCGTCCACCTCCACCAGCTTCTCCGGCGCCGAGCCCTCCGCGCCGGGGCGCAGGTCCCCCACGGGCCGCGCCGACGGGCCACACGGCTGCGCCCCTCCGGAAGCCGCCGCGTCCACCCCCTCCTCCATCGCCGCCGCCGCCTCGCCCCACGCCGCCCCAGCCTCGCCGTCCGCCGCGCCACAGCCCACCCCGATGACGCCGGAGAGCAGCAGCACGAGGACCGGAACACCACGCCACGCCGCCATCGCACATGCCTCCTCGGGGCGGCGCGGTCCTGTCCGGACCGCCGCACCAGTGCTGGAAATTGATGTTTGCAGCGGAATGGGCCAGCTCATGGCCGGCCAGGATGGCTCAAGGGTGTCGAACGGTGAGCGCCGTGGATCGCCAGATGACGTCGGACAAACGGAGGAGCCGTTCGTGGGGAGACGTCAGCGGATTCCTACGGGAAAAAGACTTGCGCGTATTTTCCGAGGATTTCCAAGCCCCTGGAGCACCGCGTCTTGCCCCATGGGGCGGGCGCGGTGTCCGGAAGTCAGGGGCTGGAGCGCAGGGACTTGAGGGCTTCGCGGAAGAGGGCCTGGAAGGTGGCGTCCGGGCCCAGCCGCTCGATGACGACGTCCGCGGCCTTCTCCGCCTGGGGCTGCTTGTAGCCCAGGTTGAGCAGCGCGGAGACGAGGTCGGCCTTGTTGCCGGAGGTGACGGGCGCGCGGGGCGTGGTGCCGCGCGCGATGCCCTCCGAGTGCAGGTTGCGCACCTTCTCCTTGAGCTCCAGCACGAGCCGCTCCGCGGTCTTCTTGCCCACGCCGTGGATCTTCGCGAGCCGGGCCGTCTCCCCGCGCGACAGCGCCGCGATGAGCTCGCCCACCTCCATGCCGGACATCACGCCCAGGGCCATGCGCGGGCCGACGCGGGACACGGTGTTGAGCAGCTGGAAGAGCTCCTCCTCCTGGGGGGAGAGGAAGCCGAAGAGCTCGAAGGCGTCCTCGCGCACCACGGTGCGGATGCGCAGGTCCACCGGCTGGCCGTCCGCGGGCAGCTTGCCCAGGGAGACCATGGAGAGGTTCACGCGGTAGCCCACGCCGTTCACGTCGATGACGGCGTCCTCGGGGCCCTTCTCCAACACGTTTCCACGCAGCCGGGCGATCATCGACGGGCCTCCGGGCGCTGGTAGGCGGACGACAGGCGGTCCGCGAGCACCGACGCGGCCCCCTTGCGCTTGCCGTTGCCGGGCGCGCTGGCGCGGGGCATGCCCACGCGGAACTGGTTCAAGTGGCACAGCGCGACGGCGAGCGCGTCGCTGGCATCCGCGCGCTCCAGCGTCGCTTCGTCCACGCCGAGCAGCGTGCGCACCATGCGCGCCACCGCGTCCTTGTTGCCCGCGCCGCTGGCGCCCACGGACTTCTTCACGCTCGCGGGGGCGTACTCGTGCACGGTCAGGCCCGCCTGCGCCGCGGCCAGCAGCGCCACGCCGCGCGCGTGGCCCAGCACCAGGGCGCTGCGGGCGTTGCGGAAGGTGAAGAGGCCTTCCACGGCCACGGCCTCCGGCTGGTAGCGCTGGAGCGCGGCGCTCAAGGCGGCGTGCAGATCCTTCAGGCGCTCGGCGAGGGGCGCGGACTCCACCACCTTGATGACGCCATGGCCCAGGTGCACCAGGCGGCCCTTCTTCTCCTCCACCACCCCGAAGCCCATGAAGCGGCTGCCAGGGTCCACGCCGAGCACGCGCACCGGCCGTTCCTTTCCCACGCGCCCCTCAGGGGCTCACGTGGACAGCGACTCCATCAGGGACTCGTCGATTTCGAAGTTGGCGTGCACGTGCTGCACGTCGTCGTTGTCGTCGAGCGCGTCCATCAGCTTCAACAGCCGCTTCGCGTTGTCGCCTTCCACCTTCACGGTGTTCTGCGGCACGAAGGTCCACTTCTGTTCGCCCAGGGGCAGGCCCGCGGCCTCCAGCTTCGCGCCCACCGCGTGCAGGTCCGCCGGGGCGGTGCGCACCTCGAAGCCGTCCGGCCCCTGGTCCACGACGTCCTCCGCGCCCGCGTCCAGGGCCTGCTCCATCACCTGGTCCTCGGTGGGGCCGGGCTTCACGGTGATGACGCCCTTCTTGTGGAACATCCAGCCCACGGCGCCTTCCGCGCCCATGTTGCCGCCGTAGTTGCCCAGGAGGTTGCGCACGTCGCTGGCGGAGCGGTTCCGGTTGTCGGTGAGGCACTCGATGATGAGCGCGACGCCGCCGGGGCCGTAGCCCTCGTACGTCACCTCTTCGTAGGACTCGCCGGCCAGCTCGCCCGTGCCCTTCTTGATGGCGCGTTCGATGGTGTCGCGAGGGATGTTGGACTCGCGCGCCTGGGCCACGGCCACGCGCAGGCGGGCGTTGCTGGCCGGGTCACCACCGCCCAGCCGCGCGGCGACGGTCATCTCCTTGATGGCCTTGGAGTAGAGCTTGCCCTTGGCCACGCCCAGGACGGCGTTGCGGCGCTTGAGTTTCGACCATCGGTTGTGACCGGACATGGCGGCGGCTTCGGCGAGGGGTGGACGGGCGTTCAGCCCGTGGCGCTCCCGGCCTTGTGCCCCGAGCAGGCCGCCCGAGTCAAACCCCTACGACGCGTCCGGCTCCGTGTCAGGCGCCAGGACGGGCTCGAACAGGCGGGGCGGTCCCGCGCACTCCCGGGCGCGCTCGCGCTCCTCCACCAGGATGGCGGGCACCAGCACGCCCAGCATGAACAGCCGGGTGGCGGCCTCGTAGGCCAGCGCCTCCGGGAAGCGGCACTCCAGCAGCATCGCGCGCACGGTGCGCCGGCCGTCGAAGAGGCGCACCACCTGCTCCACGTCCTCGGGGAGCGAGGGCAGCTCCTGCGCCAGCCGGCTGAAGTCCACCGTGAGCCGCGCCGCCAGGGGCAGGCCCCGGACGCGCAGCTGTTCGAAGCGCTCCAGGCCGGGCACCACCTGGTCGCACAGGAACGGGCGGTCCAGGGTGAGAGTGCCCCGGTGCAGCTCCGGGCCGAACGTCACCGTGTACGCGCCCGCGCCGAAGCACAGCAGGCGCCGGAACGCGAGGCTGCCGCGCTCGCCGTGGAAGCTGGCGTCCACCACCAGGCCGTGGCGGAAGACGAAGGCGCCGGTGTCCTCGGCCAGCACCACCCGTCCGGAGCGCACGCCGGACAGGAGCGCGCGCACCAGCCCCACCAGGGGCAGCGTCGCGGTGTGCGCGTCGTAGACGTCCTCCTCGCCGCGCCGTCCCGTCTTGAGCCGGGCGAGCACCGCGACGTCGCGCGCGTCCACCGGCTCCACCAGGTACTCATCCGCGCCCACGCCCGCGGCCAGGTCGCGGTGGAACTCCTCCGGTTGCCGCGCCACCAGCAGCACCGGCAGGTGCGCGGACCTCGCGTCCGCCCGGAGCACGCCGCAGAGGCTGAAGCCGTCGCCGTCCGGCAGGTCCGCGTCGATGATGACCAGCCGGGGCAGCGTCAGCGACGGACCGGACCGCACCGGGTCCGCTTCCCGCTCCGGGTCCGGCCGCGACACCCCCGCCTCCACGCCCAGCAGGGCCAGCGCCGCGCGAGCCCCCTCCACCTGCACGGGCTCGAAGCCCTCCGCGATGAGCGCCTCCGTCACCGCCGGCCGCGCCGTCTCGCCCACCAGCAACACCGAGCCCGACCCCTCACCCGGCAGGGCGAGTGTGTCGCGACCTCCCAGCGGCGTGGAGGTTCCAGGGGGAGGTGCGACGTGCAGGTAGGCAACCATGGATTCCCCATTCTTCCAGGGAACCCGAGCGAATGCACAACCCCCCTCCAAGTCCCTGGATTCGTTGGGTTTTGGCCAGGCCGTATCCCACGCTAGGGTGCGCGCCCATGACGCGCCTCGGACCGCTGCTTGCCCTCCTCGTCGTGCCCGCCCTGGCCCTGGCCCAGGACGCCGAAGTCTCCTTCTCGCAGGAGGACCCGCTGGGCTCCGTGGTGGCGCCGGTGATGCTGCCCGCGGGGGCGACGGCGCTCTATGGCTACACGGGCGCGCCGGAAGTGGGGCTGGGCTTCCGGCAGGGGCTGGGCGCGCTGGAGGTGGAGGCGCGGGCGCGCTTCGACTGGTTCAAGCTGGGCGCGTCGTTGGAGCTCGTGGGCCGCAAGGAGGTGGTGCGGCGCGGGTCGTTCGGGCTGGCGCCGACGCTGGGCGTGGGCCTGGTGCTCAACTCCGGCTCCACGTACATGGACGACGACAACTTCTCCGGCGTGCTGGTGCGCATCCTGCCGGGGCTGGTGGCGGGCTACCGGGTGGCGGACACCGTGGAGCTGCTGGGGCTGGTGGACCTGCCCATCGACCTGGGGCTCACCGGCGACAAGCAGCGGCGCTTCCAGGCGCTGGGGGGCCTGGGCGTGGAGGTGTACCTGGGCGGCAACCTGTCGCTGCTCGCGGCGGGACAGGTGGGCGTGGAGACCTTCCAGGAGCGCACGGGCGCGGGCCACACGCGGCTGGGCCTCACCGGGCGCGTGGGCCTGGGCACGCGGCTGTTCTAGAAGTCCCTAGAAGTCCGGCGGAGGGCTCTGGCGCGGCGTGCCCATCAGCTCCAGCGTGCGCAGCGCGACGCGGATGAGCGTCTGGGCGCACGGCTCGCAGCCTCCGCCGCAGCAGTGCGGCCAGCGCCCTTCTGGGTTGCGCAGGAGCGGGCGCACGCTGGACTGGTAGTAGCTGGGGAGCTGGTGCTCCGCGCTCGCGCGCGAGAGCGCGTCTTCGAGGGCCAGGGGCGAGGGGGCGGGAACGTCGGACACGCGCCCGTTCATACCAGCCACCGGGGGCCTTGTCAGAGCAGAGAGGTCTGCGCCGGGGCCTCGGGCGCGGCGCCGTCCGCGGGCTGGCAGTGCGCGCACCAGTGCGTGTTGCGGCCCCCGATTCTCAGGTGCGACACGGGCGTGGCGCAGCGGGGACAGGGCGCTCCCGTCTTGCCGAAGATGTTGCGCCGGTGCTTCGCCTGCCCCTGCACGCCGAACAGGTCGCGCTGCGTGCCGCGCAGCCGCAGCCCCTCCTCCAGCACGTCGCGGATGCCCCGGTGCAGCCGCACGATTTCGGAGGGGGACAGCGACGACGCCAGCCGCCGGGGGTCGATGCCCGCCGCCCACATGCTCTCGTCCGCGTCGCGGTTGCCCAGGCCCGCGAGCACGCGCTGGTTCAGGAGCACCGTCTTGAGCGCGCTGCGCCTGCGCCGGAGCAGCTTCGCCAGCATCTCCGCCGTGAAGGCCTCGTCGAGCGCCTCCGGCCCCAGCTCCTCCAGCTTGAGCTGCGTGGCCAGCATCGCCGTGGGCCCCAGCGCCACGCGCGCATAGCCCAGCGTGTCGGTGAGCTGGAGTTCCTCGTTGCCCTCCAGCGTGAGGACCACGAGCGTCGCGGGAGGCCGCTCGCTGCCGGAGGGCCGCAGCTGCAACTCCCCCCACAGCATGAAGTGCAGCGCGAGCGTCTGTCCGTCATCCAGCGTCAGCAGCATGAACTTCGCGCGCCGCTCCGCGTTGAGCACCTTGCGGCCCCGGAGGTTCTGGATGAAGTCCGGCGGCGAGGCGAAGCGCACCGCCGCGGGCACCAGTACCTCCGCGTCCACGAAGCGGCGGCCCACGACGGCCTGCTTCAGGTCCCGGACGATGATCTCCACTTCAGGAACTTCGGCCACGCGCAGCCTCCCCCACGGGTCACAACGTAGGAAGGATGCGAGGTAACGCCACGGGTTGCCTCCCGCTGGCGGAGGTACCTCGTCCGTCCGCCGGGCATCCGGGCGGACGAGGCACCGTCCGTGCCCTGCCCCGTCTCAGGCGCGCACGGTCACTTCGTGCACGTCGTGCTCCACCTCGTGCACGTCCATCTTCACGTCCAGGAAGTGCGCCATCGTGTCGCGCTGCGTGAGCGCGTGGCTGTCCAGCGCCAGCGTGCGGAAGCTCCCGCCCTTCGCCAGGGCACACAGCAGGAGGAGCTGATCACACAGGTGCTCGCCCACGGGCACACCGGCGTCCAGGTAGCGCTTCACCTTCGCGGCCACCTCCTCGCCCACGACCTCCGCGCGCTTGCCGCGCTCACCGAAGCCGGTGAAGACCTCCGTCACGTGCTCGCTCTCCACCTCGACGCGCAGCACGTTGCCCGGGCCGAAGGCGCGCTTGAGCTCCTCCGGCCGCTGCTGATCCGGCCGCAGCTTCAGCACGGCGGCCACGGTCTCCAACTCGCGCTTCGCCACGTCGAAGGGGATGGCCGCCACCTGGGCCACGGCCTCCGTGCGCAGCACCCGGCCGCGCTCCATCAACTGGAGCGGCTGGAGCTTCGCGGGATGGATGTCCACGCGGAAGCGGCCACCGCCGGCCGGGTAGAAGCCGGGCCGCTCCAGCGTCACGTCCACGCGCGGACCCATGCGGCGCAACAGCGGCAGGTACGCCTTCTCCAGGAAGTCGAACGGCGGCGCCGCCGGGTTGTGCGTCCCTCCCTCCAGCATCAGCGTGGAGACCCCTTCCGCGTGCAGCAGCGCGGGCAACACCGTCTGGAACACCAGCGTCGCGCTGCCCGCCGTGCCCACCGCGAAGTGGTAGTTGCCCGCCGTCAGCGCGCGCGGGTGGAAGGACAGCTGCCTGGAGCCCAGCTCCGCGCCCGTCACCTCCGCGGCGCCCACGGCCTCCGCGGCCTTGAGCGCGGTGAGGTGCTGGCGCAGCAGGCCCGGCTTGGCGCGGCCCGCGCGCACGTTGACCATCTCGAACGGCGTGCCCGTCACCAGCGACAGCGCCAGCGCGGTGCGCAGCACCTGGCCGCCCCCCTCCCCCTGTGAACCATCGATGCGAACCATGTGCGTGGTGCTCCTTTGCGCGCTCGCGGACGGATGCAGCATCCCATCCCTGATGACAAAAAATAGCGGCGCCCGCTCCCCCACCTTAACGGCCGCTCGCGCGGACCTCTTCGGGGGAACGGGCGCCTCGGTGGCTTCATCCCGGCATGTGCACCTCCGCGGGGCGGCGGGTGGGTTGTGCTTCGGCTATCCCTTCACGCACACCACCTGCTTGAGCGTGTGGACGACCTCCACCAGGTCCGCCTGCGCGGCCATCACGGCGTCGATGGGCTTGTACGCGGCCGGCGTCTCGTCAATCACGTCCACGTCCTTGCGGCACTCCACGCCCTCGGTCGCCTTCGCGTGGTCCTCCAGCGTGAAGCGCTTCTTCGCCGCTTCCCGCGACATCACGCGGCCCGCGCCGTGGCTGCACGAGTGGAACGCATCCTCGTTTCCCTTCCCGCGGACGATGTAGGAACGGGCCCCCATGCTGCCGGGGATGATTCCCATGTCGCCCTCGCGCGCCCGCACCGCGCCCTTGCGGGTCACGAAGCAGTTCTTTCCGAAGTGGTGCTCGCGCGAGATGTAGTTGTGGTGGCAGTTCACCGCGGACTCGGACAGCTCGAACGGGGGCAGCTCACCGCTCGCCTTCAGGGCCTCCACCGCCGAGTGCAGCATGAGCTCGCGGTTCATCGCCGCGAAGTCCTGCGCCCAGCTCACCGCGAACACGTAGTCATCGAAGTGCTCCGTCCCCTCCGGCAGGTACGCCAGGTCCGCGTCCGGAAGGCGGACGAAGAAGCGCTGCATGTCCTCCTTCGCCAGCTCGATGAAGTGGCTTCCGATGCGGTTACCCACCCCGCGCGACCCCGAGTGCAGCATCAGCCACACACCGTCCGCCTCATCGACGCACAGCTCGATGAAGTGGTTACCCGTTCCCAGCGTTCCCAGGTGCGCCAGCTCCGGCCCACGGCCGATGCGCGGGTGCTTCGCGACGATGCGCGCGTACCCTTCCGCCAGGCGGGCCCAGGCAGCGGTATGCGTCACGGGCGAGTCCTTCCACGCGCCACGGTCATTCCGGCCGCCGTTGTCCGTACGGCCGTGCGGCACCGCCGCCTCGATGGCCGAGCGCACCCCGCGCAGCGAGTCCGGCAGCTGCCCGGCGCGCAGCGTCGTGCGCACGGCGATCATCCCGCATCCGATGTCCACGCCCACCGCCGCCGGCACCACCGCGCCCACCGTGGGCACCACGCTCCCGACCGTCGCGCCGTAACCGCGGTGCACGTCCGGCATCACCGCGACCCACTTGTGGATAAAGGGCAGGCCGCGGAGGTTGCGGAGCTGCTTCTTCGCCTCGTCCTCGAACGGCACCCCCACCGTCCACGCCTTGATGGGGCGGCCCGCTTCGTCCGACAGCACTTCGTAGTTCGTGTTCACGCGGTCCATGGCTCTGCACCTTTCGGTCGTTCGACTCGGGCGCTGTGTCCCGGTCACGTGGGGGAGCTAGAGCAGCCGGCGTGCCAACACCGTTTCCGAGGGAAGCCCACCAGGCAGGCTGGAAATCCATATCCCATGGGATAAATATCTATCCTGATGGCTCAAAAGGCGAAGACGCGGCGCACGGTCGTCATCGGGATGCTGGGGACGACGCTGGACACGGGGATGGGGTCGCAGCGCTGGACGCGGTGGCGGCCCACGGTGTCGCTGTGTCAGCAGGAGGACCTGCTGGTGCACCGGCTGGAGCTGCTGCACCCGCCCCAGGCGACGTCGCTGGCGGCGGTCATCCAGGCGGACATCGCGCAGGTGTCACCGGAGACGCAGGTGCGGCTGACGTCGCTGCCCATCCGGGACCCGTGGAACCTGGAGGAGACGTATGGCGCGCTGCTGGACCACGTGCGTGCGCAGTCCTTCCACCCGGAGGAAGAGGACTACCTGGTGCACATCACCACGGGCACGCACATCGCGCAGATCTGCATGTTCCTCCTGGTGGAGAGCCGGCTGATTCCGGGCCGGCTGGTGCAGACGTCCCCGGGCAAGGGGAAGGAACACGGGGCGGTGGGCACGCACGCCATCATCGACCTGGACCTGTCGAACTACGACACGCTGGCGGCGCGCTTCCGGCGGCAGCAGCGCGAGGGCCTGTCGTTCCTCAAGTCCGGCATCGACACGCACAACGCCGCGTTCAACCGGCTCATCGAGCGGATTGAACAGGTGGCGGTGCAATCCCGCGCGCCGCTGCTGCTGACGGGGCCCACGGGCGCGGGCAAGTCACAGCTCGCCAAGCGCATCTACGCGCTGAAGAAGGCGCGCAACCAGGTGGCGGGGCCGTTCGTGGACTTGAACTGCGCCACGCTGCGCGGCGACGGAGCCATGTCCACGCTCTTTGGCCACGTGAAGGGCGCGTTCACGGGCGCGGTGGGTGACCGGCCCGGACTGATGCGGCAAGCGAACGGCGGCGTGCTGTTCCTGGACGAGATTGGCGAGCTGGGTGCGGACGAGCAGGCCATGTTGCTGCGCGCGCTGGAGGACAAGCGGTTCCTGCCCGTGGGCGCGGACAAGGAGGCGGAGAGCGACTTCCAGCTCATCGCGGGGACGAACCGCGACCTCCAACTGGACGTGGAGAGGGGACGGTTCCGCGAGGACCTGCTCGCGCGCATCAACCTGTGGACCTTCCGGCTGCCCGCGCTGCGCGAGCGTCCAGAGGACATCGCGCCCAACCTGCAATACGAGCTGGATCAGGCCTCACAGGCGCTGGGCACCCGGGTGACGATGAGCAAGGAGGCCCAGGAGTACTTCCTGCGCTTCGCCACGTCCCCGGAGGCCCGGTGGAGCGGCAACTTCCGAGACCTCAACGCGGCGGTGCTGCGCATGTCCACGCTGGCCGCGGGCGGACGGATGACCCGCGAGGTGGTGGACGAGGAGCTGGAGCGGCTGCGCGCGCAGTGGCGGCCGGCGGGCACGGCGGCGACGTCCGGGAGCGAGGACGTGCTGGCGGAGGTGATGGGCCCGGCGCGCGCGGCGGAGCTGGATCGGTTCGACCGGGTGCAGCTCGCGGATGTGGTCTCTGTGTGCCGCTCCGCGCGCTCGTTGTCGGACGCGGGCCGGACGCTGTTCGCGCAGTCGCGTGCGCAGAAGAAGAGCGTCAATGACGCGGACCGGCTCCGGAAGTACCTGGCCCGCTTCGGGCTGGCCTGGTCCGACGTGAGTGGCCGTGACGCGGAGTGACGCGGTCCCCCGTGGCCCCAGTGGATGAGAAGGCGAGAACCCCGCGATGGCGCCCCCGTCGGCGGCGCACCCGATGAACTGGTCCGACTGTCGGACCAGTTGGGAGGGCGTCGGCCGGGAGAGGTGCGGCTTGGTGGCTGGGGCCTGGGGTCGGTGCGGCCTCAGCGGAAGGCGTCCGCCACGGACCGGCATTGCGGCGTAACCCGCGCCTCGTCGGGCACCCGGACCGTCCCATCCGTGGGAGAGGACGGGACGGGCGCATTCGCTCCACTCAGCCACGCGGGTGGCACGGTGCATTCGACGGTGAGCGGCCCTTCGAACGTCGCGCGCACGCGTCCGTCCTTTGCTCGCACTTCGCCCCTCGCCTGTGTTCCGGTGACGGTCAGCTCCAGGGTGCCTTCGTCCATCGCCATCGAGGACCCATTGGCCTGCTGGGAGTCCACCACCGCGAGGCCCGGGCCCAACGCCGTCTGCGGGAGGATCCGCGCGGTGGCGTGTTTCGACTTCACGAACTTCTCATCCACCGCCATGCGGAAGCGCCAGGTCCCTCCGTCCTCCGACTGCGCGCTCAGCGCGACGCGCATCAGCGTCACCGGCGGCCCGCCAGGGAAGTCGGCGATGAACCGCACGGCCGGGGCCGAGTAGGTACCTTTGTCCGTGCGCACCGTGGCCGCGCCGCGCGGCTGGGGACGCTCGGAGCCTTCGGAGGACGCCGACGCCGCGGGAGCGCCCTTGAGCGCTCCTCGCGACACCATCGGCTCCTCCTTCGGCTTCGCGCAGGCGCCCAGGAGCAGCGCTGCCACCAGGGCGCCGTACCGCATGTTCAGCAGCCCACCCGTAGGGTCATCGCGCTGACGGTGGTGTTGTCGTTCTCACGCAGCTCGGACACCACGCCCTCTGGATCCATGTCCAGGTAGACGTAGTACGTGTTGAACGGCAGCGATGCCGGTACCGTGAATCCCAGCGAGTAGGTGCCCTCCGAGAACGCCCCCAGCGCGTGGTTGTACGTGGCCACCACGGTGGTGGACTCGCTGTAGCCATTGGGCGGCGCCGTCGGGCTCAAGCGCACGCGCAGCGTGTAGGACGACACGGCCGCGTTGCCCATGTTGCCCACGTAGAACTTCACGCTCTGCGCCGTGCCTCGGCACACCGTCACGGTGCCCGAGGGATCCAGCGTCTGCGCCACGTCCCTCACCACGCCCATCGACGACGGCAGCAGGTTGGGCTTCGTCTGCGAATAGCCGTACAGCGTGTTCATGCCCTGCGCGTTCGTGGGCCACAGCGTGGAGGACTCGTAGCCGCCCGTCACCAGGTGCGGCGGCGAGGTGCGCAGGATGCTGTGCCCTCCCTCGTGCTTGAAGCCGAAGAAGTGCCCCGCCTCGTGCACGAACGTGCTGCGGCCCGACGTGCCGAAGGCGCTCCCGGTGCGCGGCGTGAAGTCCAGGTCGCTGGCGATGCAGACGTCCGCCTCGTCGATGCCGTTGCTCCCGATGAAGCACAGCCCCACCGTGGAGTACGTCACGCCGTTGTTCCCGTCGATGGCCGCCCGGTCGCACAGGCCGATCTCGTTCTGCCCGTCGCTGTGATCCAACGAGCAGTCCGTCGCCGCGTTCACGTTGAAGCCACTGACGAGATGGGACAGGTCGTCCCACTGCCGCAAGCCGTTCCAGTACGCCGTGTTGACGTTGCCGGAGTCCGGGATGCTGCACCGGTTCCGGTACACGACCGGCCCGCTGTACCACTTCACCGGCGTCCCGTTGCACGTGTCCCAGGCGGCGGCGCCCGCCTCCGTGCCGCCCAGCACCAGCGCCGCGACGGCGCCCACGAATGTCGTTGTCTTCATGGCGGACCTCATCACGGCTGGCCGGGCGGGACGTCCCGCTCGGGCTGGAGGGGAACGGCACGCGGCGCCGCCGGGTTCGCCACGGCGGGCGTCACCGGCACGGCCAGGGACGACGCGGTGGCGACGGGCTCCTCGCGGAACGCCCCTGTCACGGTGAGCCCCCGCGCGCGCAGGTGGTTCTGGAGCAGCGAGAGAAACGACTCCCGCTCCAGCGCCTCCGGAGCGGCCCCCAGGGACTGGGCCTCCGCGCGCATCGCCGGACGCGCGCCCATCAGGTCCACCGACTCGAACACCGGCGCCGTCTGCCGCACGCCCGCCGAACCCAGGCCGGACACGAGCCCGCCCTCGGCCCCCACGAGCACCTCGCGGCCACCCACCGACTCCACGCGGAACGCGTGCTCGTCCAGCACCGGCGACAGGCTCCACCCGGTGTTGCGCAGGAACACCACGTAGCGCGCGCCCCGGACGAAGCGGGGCACGTGGCTCACCACGAGCTGCCGCCCATCCGGCAGCAGCCCTCCAGCCTGCTTGAGACGCAGTTCTCGGGTCGCCGCGCCCAGGTGCGCGCGCACGTTCCCCAGCGTCACCACCGTCCACGGGCCGGTGCGCGGTGAGTACTCGGAGCGCACGTCCAGCACTTCGCCCTCCACCACGGAGGCCGTCTGGTCGAACAGGCTGAGCAGGCTGTCCACCGCGCGCGGCGGCCGGAGCGACGCGTCCGCGACCAGCGGGCGCTCCTGTCGCGCGGGGGCTTCGTCCCCGCTCGCGGCACTGCACCCCGTGAGTCCCAGTCCCAGGGCGAGCAGCGCGACCCGCGCGCGGCCCTCCCTCCCGAACGTCGTCCATGGCCTGCCCACGCGCATCACGTCCGCTCCCTTCGTGTCGTCAGTGGATGAGATAGAAGGCGTCCTGGCGCGGCACGAAGAAGCGCCAGCCCTCGTCCGTCAGGTACGCCGGATCTTCCTGCATCACCGCCACCTGCTGCCCGCCCCACTCCGGCACGGCGGTGGTGGTGCTGAGCTCGACGGCGAGGTACGAGCCCTTGCGCAGCACCCGGGGCGCCTCCTGCCGCGACGCCGCGCGGAAGTCGATGGCGGCGCCCAGCGCATGGCCCTGCGCGCCCAGCGGATGGCTGTAGACCTTCGCTTCGATGCCCCGCTCCTTCATCTCCGCCATCGTCGCGTCATAGACGTCCGCGGACGAGCGTCCCGGCCGCGACGCCCGCAGCATCAGCGCGTCCTGCAGCGTCTGCGTGTTCGCCAGCGCGCGCTTCAGCCCCTCCGGCGCGTCCTTCTCGCCGTCCTTCAGCACGTAGGCCATCTTCTGCCAGTCCGTGTTCAGCCCCAGCGCCGTGACGCCGAAGTCCACGTGCAGGAGGTCCCCACGCTGGATGACCACCGCCTCGTCCGCGACCGCCAGGAAGCCTCGGGAGAAGCCGTCCTTCATGCCCTGCCGTTGCACGCGCAGGTCCGGCTGGAACCACGTGCCCACGCGCGCCTCGAACAGCGCGTCGTAGAGCCAGCGGCGCACCTCCCCCACCGTCGTCTTGCCGGGCACCACCACCTCGTTGGAGAGCGCCCGCTTCACCAGCGACTCCGTCAGCACCACCAGGTCGCGGTAGGGCGCGAACTCGCCGGGCAGCCGCGTGTCCAGGTACTCCTCGATGAGCGGCGCCGCGCTCACGAAGCGCGCCTCCGCCGTGGGCCCGAGCGCCTCCACCAGCCACTTGTAGCTGTCGTGGGTCAGGCCGCGCGTCACGCCGCGCCGGCCGTCCATGGCGAGCGCGATGGTGCGCGGGTGGTAGCGCGCGTCCAGCTCCGCGAGCGCCTCCGCCTGCTTGCGCTCCACCGCGGGCGAGGTGAAGAAGCGCGTCACGGCCTCCGTGGCGTAGCCCGTCAAGGCGACCTTCTGGAGCCCCGCGTCGCCCGCGTCCACGAAGACGAACACGTCGCGGTTGCCCGCGTAGGGCAGGGGCGGCGCGACCCAGGCCGTCAGCGGATCATCGTGGAACTCCTCGTTGACCACCACCCACATGCCCACGCCGTGCCGGCGCATCATGTCCAGCAGCAGGCCGTGCCGCTCCTTCAGCCAGGACTCGCGCAGGGCCCGCTCCCGGGACGGCGGAGGCACGGGCGAGGACGCGGGGACGGCGGTGTCGCGCACGGGCGCGGTGGCACACGCCACCAGGCAGCCCAGGCTCAGGGCGGGCAGAAGGACTCCACGCCAACGCTTCATGTCGGGAACTCCAGGTCGGGAAGAAGGCGGAGCAGCGTAGCGCGCCCGGAAAACCGAAGCCCCCCGCCCCGGAACCTCTTGGGTTCCGGGCGCGGAGGGCCTGGGGCGCATCCCACCTGCTCACCCGCTCGGATGGCCTCGCTCCAGCACGCTTCCGGGTCCCGTCCCCCCCGGTCCGGGACACCTGGAATCCGTCAGGCCTCTCGGCCGGCGGATCCACTGGAAGCGGCGGCCCTCCCCCGAAGGCCGCGTGGAGCGCGGACATCCAACCGCGCGCGCCGTAACGTCAGTAGCTAGCGACCCCGTCCAGGCCGCTTTCATCGAAATCGAAGAGCGATTCCTCCCCTTCGTGCCGGGAGGCCTCTTCCCCGTCCCCCTCTTCCTCGTCGACCCGGTATCCCCTGGGCTCCCGGGCCTCGTCCTCCGGCCGCACGACCGCGCCCCCGTTGGAACCGGGCGCCCACATCGCGCCGTCCCCCTGGCTCCACGCTTCGATGCGGTACATCGCTTCCCCCCGGGTTGCGGTGTCTCCTGTCCATCCACGCCGCCGCCACGCCGCGTCCCGATAATTAGACGCCGACCGCGAAAAACCTTGGGTCGCGCCGGCTTCATTTATTTCAGGAAGTGTCCCCCCTGCCGCAGCGCGCGGGCCCGGATTCCGGCCTCCTCGCTCCACCCCGGCTCCCCCCGGCGGGCCACCGCCTCGAAGGCTTCCGCAGCCTGGAGCGGGAGCCCCATGGCCCGGAGCGCCAGCGCCCGGTTCCACAGGGCCTGGGGATGGTCCGGGGCCTGACGCAGCACGCCTTCGAGCAGGTCCAGGGCGCCCCGGAAGTCCCCCGCCGCCATCGCCACCACGGCCCGGTCGTTGTCCCGGTCCACGGAGGGCGCGCTGCGCGACAGGAAGTCCGAGGCCTGACGCAATTCGCCACGCACGAGGTAGGCCGCCGCGATGCCGTGCAGGTCCCCCCGCTCCTCCAGCGCGGCCAGGGTCCGCAGGGGCACCGGAGGCTCGGCCGCGAGCTCCGCCGGGTCCCCCGCGCCCGTCCGGACGGGAACGTAGGGGAGGTAGCGGTCCGCGGCCGGGTACGCGATGCGCGCTTCCAGCCCCCGCGCGGACGCATCCGCCCGCCACGCGTCCTTCGGCCGGAAGCCGTCCCCCGTCATGAACGCGGCGAACGCCCCCAGCCCCATGGCCAGCACCGCCCCCAGCGCCTGCCGCCACCGGCCGCGCGGGAGGGTGAGGCGGAACGGCGCGCGGACGGAGGACGGCGGGGGCGGCGCGTCGTTGTGGGCCACCGCTCCACACAGGGCCTGGACGCTGAGCATCTCCAGTTGCATGGCATCATGCAGCCCGCTGGCGCACGCGCGGCAGAGGGCCAGATGGAGCCGGAAGTGCTCCTCGTCCCCCGACTCCAGTTCCCCATCCAGGAACCGGTAGAGCTTCTTGCACCAGAGATCCATCAAGCGTCAGGGCCCGGAGTCACGCGGCCGCCTCCCGTCCCTTGCGAAACGCGAGCGGAAGCAATCCTTGGTGGATTCCGCTCCCAGCGTCCCGGCGCCAGCTCCCCTGCCTGCCCCCCAGGGAGGAGCAGGCGGCCGGAGCCCTTCCTCAGCGCCGCGAGCGGGGGCGCAGCAGCGTCCCACCGGAGCGGCTGGAGCGCGGGCACGGGAGACGCGGCGCGCTGACGGCCTCCACGGCCTCCGTCTTCGAGAACCAGGGGCAGCAGTTGGCGCACCCCGGGCAGCGGCGGCGGAAGCGGCGCGCGCCCTGGTGCCACGCGCGGCCCTCTCGCTCGGGCGGAGGGGGCACCTCCGTGGCGAGCACGTCCCCCGGCCAGCGCTCCGGCACGGCGTCGTCCCAGGACCCGGGCAGCGTCTCGCGGGCCTGACGGGCGGACACCCAGCGCTCGCTCTCCGCCGCGTCCTCCAGCGCCAGCCGCGCGAGCATCTCCAGCTGCAGGAGGTCGTGGAAGCGCCGGGCGCAGACGTCACAGCCGGCCAGGTGGCCGCGGACGCGGCGCTGGTCGTCGGCGGACAGGCTTCCATCCAGGAAGGGCTGGAGGTCCTCACACGCGGTGCTCATCGTTCCCTCTCCTGGCGGCGGCGTTCCGCGGTGTCGTGGAGCATGGCCTTGAGGCGGCGGCGGGCGTGGAAGAGCCACGTGCCCACCGTTCCCGCGCTGGGGGTGTTCATCCGCCGGGCGATCTCCGCGTGGCGCAGGCCCCGCGCATGCAGTTCGAACGCCTGGCGCAGCTTCTCGTTGAGCCGCGCCACGGCCTGGCGCAGCTCGTCCTCCGTGACGCATTCCCACTGCTCGGGCTCCGGCGCGTCCTCCGGATCCTCGAAGAGCATGTGCACGTTGTGCAGGTCCACCCGGCGGTCCGTCTCCGCGCCCTGGCGGCGGCACTGGTCCAGGAACCGGTTGTGCAGCACGCGCACCAGCCACGCGCGGCGCGCGGGCTCCGGCCACCGCTTGAGCCGCTCCCATTGCAGCAGCGCGCGCAAGAGCACGTCCTGCACCAGGTCGTCGCAATCACTGGCACTCCTGCCACAGACATTGCGCGCGATGGCGACCAGCACCGGCTGATGGCGGATCGCGAATGCGGCGAACTCCCCTCCAGAGCCCTCCCGGACTGGCGGCTCCTCCCTCCCTGGCACCATGCGACCGCCTCCCTTCCCTCCAGAGAACGCCAAGGGCCGGATTCTTTTTTTCTCACGGATGCGACAAACGCTGTCGCGATTCTTCCCGCAGCACGGCGACCAGTGCGGCTGGAACACTTCAAGCAGACGCCAATTCCTTGCATGGAATAGACAGACATCCCGGCACTCCCCGTTTCAATTCCTCTCCATGGGTGTGTCGTGCCTCCGGGTGGGGCGTGCCCCGCCCAGGCGGGGAAAAGGCGTGGAAAATGGGGCGCAGCATGCCCCAGCGGTGGGAGGCGGCCGGGGCGTTTTCGTGAACACGGGGATGCGTCATGAGGGCACGGGGCAGGCGTCGCGAGGCGGGCCCTCCTGGTGCGTCAGGTGGGGGGATACCGGCCGCCGGGTCGCGTTCCGGGCCCGGAGGAGGCCTCCCGGGCGCCCGGGGAAGCGTCCCGGAGCGAAACTCCCCCCTTGCATGCCTGGGGAGTCCTTTGGTCCTCTTGGGCCACGCCGTATGCCCATGGAAACCGCCGCCGACAGCCGAGAGTACCGCGTGGTCTTCTTCTGCCCCGCGTCCAACGCCCGGCTCGAGCGGCTGGAGGTGCCCGTGCGCCGGCTGTTGTCGCGCATCCAGGCGCCTCCGGCGGAGCTGGCCCCGCTGAGCGAGGCCGGGGCGCTCACGGAGGCCGGGTGGCAGGTCTACCTGGTGCGTTCGCTGACGGAGCGCTCCGCGGCGCAGGCCATGGCGGCCTACGTCAGCGAGGCCACCTGCGCCCTGGCGGCGGAGGTGGACGCGGAGGTGCTGGGGCTCTACGTGGACGTGTCCGGGGACTCCGCGCGCATCTGCCGCTGCGGCCCGGAGGACGGGCCGGAGACCTTCGCCGGGCGCCGGCAGGCCGCGCTCACCCGCACGTCCGAGTGGCTGGAGGTCGCCCCCGCGAGCCTGTCCGCCCTCTTCCAGTTGGATCCGCCGGACGCCGAATACGAGCCGGACGCGGATGACCGCTTCGTCGAGGAGAAGCTGCGCGAGGCGCGGACCCTGATGGAGCGCTACCGCACCGCGGCGAAATGAGGTCCAGCACCCCGGAGGACCTGTCCGGCCGCTGCGAGCGGTGCTACCTGCCCACGGCCCTGTGCCTGTGCGCGGACGTGCCCGTCATCCCCACGCGCACGGAGCTGCTGATCATCCGGCACAACAAGGAGTCGCAGAAGAGCACCAACACGGCGCGCATCGCGGCGCTGGCGCTGCCCCGCTGCCACATCGTCTCCTATGGCGCGCCCGGGGCGCCCTTCGACGCGTCGGTGCTGGACACGCCGGACACGTGGCTCCTGTTCCCCGACGCGCCGGAGGCGGAAGGGCCACCGCCGAAGCGGCTGGTCGTCATCGACGGGAGCTGGGCGCAGGCGCGGCGCATGGTGCAGCGCGTCCCCGCCCTGCGCCGGCTGCCGGGCCTGAGGCTGCCGCCGCCCGCGCCGGACACGCGCCGGCTGCGCAAGCCGCCGCACCCGGACGGGATGTCCACGCTGGAGGCCATGGCCGGCGCGCTCGCGCGGCTGGAGGGAGAGGACCTGGCGAAGCCGCTCCTCACGCTGCACGAGCTGATGATCGAGCGGGTGCTCGCGAGCCGGGGCCGGCTGGGCTGGGAGAACTACCTCTAGCGGGCGGTGGCCCCTACTGGAGGACCACCTTCTGCATCTCCGCCGCGAAGGGCACGGGCTCCAGGAAGCCCGTCACGCGCGGCTTCGTCAGCACCGTGCCGTCCGGGTTCACGAAGGCCACCGTGGGCAGGCCCTCCACGCCCAGCTTCTCCATCAGCGCGTCCAGGTGGTCCTCGCTGTTCGTCGCGTCGATCTTGATGGTGAGGAAGCGGCTGTCCTGCGCCTGGGAGATGACCTCCGAGGACGGGTACGTCAGCCGGTCCAGCTCCTTGCAGGCCGCGCACCAGTCCGCGAAGAAGTCGATGAGCACCGGACGGCCCTCCTTCTTCGCCGCCGCGAGCACCTGCTCGAACTGGCTCGCGTCGAACGTCGCCGTCTTCGCCGGCATCACGTGGTGCCACTGCCAGGACGGCGCCACCGGGTGCTCCTGCAGCCCCAGGCGCACCCACAGCTCACCCGTGGGCCGTGCGTCCAGCGCGCCGCCGCGCACCACCAGCGCGCCCACCACCAGCGCCACACCCAGCGCCTTGAAGCCGAACTCGCGCGGCCCCTCCTTGAACGAGCGGTGCACCGCGCCCACCAGGACGCCCACCGTCACCAGCACCGCGGCCACCACCGCGCCGGGCACCTGCCCCACCTGCGCGCCCAGCGCCTTCACGGTGTCGCGCGCCCAGGGGAACGCGTCCTTCAGGTACGAGAACGCGAGCGCCACCAGCATGATGCCCAGCACGCTCTTCACCCACTCCATCCACACGCCGCCGCGTGGCAGGCGCACGGTGAACACGCCGATGAGGAAGAACGGCACGCCGATGCCCAGCGCGTAGATGAACAGCAGCGTCGCGCCCAGCGTCGTGTTGGCGGACTTCGCCACGAAGGCCAGGAGGCCCGTGAGCACCGGCCCCGTGCACGGCGCCGCCAGGAACCCGGACACGCTGCCCATCACGAACGCGCCCGCCAGGCCCGCGCCGCCCACGTTGCTCAACTTCGTCTGCATGGATGACGGCAGCGCCAATTCGAACGCGCCGAACATCGACGAGGCCAGCAGCAGCAGGAACAGCGCCAGCCCCATCACCACGGGGGGGCTGCCCAGCATGGAGCCGAAGGCCTGGCCCGTCTTCGCCGCCAGGATGCCCAGCGCGCTGAACACCACGCCCATGCCCACGATGTACGACGACGTCAGCGCCAGCGAGCGGCCCCGCCCCTCCGCCTTCCGCGCGCCGAACACCGACACGGTGATGGGGATGAGCGGGTACACGCACGGCGTCATCGCGGTGAGCAGGCCGCCGGCGAACACCACCAGCGCGCCCCACGCGAGGCTGCCGGACTCCAGGAACCGGGCCGCGTCCAGCCCGGCGCTCGGCCCCGTGGGCAACAGCCACGGCACCACCGCCACCGCCACTCCCGCCACCACCGCCGCCAGCGTCAGCTTCTTCGTGTCCATGCGTGCCTTCCGCCTCCGCGCGTCCGGCTCCGGAAGGCTCCGGAGCGGGTCCTTCTATATGCGGAGGCCGGGGACGCGGCTACCCCACCGGCACCTGAGCAGGGGAGGCAGGCACCTTCAGGCCCGCGGAGCGCGCCAGCCCCATCACGCCCTCCACGGCGGCGGCGATGTAGCCAAAGGGGTTCGCTCCATCCACCGCCGTCACGTGCACCTCGCCCATCTGCTGCTGGAAGGCCGCCGCCACCTGCGGCAGCTGCCGCGCCAACGTCAGCTGGATGACCTCCGGGCTCACCGAGTTCTCGATGTCGCGCAGCGCCTTCGCGCGCTCCATCTCCAGCCCCTGCTGCGCCCGGGTGCGCCGCAGCTCCAGCTCCGCGATGCCGGTCTCCGCCTCCGCGATGGACTGCTTCGCCAGCAGCACCTGGAGCCGGGCGGACAGCTGCTCGGCCTCCTGCCGGGCCTCGGCGAGCTGCACCTCGTGACGCGCGGCCTCCGCCTCCTGCTGACGGCGCAGCCGCTCCAGCTCCACCTGCGCCTTGGCGGCCTCCGCCTCCTGCTCCCAGCGCAGCTGCTCCAATTCCCCCTGGGCGCGGTTGTACGCGAGCTGCCGTTCGCTGGTGAGCCGCGCCTCCTCCAGCCGCGCGTCCGTGGCCAGCGCCTCCAGGCGGGCCTGCTCCTTCAGGACCTGGGTCCGCGTGCGGACCTCCTCCTGCGCGGTCAGCTTCGCGAGCGCCACCTCGCGCTCCACGGACGTGCGCTCCGCCTGTTGCTGGCGCACCTGCTCCATCTTCGCCTGCGCGAGCCGCGCCTCCACCGCGAGCTGCTCCAGCCGCGCCTGCTCGTCCGTGGCCTGGGTGCGCTGGCGGACCTCCTCGCGCGCGGCGAGCTTCTGTAGGTTGAGCACGCGCTCGGCCTCCGTCTCCTCGCGCCGCACGAAGCGCTCCTTGGCCAGCTCCGCCTCGCGCGCCTGCCGCTCCTGTTCGCGGCGGAAGCGGGCCTGCATGTGCTCGAAGACGGCCGAGGACAGGACGCGCACGTCCTGGATTTCAATCGTGTCCAGCAGCACGCCCCAGCCGGAGTCCGTGCGGTCCTCCAGCCTGCCCCGCCCGGAGAGCACGGGGGCGATCTCGCGCATCAGCTCCTCCGCGATGCCCTCCTTGCGCCGGCTGAGGCACTCCTCCACGGAGAGGTTCGCCACCAGGCGCCGGGCCGCGCCCACGAACATCTCCCCGAGCAGCTCCGCCAGCTTCTCCTGCGCGCGCTCCGGGTAGCTGAAGTTGAGCATCCGGAAGGCAATCAGCGGATCCGCGATGCGGTACACCGCCAGGCCCGTCACCGCGACGCCCACCTTCTCACTGGTCACCTGATCTGCGGTGAACTGGAGCCGCTGGATGCTGGTGGGCACGATGGCCACCGAGTCCCCCGGCAGCTTGAAGCAGCTGGCGCCCTGGCCGCTCACCTCGCGCACGCGCCCGCGGCGCATGTGGATGAGGAACTCGCTGGGCCGCGCGGTGATGAGCCCCCACTTCTTCACCTTGTCCGGGTCCTCCGCGGGCTTGCCCGCCCGCCACCCGTCCGAGTAGCGGGAGCGCTCCAGGCCCCCCTCCAGGCGGATCAGCGACGGCCGCCCCATGTCCTGCTGCGTGTCCTGGGCGTGGTTCCGGGCCTGCGACTTCGCGTTGGCGCTCATGCGTTGGCACCCTCCGCGTCCGCTCCAGTGCAGGCGCCCGGCCACCTCCCCCGGGGCCACGAAACGGGCACTTATGGGCGCGCGAAGCGCCGTTTCGGACCACCCCGCTCCAACCCGGCGCGGCCGGAGTGCTCCACTCCGGAGGAGGGTTGAACCGGGCCGGCCCACCCGCGACCCGGTGCGTCGGACATAGGGGCCTCGCGCCTTATGTTCCCTTGACCCGAGGGGGGTCGATTTTATAATTGACCAGTCCGGTCCACATTCGTGTGGGCCCATGTAGACCCTGCCGCTGCGCGCGGACCCACCGCGTCGCCGGGGAGCGGAGGGACGTTCCACCCTCCCGCGTCACTTCTTTCAGAGGACTTCATGCTGAGCCTGCCCATCTACATGGACAACCACGCGACCACCCCGATGGACCCTCGGGTGCTGGAAGCGATGTTGCCCTACCTCCGCGAGGACTTCGGCAACGCGGCCAGCCGCAACCACGCGTTCGGCTGGAAGGCCGAGGCCGCGGTGGAGAAGGCGCGCCGGCAGGTGGCGGACCTCATCGGCGCGTCGGAGAAGGAGATCGTCTTCACCTCCGGCGCGACGGAGTCCGACAACCTGGCCATCAAGGGCGTCATCGAGTTCTACAAGTCCAAGGGCGACCACATCATCACCCTGAAGACCGAGCACAAGGCCGTGCTGGACACCTGCAAGCGCCTGGAGCGCGTGCGCCAGGAGCGGCTGGATGAGCTCAAGCTCTTGCGCCTGGGCCAGCTGGCCGAGCGCGACGTCTCCGCCGAGGAGCTTCCGGAGCTGTCCGCGAAGTTCAACATCGACGCGGACGAGACGTACAAGAAGTGGGCGGAGCTGCCCACGGGCGGCGCGCGCGTCACCTACCTGGACGTGGAGAAGGACGGCCGCGTGAGCCTGGAGAAGCTGGCCGCGGCGATGACGCCCAAGACGGTGCTCGTCTCCATCATGTTCGCCAACAACGAGATCGGCGTGGTCCAGCCGGTGGCGGAGATCGGCAAGCTGTGCCGTGAGAAGGGCGTCCTCTTCCACTGCGACGCGGTGCAGGGCGTGGGCAAGGTGCCCTTCGACGTGGAGAAGATGAACGTCGACCTGGCCTCCATCAGCGCGCACAAGATGTACGGCCCCAAGGGCGTGGGCGCCCTCTACGTGCGCCGCAAGCCGCGCGTGCGCATCGCGCCCATGGTGGACGGCGGCGGCCACGAGCGCGGCATGCGCAGCGGCACCCTGAACGTGGCGTCCATCGTCGGCTTCGGCGCGGCGGCGGAGGTCGCGAAGAAGGACCTGCCGGAGGAGGCCGCGCGCCTGCTGCGCCTGCGCGAGCGCCTGCGCACCGGCATCATGGAGCAGCTGGACATGGTGACGGTGAACGGCAGCCTGGAGCACCGCATGCCGGGCAGCCTCAACATCTCCTTCTCCTACGTGGAGGGCGAGGCCCTGATGATGTCCATCAAGGACGTCGCGGTGTCCTCCGGCTCCGCGTGCACCTCCGCGTCGCTGGAGCCCTCCTACGTGCTGCGCGCCCTGGGGGTCGAGGAGGACATGGCGCACAGCTCCATCCGCTTCGGCCTGGGCCGCTTCAACACGGAGGAGGAGGTCGACTTCGTCATCCGCCTCGTGGTGGACAAAGTCCGCAAGTTGCGAGACATGAGCCCCCTGTACGAGATGGCCAAGGAAGGCATCGACCTCAAGAGCATCGAGTGGACCGCCCACTAGGCGCTCCCCTCCCCTCAAGACTTCCCGCCGGGCACGGGAGCCCCCGCCCGCCCGGCCGCGCATCGGTTGTCCCCGGTGCGCATCCGTTCAAGCGTTGTGCAGAAGGAGCGTGAGACGCATGGCTTACAGCGAGAAGGTCATCGAGCACTACGAGAACCCCCGCAACGTGGGGACGCTCGACAAGAACGACCCGAACGTCGGCACCGGCCTGGTGGGCGCGCCCGCTTGCGGTGACGTGATGCGGCTCCAGCTGAAGATCAGCGACGCGGGCGTCATCGAGGACGCGCGGTTCAAGACCTTCGGCTGCGGCTCCGCCATCGCGTCCAGCTCGCTCGTCACCGAGTGGGTGAAGGGCAAGACGGTGGATCAGGCCATGACCATCTCCAACAAGGACGTGGCCCGGGAACTGGCGCTGCCCCCGGTGAAGATCCACTGCTCCGTGCTGGCCGAGGACGCCATCAAGGCGGCCATCGAAGACTTCAAGAAGAAGCGCGCGTCGCGGCAGGCGTAGGCAGCAGGCAGCTGGCGGCACTTCTTCCAGGAACCGAGGACGACCCATGAACGAGCAGGCCCAGACGACCCAGGCCCCTCAGACGCCCCCCAAGCCGGCCCCCAAGGGCATTGGCCTGGCGGACAGCGCGGTGGCGCGCCTCAAGCAGCTCCTGGCGGAGCGGCAGACGCCGGACGCCGGGCTGCGCATCGCGGTGAAGGGCGGCGGGTGCTCCGGCCTCCAGTACTCCATGGAGTGGTCGGAGAAGTCCCGCGAGCGCGACAAGGTCTTCGAGCGCGACGGCGTGCGCGTCTTCGTGGACCCGAAGAGCTACCTGTACCTCATCGGCACGGAGCTGGTGTTCGAGCAGACGCTGATGGCGTCCGGCTTCAAGCTGAACAACCCCAACGTCAAGGCCGCCTGCGGCTGCGGAGAGAGCTTCTCCGTCTAAAGCCTGCACGGCCTTCCCGCCCGCCCTGTCGGTCAGGGAGCGGGCACCAGGGGTCCGGCCCGGCGCCGGGCCCCTTTTTCGTTTTCACCCCCTGATTCCCCCGAGGACTCCCCCACCGTGAGGACCCACTTCGACGTGTTCGGGCTGCCCCGCTCCCACGCCGTGGACGTGCCGGCCCTGGAGAAGCAGTACCGGGAGCTGTCGCTCCAGGTGCACCCGGACCGCGTCGCCCCCGGCAACCCGAAGGAGCGCCTGGCCGCCGTGGAGGGCACCACCGCCCTCAACGAGGCCTTCAAGACGCTGAAGGACCCGGTGCGCCGCGCCTTCTACCTGCTCAAGCTCCACGGCGTGGACCTGGACCGCGAGGACGCGGGGGCCCAGAAGGACATGCCCCTGGCGTTCCTGGAGGAGGTCATGGAGCTGCGCGAGGCCCTGGACGAGGCCATGGCGGCCAAGGACCTGCCGAAGGCCCAGGCCATGGCGAAGGACGTGGCGGGCCGCAAGGCGGCGGCGCTCCAGGAGGCCGTCGCGGCGCTCGGCGCGCTGGAGGGCGCGGGGGATTCGCCGGACGGGGTGAGAAAGGCATCGCACGCGCTGGGGCGGGTGCGCTACTTCACGCGCTTCCTCGAGCAGGTGGACGCGTTCGAGGAGGAGGTGCTCGCGTGAGCAACAACGGCTATCTGCAGATCCACGACCCGCTCAAGCCGAAGGGCCACGTGGTGGGCATCGACCTGGGCACCACGCACTCGCTGGTGGCGTCCGTGACGCAGGGCAAGCCCCGCTGCGTCCCCGTGGACGAGGGCGACTCGCTGCTCTTGCCCTCCGTCGTGCACTACGGCAAGGACGGCGGCGTGGTGGTGGGCGCCCGCGCTCGCAAGCTCGCGGCCGAGGCCCCCACGGACACCATCGTGTCGGTGAAGCGCTTCATGGGCCGCAGCCCCGACGACCCGGAGACGCGCAAGCTGGGCCACTACGCCTTCGCGCCCGGCGCCAACGTGGTGCGCTTCGACGTGGCGGGTGGCCAGCCCGTGACGCCCATCGAGGTCTCCGGTGAAATCCTTCGCGCGCTGAAGCGCCGCGCGGAGGCGCACTTCTCCGGCAAGGTGGAGCAGGCCGTCATCACCGTGCCCGCGTACTTCGACGACGCCCAGCGCCAGGCCACCCGCGACGCGGGGAAGCTGGCGGGCCTGGAGGTGCTGCGGCTGCTCAACGAGCCCACCGCCGCCGCGCTGGCGTACGGCCTGGACAAGGGCAGCCAGGGCATGTTCGCCGTCTACGACCTGGGCGGCGGCACGTTCGACATCTCCATCCTCAAGCTGGAGGACGGCGTCTTCGAGGTGAAGTCCACCGGCGGCGATTCGGCCCTGGGCGGCGACGACTTCGACCGCGCCATCGCGCAGCACGTGCTCCAGAAGCGGGGCGTGCAGACCCCCTCCCCCGCGCAGGTGGCGGAGCTGATGGCAGCCGCTCGCAAGGCGAAGGAGGCGCTCACGGACGCGGCGGAGGTGACGCTCAGCGTGGAGGGCCATTCCCAGCCGGTGTCCCGCGCGGACTTCGAGGCGTGGATCCAGCCGCTGGTGGCGAAGACGGGCGCGGTGTGCCGGCGGGCCCTGAAGGACGCGGGCGTGGCGGCGGGCGAGCTGGACGGCGTCATCCTGGTGGGCGGCTCCACGCGCGTGCCCGCGGTGCGCCGCTTCGTGGCGGAGCTGTTCGGCCGCGAGCCCCTGGGCGACATCGACCCGGATCAGGTCGTGGCGCTGGGCGCCGCGGTGCAGGCGAGCCTGCTCACCGACACCGGCCGCGAGGACGAGGTGCTGCTGCTGGACGTCATCCCCCTGTCGCTGGGCCTGGAGACGATGGGCGGCATCACGGAGAAGCTCATCCCCCGCAACTCCACCATCCCCACGGCGGCGGCGCAGGTGTTCACCACGTTCAAGGACGGCCAGACGGGCCTGGACGTGCACGTGGTGCAGGGCGAGCGGGAGCTGGTGCAGGACAACCGCAGCCTCGCGCGCTTCACGCTCTCCGGCATCCCCTCCATGACGGCCGGCATGGCCCGGGTGGAGGTCCGCTTCCAGGTGGACGCGGACGGCATCCTGTCCGTCACCGCGAAGGAGCAGACCACCGGTGCCGCGCAGGCCATCACCGTGAAGCCCAGCCACGGCCTGACGGAGGAGGAGATTGAGAAGATGCTCCTCGACTCCATCGACTTCGCGGAGGACGACATCCAGGCCCGCCAGCTGCGCGAGCAGCAGGTGGAGGCCGAGCGCGTCCTCTCCGAGGCCGACCGCCAGCTGCGCGAGAACGCGGCCCTGCTGGAGGCCGGCGAGCTGGAGGCCATCCAGGCCGCCATGTCGCGCGTGCGCGAGACGGCCGCCGGCAAGGACTACCTGGCCGTGAAGGAGGCCCTGCACGCGCTGGACGAGGCGTCCCGGGGCTTCATCGAACGGGTCATGAACCGCGCCATCACCCAGGTGGTGTCCGGCCATTCCGTGGAGGAGTACTGAGCCGTGCCCAAGGTCACCTTCAAGAGCCCCCTGGCCGAGGTCGCCGTGGACGTGCCCCCGGGCACCACCCTGCTGGACGCCGCGGAGAAGGGCGAGGCCCAGGTGGGCCACAGCTGCGGCGGCGTGTGCGGGTGCTCCACCTGCCACGTCTGGGTCCGCAAGGGCCTGGACTCGCTGAGCGAGCAGCGGGACGACGAGATGGACCGCCTGGACATGGGCTTCGACGTCCGGCCCTATTCCCGCCTGTCCTGCCAGACGGAAGTGGGCGCCGAGGACGTCACGGTGGAGATCACCGAGGAGTCCCTGGTCGCCTTCATGGACGAGAACCCGGCCATCCGCCGGCAGCTCGAGTCCGAGGGCCGCTGGCCCCTGAAGAAGTAGGCTGAAAAAGGGTGCTTGACCGGGCGGAGGAGGTTCTTTATACGTCTCGCCCATCGCGGCGCCGCAAGGCACCGCGAGCCACCTGCCCAGGTGGTGGAATTGGTAGACACACTAGATTCAGGGTCTAGCGCCTGCAAGGGCATGGAGGTTCGAGTCCTCTCCTGGGCATGAAGTAAAAAGAAGGGCCCCGACCACAAGTCGGGGCCCTTTTTGTTTTGCGGCCCTGCCCTCTTCGCGGGCTTCAGGGCGGCGCGGGCTCCACCGCTTCATGCGCCACGTGGTGCGCGGCGGCGTTGGCCAGCCGGCCGCCCTTGCGCAGGTCGCGGATCCGCAGCTTGGAGCGGTGCACGGACCACGCGCCCACGGCCACCTGGCTGATGACGGTGCCCAGGTGGGTGAGCGTGGCGAAGGCCGCCGCGTCCTCCGGGCTGGAGCCCAGCGAGCGCGCCGCCCAGCTCGTCACGAAGTAGTAGATGCCCATGCCCGCCGGGACGCCCGGCAGCGCCTGCCCCAGGGAGATGGCGCCCAGCACGACGGCGCCCGCGAAGAGGCCCCCGGGGATGCGCACGCCGTGCAGCGCCAGGCCGTACGCCAGCGCGGAGGCGAACACGGGGAAGATGGAGAAGAAGAACACCCTCGCCATGCCCTTGAAGGAGCGCGCGGTGCCCAGGCCCTCGCCCACGTGGCTGAGGAAGCTGTCCACGCGGGGCAGGCTGTGGCGCTGGTGCAGCCAGCGGCCCAGCGGCGCCGCCCAGTGGGCCAGCAGCACCACCAGGGCCACCAGGCCGATGCACAGCGACACCGCCACCTCCATCTCCGTGCGGAAGTGGGCCATGGTCTCACCGAAGGGGCCCAGGAAGGACAGGGCCACCAGCAGCATCAGGCAGGCGAACTCCATCAGCTTGCACACGCCCACGGAGCCCAGGCACCGGATGAAGGGCAGCTTGTGTGTGCGCGACAGGAGGAAGGAGCGCGTCACCTCCCCCAGCTTCCCCGGCAGCGCGTTGTGCACGAAGACGCCAATGCCCACCAGGTGGAAGCGGTCGCGGAACGGGATGGGCTTGCGCAGCGTGGCCTGCCACTGCACCGCCCTCAGCGGCACGAGCGACGCCTGCAGCAGCATGAACGGCACCAGCCACACCAGGTGCCCCGGCAGGTCCCGGACGAACTTCCCCAGCGGGAAGCGCGGAATCAGCAGGGACCCCGGCCCGTGCAGGTTCCACTTGAAGAACGCGGTGGAGAGCAGGAGCACGGACAGGACAAGTCCCACCACCCCGCCCAGCACCTTGAGCCACGTGCGTCCACCGGCGTTGGGAAGCCGCATGGTCCTCCCCTTCGTCATGGTCAATGCAGGATCCGCGGTGAGCCGGTGTCCAGGTACGCCTCCGCCAGCCGCTCGTGCAGCCGCGCGCAGTGGCTGAGGCCGGACAGGTCCACCGGGCCGTGGGCGGGCCACATCACCAGGCTGTCGGACTCCACGCGCGTGAGGCCGCCGTGCGAGCCGAACTCCCACGCGAAGCCCACCGTGCCGCCCTTCTGGACGGCCTCACCAAAGAGGACCAGGTCCCCCGCGGTGTCCATGCGCGGCAGCCCGTGGAGGAAGTCCGCCACGGCGCGCCGGCTGTACTCGGTGGTGAGCGGCGCGCGGTCCAGGTCCGCCGCGCCGTAGACGCCCCCGCCCATCACCACCACCGCCTCCGCGCCCCGGCGCATCGCCACCATGCCGATGTCCGGGTTGTTCGTCACTCGCGCCAGCACCTCCGGGTGCCGCGCCAGCAGCTCGCGCGCCTCCAGCGGCGCGGGCCGTCCGCTCAGGTACACGTGGGCGAAGTTGCCGGCCTCCACCACCACGGGGATGAAGGGCTCGCGCGCGGCGGTGTCCGCAGCCGGGGGCGCGCGGCCATCCAGCAGGCCCCGGCGCACGTCGTCGCGCAGCGGCGGCACTTCGCCCTGGAAGAGGACGGCCTCCAGGCGCCGGCCCTGGCGCTGCTCCAGGGGCAGGCTGTCCACGTGGCCGTGGTCGGACAGGAGGATGACGTCGTAGGGCTCCGGCGCGGCGCGGGCCACGGCGAACAGCTCCGCCAGCGACGCGTCGACCCGGTAGAGCTCCTGCAGCGCCAGCTCCGAGCGCGGGCCCCGGCGGTGCGCCACCTCATCGTAGTTGCCGTAGACCAGGTAGATGAGCGGCACGCCGCGCACCATGTCCACCAGGGACTTGGTGTGCGCGAAGCTCCAGCCCAACCGCTGGAGGAGGATGCGGCTCACGAGGAAGCCCTGCTCGTGGCGCCAGTCGTTGAGGGCGCGCGCCCACTGACGCACCTCGCGCACGGCGTGCCAGGACTCCATGCCGAAGGAACGCAGGAAGTCCCATGCGCCCTTCGTGCGGGCGGACCCCAGGCCCTGCATCTCGTACGCGAACGAGCGCGCCATGAGCTTGAAGCTGGACAGCGTGCTCATGCACATGCGGTTCATGGCGCCCGCGTGGAAGAGCGAGAAGTAGGTGTGCCCGCCGTGATCCAACAGGCTCGTGCGGCCGTGGCCGCGCAGGCGCGCGTCGATGGCCATCGCGTCGCCCGGCGTGTTCATCTGCACCTTGCGGCCGAGCGCGCGGTCGTACCAGCTGTAGCCCGGCAGGTTGGGGTGTTGCAGCCCGTAGAGCAGCCCCGCCTGGAAGAAGGGCGTGGACGTGGGCGCGCCCCAGAACGCGTTCTCCAGGTGATACGCGCCAGAGCGGACGAGCTGTGCGACAAAGGGCATCCGCCCCGTCACAATGGCTTCGTCGAGCAGCGCCTTGGGCACCCCGTCCAGGTGGACGAGCAGAGCGTTCCGGGGCCGACGCGCCGCCACGGGCGGAACTTTCGATCCAATCCTCCGGACGAGGGTATTCGCCCAATTTCGTGAATTCTCGCTGACAAGCTCGTTGAGACTTTCGCGCACGTTGACGGCTCCCCCATCCCCCAAGGCAAAATGGGCATTCAGGGGGACAGGAGCTTCCGAGGCCGCGCTGCTCTCTTGGAGAGCAGGCGGGCGGAATGGGTTCCTGTCCCGGGCTGGAATCGATGCGCCCCCTCGGGGCTTCACGGGGTTTCGATGCTGGCTCCAGTCCTCTTCCTGTTCTTCATGCTGCTGTCGCTGAGCGCCATGGCGACGGGCCGCACCGCGCCCGGCCTCTCGCCGGTGAAGCACACGCCGACGATGGACGGCATCGCCCTGCCGTTGCTGTCCTTCAGCTCGGACCAGGGCTTCGGCTACGGCGCCGTGGGCGGCATGTACCTGTACGGCGACGGCACCAAGGCGCCCTATGCGCATGCCCTGTCCGCGCAGGTGTTCTTCACCGCGCGCGGCGCCATGAATCATTACCTCCGCTACGACGGGCCGCAGTTGCTGGGGCCCCTGCGGCTGGAGGGACGGCTGGAGTACCGGCAGGAGAAGAGCAGCCCCTTCTTCGGAGCGGGCAATCTGTCCGCCCCCGACTTCCGGGGCGACGTGGACGACCAGAAGTACAACTACGACAAGGGCTCGCCGGGCCTCTGGGTGCGGCTGCGCGGGCGGCCCTTCGGTGAGAAGCACCCGTTCCAGTCGTACGTGGGCTACGGCTGGCGCTACACCCGCGTGTCACCCTACGAGACGTCCATCCTGGCGCAGGAGCGGCCCATCGGCATCGAGGGCGGGCCCAGCGGGCAGCTGCTCGCGGGCGCGCTCTGGGACACGCGCGACGACGAGTCCGACCCGACGTCCGGTGGCGTGGAGGAGGTGGCGCTGCGCGTGTCGGGCCTGGCCACCTTCAGCCGCTACCAGTACGCGGGCGTGACGCTGAGCGAGCGCCGATACATCCGGATTACGCCGCGGCTCGTCTTCGCGCAGCGGCTCACCCTGGACATGCTGTTCGGCGAGGTGCCGTTCTTCGAGTGGATGACGACGGGCGGCGTCAACGTGACCGAGGGCATTGGCGGCATGGGCAGCGTGCGCGGCATCGAGCGCAACCGCTTCGCCGGCAACGTGAAGGCCTTCAGCAACTCCGAGTTGCGCTTCCAGGCGGCGCGGATGGCCTTCTTCGGGCAGCCGCTGGCGCTGGGCGCGGTGGTGTTCCTGGACCTGGGCCGCGTGTGGCATCCGGGCGTGACGGACGGCAAGTGGCATGAGTGGCACCCGGGCATCGGCGGCGGCCTGCGCTTCTCGCGCCGCGCGGCCGTGGTGCGCATGGACTACGCGCGCTCCACCGAGACGGGCCGTCAGCGCTTCTACATCACGTTCGGTCACATGTTTTAACGGCGGGCCCGGACGCGCGCCGCGCTGTTTTCAGGTGAGCGCGTCCACCCAGCCGCGAAGCCGCGCGTCCGCCTGCGCTTCGCCGCGCACGCCGGGCTCCACGTCCAGCGTCAGCGTGAGGAAGCCGCGCGACTCCAGCCCCTGGCGCAGGGCTTCACGTGCCTCCGCGTCCGGGGCGAAGAGGATGCAGCCGTCGCCGCCGCCCGCGCCGGAGAGCTTGCCCGCGCAGTGGTAGGACGCGGCGATGGCCAGCACGCGGCGCATGCCTTCGGTCTCCAGCGGGCCCAGCTCCAGGAGCAGCGCGTGCTGGGCCTTCACGGCCTCGGAGAACGCGCGGAAGTCGCCGCCGCCCAGGCCGTCTTCAATCGCATGGCCCAGCGCATCCGAGCGCTCCACGAAGGTCTTGCGACCGGCCTCCGCGAGCCGGGCCTCCACCTGGTCGATGAGGAGCTTCGTGGACGCGCTCTCGCCGGTGAAGGCGTAGAGCATGGACACGCGCGGCACGGGCATGCGCCAGAGGTCCACGGGAGGAGATTCAGCGAGCGCGGCGTTGAAGCGGCCGGTGTTGGCGGCGCTCGCGAGCGCGGTGATGTCGTAGCGCCGGTAGCGCACGGCACCGCCCGCGAAGCTCGTGGCCACGTCGCCGCCGCTGCCCTTGCCGCCCTGCCCCAGCGTGTGCGCGGTGAGCGCGAGCTTGAGCACGTCGAACTTCTCTTCGAGCACGTAGCGCGCGGCCTCCGCGGCGAGCACCGTCGCGGAGGCACTGCCGCCGATGCCCAGCTTGTGGCCGCCCGGGCCCAGCGCGCCCGGCGCCACCGCGACGTCGAAGCCCACGCTCGCGCGGCCGTGAGCGCGCAGGGCCTCATCCAGCGTGCGGGCGACGAAGGAGAAGCCGGCGGGCACGTCGCGGTCCCACTTCACGCCCCGAGGCGTGGTGAGCCCCTGGAGGGTCCCCTCCTCCAGGCAGATGTGCACGCGCGAGTCCTGACGCCTGCGCACGTAGGCGGCCGTGCGCGGTGCGACGGCGGCGAGGCGCGATACGCCGCCCCACAGCACGGCGTACTCGCCGGAGATGAACAGCTTGCCCGGGGCGGAGAGCGCTCGGTCCATCCGTGTGTCACCTCGTGCATGCGCGGCGGGCCGTGCTCCGGCCCGGCACATGCGTTGGAATCACTCCACCAGGAGCAGCGAGCGAAACGCCGTCAGAACAGGTGCTCGGAGAGCAGCGTCGCGTCCCCGCCGGGCACGCAGCGCACCACGTCCACGGCGCCGCAGGCGCGGGCCAGGGCCTCGGCCGCGACCTCGTGGGCCGCGTCCGTCAGCAGCACCGGGTTCGGGCCCGCGTCGAGCGTGAACCACACCGGCACGCCCTTCTTGCGCTGCTCGCGCAGGTGCTGGATGAGTCCCAGCGTCGAGGAGTTCAGGTAGCAGAGCGGCGGATCCGCCGCGAGCGAGGTGCTGTGCATCCGCCACGCGTTGCGCTCGCACAGCTCGCCCAGCGCCTCCAGGTCCTTCCTCGCGATGAGCTCGCGGGCGCGGGGCACCTCCGCCTCCGCGTCCTTCACCCACGCCGGGTAGTAGGGGCTGGTCTCCACCGTGTTCTTCATCCCGTCCCGCGACTTCACCTCCTTCTCGCCGCGGTCGAGGATGGCCACCACCATGCGCAGGTCCGCCCAGTGCCCCGCGTCGAAGCGCTGGAGGGCGTAGCTGTCCTCGCCGTCCGCGCGCTCGCCGCGCTGCCACTCGCAGAAGCCGCCCTGCACGCTGCGGCACGCGGAGCCGCTGCCCCGCCGCGCCAGGATGCTGGACGCCCGCGTGTCCTGCGGCAGCCCCGCCGCCGCGCGCCCCGCCACCGCCAGCGCCGCGAAGCCCGCCGCGCTGCTCGCCAGGCCCGCCGCCATCGGGAAGTCCCCGCGCGAGACCACCTTCGCGGGCCCCAGGTCGCGCCCCGCCTGCACGCGCACCGCGTCCAGCAGGCGCAGCACGCGGTCGCGCTCGCTGCCCTTCGCCGCGTGGCCGTGCAGTTCCACCGTGTCAGACTGCGCGCCGAACTCCACCGTCGTCGTCACGTGGATGGGCGCCAGCGTCAGCGACAGGCTGGACTGATGCGGGAGGATGAGCGCGTCGTCCCGCTTCCCCCAGTACTTCACGAGCGCGATGTTGGGATGCGCCCGGACCGTTGCCTTCATGGAATGTCTCCCTGGGCCCGCGGCCCCGCGAGCTGGCTCGCGAAGCAGCGCACGCCATCGCGCGTCAGTCGCGCGACCACGGGCTCCGGTTCGGAGAAGAGGCCGATGACCGCGCCACCGTCACCTCCCGCTCCCGTGAATTTGGCGCCCAGCGCGCCCAGCGAGCGCAGCCGGAACACCATGTCCTCCAACGCTGGCGACGAAAGTCCCAGCGCGTTCAGGAGGCCCTGGTTGACGTTCATCGCGTCCCCCAGCCCCTCCAGGTCGCCCGCCTCCACCGCCTTCGCCGCGTCGGTGACGAGCCTCCCCACCTGACCGAAGAGCCGCTTGTAGCGCTCCGGCCACCGCGCCTGCCGCTCGCGCAGCGCCCCCACCGTCAGCTTCGTGGGACTGCGCGCGCCCGCCAGCGCCACCACCACCGACACCGGCCGCGGGCTCTTCAGTTCGCGCGCCCGCCCGGTGACGCCCGCCGGCGCCTGCACCCGCCGGTAGAGGATGAGCTTCTCCTCCGCGCTGGTGGTGTGGTCCACGCCCGACGGCGTGCCATGGAACTCCTGCTCCATCTCCCACGCCAGCCGCGCCGTCGCCTTCGCCGTGGGCGCCTGCCCCGCCGCCTGGAGCAGCACGCGGGAGGTGGCCACCGCCAGCGCCGCGGAGCTGCCCAGCCCCGCGGACAGCGGCAGCTGCGGCTCCAGCGTCACCTTCACCTTCGGCTCGCCCACCAGCTTCGCCGCCCGCGCGAAGGCCTTGCGCATCATCCGCTTCTGCGCCGCGTCCGCCGTCACCGGCACGTCCAGCACGCACGAGCGGGACGGCATGCCGCGCGCCACCACTCCGATGGTGAGGGGGCCGGCGATGGCCGGGTAGCCGTACACCACGCTGTGCTCACCCAGCAGGATGACCTTGCCGGCACCGAAGGCGACCAGGGGATTCTTTGCGGGAGTCATGGCACCAGGCAGGCGAAGGGACGGGCGCTTTCTTTCCGCGCCACGCCCCACTGCGTCAAGCGCTCCCGCGAAAGGAGCGCTCCGGGGGCGGACGTCAGCCGTTGGTGAGGGTGGCGATGGCGGGCGTCTCCGGGGGCAGGCTCGCGAGGATTTCGCGCGCCTTCTCCACCTTCACGTGCCCCGCCTTCACCAGCAGGTTGGCCACCTTCTCCACGTCCCCGCCGCGCGCGCCCGCCGTGACGGCGACGCTGCGCGCGTGCATGGCCATGTGGCCCTTCTGGATGCCCACGGACCCCAGGGCCCGCAGCGCCGCGAAGTTCTGCGCCAGGCCCACCGCCGCGAACACCATGGACAGCTCACGCACGCTGGTCGCGCGCATCAGCTTGAGCGCCACCTGCGCGCCGGGGTGGATCTTGATGGGGCCGCCCACCATGCCCAGCGCCAGCGGCAGCTCGATGCGGCCGACGAGGTGCCCTTCCTCCAGGTACCAGGTGGACAGCGGCCGGTACTGCCCGCCCCGGCACGCGAACGCGTGCGCGCCCGCTTCGATGGAGCGCCAGTCCTGCCCCGTGGCGATGGCCACCGCGTCGATGCCGTTCATCACGCCCTTGTTGTGCGTGGCGGCGCGGTACGGGTCGGCTTCCGCGAAGCGGCTCGCCTGGGCGATGCCCTCGGCGATCTCCTCGCCCGGCAGGCCGAAGTCCGCCAGGAGCGGCAGCGGGATGCGGCACGTGGCGCGCGCCAGCCGCTTGTCCGCCAGGTTCGACAGGATGCGCAGGTAGACCCGGCCGCCCGTGACCTGTTCAATCAGCGGCGCCACGCCCTCCGCCATGGTGTTGATGAGGTTCGCCCCCATCGCCTCCTGCGCGTCGATGAGCAGGTGGACGATGAGCAGCGGCTCCCCGCGCGGCCCCTCCGGCGCGGGCAAGAGGCGCACCTCCACGTCCTTCGCGCCGCCGCCGCGGGCCACCATGGCCGGGTGGAAGCTGTTGGCCAGGGCGAGGATCTGCTCCTTCGCGTCCAAAATCCGCTCGCGCGCGATGCCGGCGTCCCCGTAGTTGGAGACCTGCACCTGGCCGATCATCATCGACTCGTCGGCCTCCGCGACGAAGCCGCCCGCCTCGCGGACGATCTTCGACGCGAACGACACCGCCGCGACGACGGAGGGCTCCTCCACCGCCATGGGCACCAGGTAGTCGCGCCCGTTGACGTTGAGGTTCAAGCCCAGGCCCAGCGGCAGGGAGAACGTACCCACCGCGTTTTCGATCATCTGGTTGGCGGTCGACAGGTCCAGGCCGCTCTCGCCGCGCAGCTGCTCCAGCTCCGCCTCGGTCAGCCGGAACATCTGGCCGATGCGCGCCAGACGCTCCTCCAGGGGCAGCTTGTGGAATCCGGCGAGCCGGGACGTCACGGTGTCAGACATGTTCTTCCTTCCCAACCTGGGATCCACCCTGCATCACAACGCCGCCAACCAATCCTTCAATGCGCCGGTCAACACGCGGGGCCGCTGCCGCAATTGCGCGACGGAGCGGCTGCCCGTCAGGACCAGCGCCTGCCGCAGGCCGGTGAGGATGACCTTGAGCGCCTCCTCCGCGGCCGGCAGTCCGCCCTGCTGCTGGGCCCGGAACAGCGGCAGCGCCATGCCCGCCAGGTCCGCGCCCAGCGCGAGCACCTTCGCGGACTCCAGCCCGCCGCGTACCCCGCCGCTGGCCACCAGCCGTACCTCCGGCCCCACCGCCTTGCGCACGCTGGCGATGGCCGCCGCGGTGGGGATGCCCCAGCCGCTGAACTCCGCGCCCACCTGGGCCTGCGGGCCCGCCGCGCGAAGCTGCTCCACGCGCACCCACGACGTGCCGCCCAGCCCGGAGACGTCCACGTTGCGCACGCCCAGCTCCACCAGCCGCCGCGCCACGTCCGGGCCGATGCCGCACCCGGTCTCCTTCACCAGCAGCCGGTCGCCGAAGGCCCGCGACAGCTCCTCCACCACGCGGTAGCCGCCCCGGAAGTCGCGGTCGCCCTCAGGCTGCGTCAGCTCCTGGCCCGCGTTCAAGTGCAGCGCCATGCCGTCCGCGCCGATGGCGTCCATCAGCCGCCGCACGCCGTCCACGCCCAGGCCAATGGCCTGGTACAGCCCGATGTTGCCCAGCAGCGCCACCGTGGGCGCCACGTCGCGCACCGCGTAGGACGCCGCGCGAGCGCTGTCCTCCGACATCGCGCGCTGGCTGCCCACGCCGAAGGCCAGGCCGTGCCGCTCGGCGAGCAGCGCCAGGTCCCGGTTCACGGCGCCCGCACGGTCGGTGCCGCCCGTCATCCCGGTGACGAGCAGCGGCGCCTGGAGCCGCTTGCCCAGGAACGGCGTGGACAGGTCCACGTCCTCCACGGCCATCTCCGGCATGGCGCAGTGGATGAGGTGCACGTGCTCCAGCAACGTGGAGTTCTGTGCCGGCTCCACGTCGCCGGTCGCGCACAGGTCGAGGTGGGCATCCTTCCGCCTGGCTGTCGTCTCGTCGCCCATGTCCCTCAGTGCCGCCCGCGCTGTCGTTGCAAAAAACGTGTAAGCCTGGAAGGTCCCTGGGTTCCTAGCAAGTGCCCGGGCCGAGGTGCAAGCCAAAGGGCCCCAGCGGTCGCCCCCGGGGCGCGGATGGACGCGGTGGCTTCTGGACGGTATGAGCCACCGCGTGAGCACGCCGGAGAACAGGGTCGTCGTCTTCCTGCACAGTGGCGAATACGACCGGGTGCACCAGGGGCTCTCCATCGCGGCGGCGGCGACCGCGGCCGGACGGCGCGTGGAGGTGTACCTGTTCTGGTGGGCCCTGGAACGCTTCCTGATGGACAGGCTGGACGAGCCGGACTTCAACGGCCGCGAGGACGTGGCGGACCGCTTCGAGGCGCGCGGCATGCCCACCGCGCGCGCGCTCCTGGAGCACGTGCGCGAGTCCGGGCTGGGCACGGTGGCGGGCTGCACGGGCTCGCTCGGTGCCCTGGGGAGCGAGTCGAAGGCGGGCGACAGTGGCATTGATGTCTGGCTCGGTTGGAGCGCCATCCTCCAGCGTACGGCGGGCGTGACGGATCGTTTCTACCTTTGAGACGAGCGGCCCCAGGGGCCATGGGCCTCCGGGGTAGCCTGGACCCGTTACGTTGACGCCCCCTCCCGCCTGCTTACGTTTCGTGTGGCCCCCTTGACGGGGCGAAAGGCACGGAACGAGGACCATGGCGCGGCGTGACCCCCACATGACATCCCGAGGACCGGCGGCTCCGGCGCTCAAGGGCGGCGGGTGGCACCGGCTGGGCAACGCATTGAAGACGACCGTGCTGCTGGCGGGCTTGACGGCGCTGGTGCTCGTCATCGGCCAGCGGCTGGGCGGCGCGCAGGGCCTGGCGATGGCGGGCCTCTTCGCGGTGGTGATGAACTTCGGCTCGTACTGGTTCAGCGACCGCATCGCGCTGGCCATCCACGGCGCACAGCCGCTGGCGTACGAGCAGGCGCCGTGGCTGCACGAGATGGTGGAGCGGCTGGCCGCGAGAGCGGGCATGCCGAAGCCGAAGGTGTACCTGCTGCCTACCGCGCAGCCCAACGCGTTCGCCACGGGCCGCAACCCGAGCCACGCGGCTGTCGCGGTGACGGCGGGCATCGTGGACATCCTGGACCGGCGTGAGCTGGAGGGCGTGCTCGCGCACGAGATTGGCCACGTGCGCAACCGGGACACGCTCATCGGCACGGTGGCGGCGACGCTCGCGGGCATCATCAGCTACGCGGCGCAGATGCTCTTCTGGTTCGGCGGCAGCATGCTCAGCCGCGGCGACGACCGCGAAGACGGCCTCGCGGGGGCGCTGTCCAACCTGGGCCTCTTGCTGGTGGCGCCCATCGCGGCCACGCTGCTGCAATTGGCGGTGAGCCGCTCGCGCGAGTACGGCGCCGACGCCACGGGCGCGGAGCTGTGCGGCGACCCGGAGGCGCTGGCGAGCGCGCTCCTGAAGATGGAGCGGAGCGCGGAGGCCATCCCGTACGACCGGGCGCCCGCGACGTCGCACCTGTTCATCGTCAACCCACTGCATCGTGGCGGGGTGATGTCGCTGTTCTCCACGCACCCGCCCATCCCGGAGCGCGTGCGCCGGCTGCGCGACATGAGCGCGCGCATGGGCCAGGGCGCGCGCGGCCGGGGCGGCTGGGAGTACGCGTACTGATCCTCGATGCCCTGGGCCCGCTCAGGCCGAGCGGGCCAGGGACACCGCGTCGGGGCCGGCGGGGAAGCGGAGCGTCCCTGACGTGTCGTTCGCGGCACGCCAGATCGCCTCGGCCACGTCGGACTCGCGCGTCACCTCGGAGGGCTGTCCGAGCGAGGCGAAGATGCGCTGGGCGAAGGGCGCGTACGCTTCGGGGAACAGCCCCTCCATCCGGGGGGTGCCGTTGCTCGTGAAGCGGGTGCCCGGGCAATAGCCCGGCTCGACGAGCTTCACGCGCAGGTTGAAGGTCTCAAGCTCGAAGGCGAGCGACTCCGTGAACCCTTCGATGGCCACCTTGCTCGCGGTGTAGACGGCCACCAGTGGCATGGGGGCCAGGGTCGCGCTGGAGGTCACGTTCACGATGACTCCCGACTTGCGTGCGCGAAGCCGCGGCAGCACCGCCTGCGTCATCGCCATGACGCCGAAGACGTTGGTCTCGAATACCTCGCGCACCGTGGCCATCGGAGTGGCCTCGAAGGCGCCCATGAGCCCGATGCCCGCGTTGTTCACGAGCACGTCGATGGGCCCGCTCGCCTCCAGCGCGGCGGCGATGCTCTCGGGCTTCGTCACGTCGAGCGGCACCACGCGCAGCCGGTCCGAGGCAGGGAGCACATCCTCACGCGGCGTTCGCATGGTGGCGACCACGTTCCAGCCCTGGGCGTGGAAATGGCGCGCCGTCTCGAGTCCGTAACCAGAAGAGCATCCCGTGATGAGCACCGTCTTCATATCGACTCCTTTTGCCGCGATGCGTGCGGCGTCGATGTCCTCAAGGTACGCGCGGCATCCAGGACGCTCCACCACGCGGAGTCCGCATTTCTTTTGCTAGAGTCCAGCCATGACCGACCCGCTGTCGGAAGTCATTGCGCTGCTCCAGCCCAGGGCCGTCTTCTCGAAGGGCATCAGCGGAGCTGGCGCGTGGGGTGTCCGCTACTCCGACTTCGGCCAACCGAGCTTCTGTGCCGTGCTCGAAGGGCGCTGCCGGCTGGCCGTCGACGGTCAGCCGGCCGTCACGCTCGAGGCAGGCGATTTCGTGCTCCTGCCGGCGACGCCGGGCTTCACCATCTCGGGCTTCGAACCGGTGAGGCCCGAGCGCGTCGACCCCAAGGTGGCCCCCTCTCCCAGGGGCGAGGTCCGTCACGGCAGGCGCGGCGGTCGCCCCGACGTGCGCCTGCTCGGCGGTTACTTCGTCTTCGACTCGCCGGACGCGGCCCTGATGGTGTCGTTGCTCCCAGCCCTGGTGCATGTCCGCGGCGTGGAGCGGCTCTCCTCGCTGGTTCAGCTCGTCAGCGGCGAAACGAGCGAGCAGCGCTCGGGGCGCGACCTCGTGCTGACGCGGCTCGTGGAGTTGCTGCTCATCGAGGCGCTGCGGTCGACGTCGAGCGGCGAGACACCTCCAGGGCTCCTGCGCGGACTGGCTGACGCGCGGCTCGCGCCCGCGATCCGGCAGATGCACCGCCACCTCACGCGTCCGTGGACCGTGGCGCAGCTCGCGAAGAGCGCGGCGTTCTCACGCTCGGCCTTCTTCGAGCACTTCACGCGCACCGTGGGCCTGCCCCCCATGGAGTACCTCCTGGGCTGGCGGATGGCCGTCGCGAGGAGACTGCTCCGCGGCCGGGAGCTGACCATCACCGAAGTGGCGGAGCACGTCGGCTACAGCTCGGCGAGCACCTTCACCGCGGCGTTCAGCAAGCACGTGGGCCAGCCTCCCGGACGCTTCGCGCGTGGTAGCTGACACGGGCCCGGGCGTTACCCGTCACCCGGTCAGAAGGGCTGGAAGCAGTCGTAGTTGCGCTGGGAGGCGATGCGCCCGTCGCGGAAGGTGAAGAACATGCCCAGCGATGCTCGCATCGTCCCGCCCGCCGGCAGGCTCCCCAGGGGCACCCGCAGCGTCGCGCTCCACTCCGCCTCCAAGGCCACGGCGTCCCCCACGCAGAGCGCGGACGTCACCTCGTAGCGCTGGGCCGACACGGCCCTCTGGCCCCGCTCGGCGGAGACCAGCAGCGCCGCCAGGTCTCGCGTCGTCCCCTGGGGCGTCAGGCGGTTCGGGTACTCGTGCTGGCGCACCTCCGGGTGGAAGAAGGCGGCGAGCGCCTCCCCGGTCGCCCCCGCCTCGAGGGCCTGGAGATAGCGCCGGGTGAGCTCCAGGTTCGACGACGGCTGGGACATGGCGGGCTCCTGGACCGGGCGCGAGGAGGAAATTCCACAACCCCGGTTTCACAACCGTCATTGCACAACCGAAGTTGTGGATGCAAGACGGGGGACCATGGCACGTCGAGCGCGTGGGGGAAGTGCGGAGCTGGAGGCGTTGGACCTGGGACATCTGGCCCTCTTCGTGGGCATGCGGGTGAACGCGCTGGTGCTGGAGCAGGTGCACGCGGCGGGCTTCCCGGGGCTGCGGCAGGGGCATGGCTACGTGGTGCAGCACCTCTTGGAGGGGGCGCGCACCATCAGCGAGCTGGCGGAGCTGCTGGGCGTGACGCAGCAGGCGGCGTCCAAGACGGTCGCGGAGCTGCGGACGCTCGGCATCGTGGAGGCGGCGCCTTCCGAGGACGCGCGCACGCGGCGGATCCGCCTGTCCGAGCGGGGCCATGCCGCCGTGGACACGACGCGGGCCATCCGGGCGGAGCTCGAGACCCGCTTCCGCCGTTCGCAGGGGGCGCGGGTGATTGACGAGACGCGCCGGGTGCTCGCGGCGGTGCTGGAGTCGCTGGGCGGTGCGGAGACGGTGCGGCGCCGGCGGGTGCGCGAGCCCCGCTGACCGAGGGCTATCCGGGCAGCGGGCCGAAGGACTCCTCCGGGTGCTCCAGCATCTCGCGCAGCGTGCTGGCGATGACACCCGCGTGGTAGCCGTCAAGGAAGCGGTGGTCGAAGGACGCGTTGATGTTCATGACGTGGCCGGGCACCACCCTCCCCTCCTCCACCACCGCCACCTCCCGCACCGCGCCGGGCGCGAGGAAGACGGGCACGCGGGTGAACGGCGCCAGCGGCAGGTACGCCGTCTCCAATCCCAGCGCGCCCACGTCCACCACCACCGCCGAACCGAACGGATCCCTCGGCAGTCCCAGCCATGACGGCTCCACGTTCAGCGTGTACGTGAGGAACGACACCAGTCCGGTGAAGCGGTGCAGCAGCAGGTGCGGCACGCGCGCCAGGAGACGCCGGCCCTGTTCCACCTGCGGGTCCCGGCCCTCGCGCACGCGCGCCGCGGTGGTTTCCACCTCCAGCGCCAGCTCGTGCACGGACTTCTGATCCACGGCCTCGATGCGTACGGGCGTGAGGCCCTGCTGATCCGCGCCGGGGAGCACCGCGCACACGGTGATGCGCTGGCGCAGGTAGATGCGCTGGTAGCGCAGCAGCGCGTTGGCGTCCGGGCAGCGGCGCAGGGCTTCCCCCACGGCCTTGAGGACCAGGTGCGTCGCGGTGAGCCGCACGCCGGTGCGCTGGTGGAAGGCATCCAGCCAGGCGAGCGCCGCGTCCATGCGCACCGTCAGCGTGCCGTAGACCGTCGGGTCATACGCGGTCGTCCAGCTCCCGATGGCGAGCTTGCGGAAGCTCGACACGTCCCGCTTCGGCTTCAGCTCCAGGTGCGCCATGGACGGGAGCGTGCCCCAGGACGGCGCTCATGGGGGAGCCGGAATACGGGCGGACGGCGCGGCCCGGCCGGCGCGGTGGGCGGGGCCCGCCGGGTTGCCTGCCAGTGAAGCCTTGACGCGCCATGTCCCAGCGGTAGGCTGCCCCGCTTTTTGCATCCTTCTGTGGAGGTCGTTCCCTTGCTGGTTGCACTCATCCTCGTATCGGTCGGGTTCGCGGTGACGCTCGGCCTGCTGCTCTTCGGAGACAAGAGCGGCGCTGGTGCCAACGCGGGCCGTTCCTCGCTCTCTTCTTCCTCTTCCGCGCCGTCGTTCCGGGGCGAGCTGGAGTCCGAGAGCAAGGCGCGCGCGAAGGCGGAATCGGAGGTCCAGCGCAAGCAGAAGGAGCTGGACGAGCAGCGCGCGCAGCTCCAGGAGGTCAAGGAGCAGCTCAAGCAGACCAAGCGCAAGCTCTTCGAGCAGAAGGAAGGCGACAAGGGTTCGAACGACCTGGCCAAGGCCCGCGCAGAGGTGGAGCGCAACGCCAGCATCCAGCTGGAGCAGACCCGTTCGGAGCTGGCGCAGGCCCTGACGGAGAACGCCCGGCTGCGCGCGGAGACCGAGTCGCGCAACAGCCCCCGCCGCCGTGAAGTCCCCGCCGCCGCCGTCCCCGCGCAGACGTCCGCGCCCGTGGCCGTCGCCCCCGCGACGACGGAGCAGATCGCCGCGCCCGCGAGCGAGCCCGTGGTGAGCGCGGCGGTGTCCGTGACGCCCGTGCCCGTGGCCCCGGCGGAGCCCGTGCGCCGATACCGCGAGCTGAACGACGCGGACCGCGAGAAGATGGACCGGCTGGAGCAGGCGGCGAGCAAGGACCGCGCGCGCGCCGCGGAGCTGGAGAAGGAAGTGCGCCGGCTCAAGGGCCGCGCCGACACGCAGGCGCGCATCCTGTCCGTGACGAAGTCCGAGGCCGACCTGGGCAAGGACAAGTACAAGGCGCTGGAGAAGCGCCTCAACCGCACGCTGCTGGAGCGCGACCTGCTTCGCCGGGCCATCAAGGACCTGGAGAAGAAGACGGGCATGCTCGCGGACCGCACGGAGCTGACGCCGGACGAGGTCGCCGCCAGCGACCAGCGCAGCGACGAGCAGGCCCGCGCCCGCGCCGAAGCGGAGGCCCGCGCCGCCGCCCCGGCCACGCCGACGGAGGCCCCCGCCGCCGCCCCGGCGTCCACCGAGGGCGAGGCGAAGCCCACCGAGGCCCCGCCGACCAACGCCTGATCCGCGTCCCTGCCTGAAGCACCCAGGCCCCGCCGTCCCCTCACCGGGACGCGGGGCCTTCGTGTTTCCGGGGGCCCGCCGTTCAGTCGCGCGGCGGCGGCATCATCACCAGGGCTTCGGTGTTGGGGCGGGTCTCCCCGGTGCTGTCGTCCACGCCGCCCACCACGAGCACGGAGCCGTCCGGCAGCGCGGAGCACGTGTGCCACACGCGCGGCTGCGGCATCAGCGGCAGGCCCAGCACGGTGGGCTGCGAGCCCGCGTGCGGGGTGATCAGCTCCACCCACGGGACGGCGTACGTCGTGCCGATGCCCGTGCCCCGTCCTCCCAGCACCATCACCCGGCCGTCCGGCAGCGACACCACGCACGGGTTGCTCCGGGGCATCAGCGTGGGGCCGTCGCGAACGGTCGTCTCGCTCTCCAGCACCTCGGAGGCTCCCACTGCCTGCGCTCCCTGGGAGGGATCCACGCCGTCGAAGCCGCCCATCAACAACGGGCGGGGGGATTCGTCCGGCCGTCCCAGCACCGCCACGGCGGCGCCCACGCGGGGCACGCGCAGCCGGGGCGGCACGTTCGCCAGGCGCTCCAGGTCCGTCCCGTTGAAGCCGAGGGCCAGGACCTTCGGATCAGGCCCCGTGGTGTCCGCGCCGCCCGCCAGCAGGAAGGTCTTTCCGTCATCCCTCACCGTCAGCGTCGTGTCGACACGGCGCACCTCACCGACCACGTCGACGAAGCGGCCGGAGGCACTGTCGAAGGCTTCCGCCGTGAACACCCCGCTTCCGTCCGCCGCACGCCCGCCCACCAGCAGCACGTGCCCTGCCGCGTCCACCGCCGCCGCGTGCTGGTAGCGCGCGACCTTCGGCGTCAGGTCACTCCTCGCGCCCGTCATCGGGTCCAGGAGCTGCGCCGTGGGCTGCAACTTCACAGGAGCGAAGGACTCAGCGCCCCCTGTCAGCAGCACCTTCCCGTCCGGAAGCAGCGACGCCGTGTGGAAGGCCCGCGCGCCCACGTCCCGACCGGGGATGAACGTGCCTTCCCTCGGGTCGAACACCTCCGTGGTCGCGGACACCGGCCGCGTCCCGTCCGCGCGGGGCGCATAGCCTCCGACGATGAGCACCCGTCCATCAGGCAGCGTCGTGGCCGTGTGCGCCGCGCGCGCCTCCATCGGCAACGAGCAGCTGCTCGGATCCGACACCCGGTTCACCGGCACGAACTCGCCCAGCCGCCGCAGGAGCACTCGCACCTGGGGGTTCGGCTCATCCTCCCCCTCGAACACGCTGAACGGCAGCGAGCGGCCCAGCGACACCAGCTGGCCGCCCTGATCCGGTACCCCCACGTAGGCCCGCACCTCCAGCACCCGGTCGGCGCCAGGCGGAACGGTGGGCACGTCCCGCGCCCAGGTCCAGTTCACCGTCGACACCCGCTCCCGGGGCGTGTCGAGGCCCGGGCCCGTCACGCGGAAGCGCAGGTGCGACACCCCGGCCAGGGGCTGGGTGCCGGCACAGGACGCGGAGAGGAGGATCAGGCCGGGCCGGACCTCCTTCTCCCCGCAGGCAGGGGTGAGGGCCACGAGGCCGGCGAGGAGCGTGGAGCGGACGAAGCGCGGAGCCATGCGGTGGACGCTACCAGCCCCCCTCCCCGGAGGGGTGGAGTCCAGACGGCCGGAAGCAGGCGGCGCGGCGGGGATTGCGCTGTAATGCGCCCGCCCCAGGACGTATGTCCTGTCCCCTCCTCCATGAAGCTCTCGCTCGCCACCCGCATCTTCCTGGGCTACGCGCTGGTGCTGCTGACGTTCGGGGCGGTGTCCCTGTTCAGCGTGGCGGAGCTGCACCGCAACCGGCTGGAGATACGGCTGGTCAGCCAGGGCTACCTCCAGCTGTCCCAGGACGCCGCCGCGCTGGAGACCTTCCAGACCAGCCAGGAGAAGGACACCGAGCGCGTGCTGGAGCAGAACAGCGTGGAGACGCGCCGCGCGCTCATCCGCCTGGCGAGCCTCTACTACGCGCCCCAGATGGCCCAGCGCCTGGAGGCCGCCCGCGCCAAGGCCCGCGAGGTGCTCACCTTCGCCCCCGAGGGCGAGGTGCCCTTCGTGAAGGAGCTGGACGCGCGCTTCGCGGAGCTGGCGCGCAACTCCCAGGCCTACGGCCACGCGGTGGAGGCCGTGTTCAAAGCGCTCGCGGCCGAGTCCCCCGAGAGCCAGGAGGTGGCGCGCGCCACCGCCGAGCTGCGCCAGTTGGAGAGCGCCATTGGCCGGGAGCTGCGCGTGCTGCGCGCGACGCTGGGCAACCGCATCCGCGAGCGCGTGGACGGCGCGGAGGAGCGCGAGCGCCGCACCGGCCTCACCATCATCGCGCTGTCCATCATGGCCATTGGCGTGGGCGTGGGCGTCACCGCGTGGTCCGCCCGCACGCTGCGCCCGGTGCGAACCCTGATTGAAGGCGTGTCCCGCATCGGCCGCGGTGACTACTCCGCCCAGCTGGGCGTGCGCGGCGAGGACGAGGTCGCGCTGCTCGCGCGCGAGTTCGACCAGATGGCCCGCTCGCTCCAGGCGCGTGAAGCCCAGCTCAAGTCCCAGGCCGAGGCGCTGATGCGCGCGGAGCAGCTTGCCGCGGTGGGCCGCATCTCCGCTCAAATCGTCCACGAGGTGCGAAACCCCCTGTCCTCCATCGGCCTCAACGTGGAGCTGCTCCAGGACGCGGTGGACAGCGCGAAGTTCGACTCGCAGGACACCGCCACGGAGGCGCGCGAGCTGCTCTCCGCCGTCACCCACGAGGTGGACCGCCTCACCGACGTCACCGAGCAGTACCTGCGCATGGCCCGCCCCGCCCGGCCGGACCTGGAGCCGGAGGACATCATCGCGGTGCTCGACGGCGTGCTCGACTTCACCCGCGAGGAGCTGGTGCGCGCGGGCGTGGAGGTGGTGCGCGACTTCGCGCCGGACACGCCCCGCGTGCTCGCGGACCAGGGGCAGCTGCGGCAGGTGTTCCTCAACCTGCTGCGCAACAGCCGCGAGGCCATGCCCACCGGAGGGACCCTCACCGTGGCCACCGCCCCGCGCGACGGCGACGTGGAGGTGACCGTGCGCGACACCGGCAACGGCATGACGGAGGAGGTCCGCCGCCACCTCTTCGAGCCCTTCTTCACCACCAAGGAGGGCGGCACGGGCCTGGGGCTCGCGGTGAGCCAACAGATCCTCCAGGCCCACGGGGGCTCGCTCTCCTGCCAGAGTATTCCCGGCCAGGGAACGACCTTCGTGTTAAGGCTTCCCTGCGCATGAGCTTTACACCGTACCGGGACGTGCTGCCCTCGGGGCTGCGCGTCGTCACCGTCGAAACGCCCCACCTGCACACCGCCCTGCTGGCCGTCTACATCCGGACCGGCAGCCGTCATGAGACGGTGGAGAACAACGGCGTCAGCCACTTCCTGGAGCACCTCTTCTTCCGGGGGAGCGAGGGCTGGCCGGACACGGTGAAGATGAACGCCGCCGTGGAGGAGGTGGGCGGCAACCTCAACGGCGCCACCACCCGCGACCACGGCTACTACTACACCCCGCTGCACCCGGCGCACCTGCGGGTGGGGCTGGACGTCATCGGCGACATGCTCACCCGCCCCCGCCTCACCGACATGGAGGTGGAGCGGCAGATCATCCTGGAGGAGATGCTCGACGAGGTGGACGAGAAGGGCCGCGACATCGACCTGGACAACCTGTCCAAGCGGCTGCTGTTCCCCGGCCACCCGCTGTCCCTCAAGATCGCCGGCACCCCCGAGTCCGTGAAGGCCCTCACCCACGCCCAGGTGCTGGAGCACTTCGCCCGGCACTACGTGGCCGGCAACCTGGTGGTGTCCGCGGCGGGCAGCGTGAAGCACTCGGAGGTGCTGGAGCTGGCGGAGCGCGCCTTCGCCCACCTGCCCAAGGGCAGCGCCACCACGGAGAGCGCGCCGCCCCTGCTGGGCCCCGGCCCGCACTTCCACTTCGTCACCCACGACGAGTCGCAGACGGAGTTCAAGCTCACCTTCCGCGCCGTGCCGGAGCAGCACGAGGACTTCCCCGCGCTGCAAATCCTCCGGCGCCTGCTGGACGACGGGCTGTCGTCGCGGCTGCCCTTCGAAATCGTGGAGAAGCGCGGCCTCGCGTACTCGGTGCAGGCCGGGCTGGACACGTACCACGACCTCAGCCTCTTCGAGATTGAAGCGGCCAGCGCGCCGGAGAAGGCGTCGCTCGTGGTGGCCGAAGCGCTGCGCGTGCTCGCGGAGCTCTGCGACAAGGACGCGAGCGAGGAGGAGCTGAACCGCGCCAAGCGCCGCCACCGCATGCTGTTGGAGTTCTCCCAGGACTCGCCGGGGGAGCTGGCCGGGTGGTTCGGCGGCGTGGAGCTGTTCCGCCCACCGGAGACGTTCGGCCACCGCGCGGATCAGGTGGACCGCCAGACGGCCGCGCGGGTGCGCGAGGTGGCCCGGCGCTACTTCACGCGGGAGAACCTGCTCGTCGTGGCGGTGGGCCAGCGCAAGGGGCTCAAGGCGCTGGAGAAGGTCGTCGCGGACGCGGAGGGGCTGCCCTCCTCCGCCGCCGCGGTCAGCGCCGCCCGCGGATGATGACGGGCCCCGACGGGGCCTTCTTCTTCTTGGGCGTCGCCTTGTCGATGGCCTTCTGGATGCGCAGGTACTCGGGGTTCTGCGGCTCGCGCTTCAGGACCTCTTCGATGAGCTTCTTGCCGCGCGGCAGCTGCGTCTCGAACTGGGCGTAGAGGTTCGCGAGCGCGGCCTTCTCCTCCGCGGTTCCCTCGCCCAGGCCCATCAGCCGCTCCAGGACCTCCTGCGCCTCCGGCTTGCGGCCGGCCTTCAGGTGCAGCCGCCACAGGCGCGACAGCGCGGGCGCGAACGCGGGCTCCGTCTTGAGGGCGAAGCGGTAGCTGTCCTCCGCCGCGCGCGCGTCCCCCTGCTCCTCCAGCACGCGTCCGCGCACGTACAGCGCGCGGGCGAAGCGCGGGCGCAGGTGCAGCGCGCGGTCCACCAGCTGCTGGGCCTCCGACGCGCGGCCCTGGGCGCAGACGATTTCCGCGAGCCACGCGATGGCCTCCGCGTTGTCCGCGTCGTCCTCCACCAGCTTCTTGAGCGCGCCCTCGGCCTCCGCCGGGCGCTTCATCTCCATGAGCACGCGGGCCTTCATCGCCACCACGTCCGTGGTGTCCGCGTCCTCGGGCGGCACGGCCTGCAGGTCCGCCTCCGCCATGTCGTAGACGCCGCTCATCAGGAAGTAGCGTGCGCGCAACAGCCGCGCGGGCGTGAAGCTGGGAGAGGCCTGGAGCACGCGGTCCATCAGGTTGGCCGCGAGCAGCTCCTCGCCCTTCATGAGGAGGATTTCCGCCTCCACCGTCTTCGTCGCGGCGTCGTCCGGGTTCTCCCGGAGGATGCGCTCCAGCGTGGTGAAGCCCTCGTCCGGGTGCCCCTGCCGCGCCTGGAGGCGGGCCAGAGACAGGATGTCCTCGTTGGACAGCTTGCCCTCGTCCCGCAGCGACACGAGCGTGGAGATGGCCGGAGCAATCTGCCCTTCCCCCAGGTAGAGGTCCGCGAGCTGCTTCTGGATGACGGGGTCGGTGCCGGGCAGGAGGCCTTCCGCCTGCTTGAGCGTCAGGATGGCGGCGCCCGGGTTGCCCGCGCCCTGGTGGGCCCTGGCCAGCAGGAGGAGCGGCTCCACGCTCTCCGGCGCGGCGTTGGCGGCCTTCCGCAGCGCGGCGATGGCGCGGACGTACTGGCCCTGCGTGAGCGCGTCACGGCCCTCGGAGAGGGAGTTCTGGACCTGGACGGCCTGCTTCTGCGCGGCCGCCGTCTCCGGGTCCTTGCAGGCGAGCGGCAGGAGCAGGACGAGCGTCCAAGGACGGGGGAAAAATCGAGGGGGCATCGCTGAGGCAGAGGGTACCGGATGTTATCCTTCCCCGTCGATGGACCCTTTCGTGCGCCGCCTCGTGGAGAGGCTTCATGATCCCAGCCGGCCGCTGTCGCGGAACCGGCACTTCCACACGTTCGACACCCCCGAGGGTCGAATGGCGCTGAAGGTGTTCCGCCGTCTGCGCAGCCTCCAGCAGGACATCCTCGCCTGCCAGAAGGAGGGCCGCCGCGCGCGCATCAGCCGCCGGGTCAACCCGGAGGGCGACCACCGCATCGAGCTGTGGATGGAGCGCGTCGCCGGACGCCGCGTGTCCATGCTCCAGCCCGCGGAGTACGAGTTGCTCGCCCGGCTGCCGGGAGTGAGGGACGCGCTGGAAGTCCTGGACGAAGCGGCCTGAGGCCCGGCGCGCGTCAGAACACCCAGGGCCCCAGCCCCGTGGGCGCCCCGTCACACGCCGCCCGCAGCCGCGCCTGGGCGTCCTCGTAGGACAGCCGGGCCGCGTCCGCCTGGAGCGTCACGGAGGCCCAGTCCCGCCACGAGCGCAGCACCGCGACGTGGCGCCCGTCCTCGTCCTGCGCCTCGGAGAAGTGGACCAGCAGGCGTTCCTCCAGGGCCTCTCGGGCCTTGGTCCACGGCCCTTCCTTGTCCAGCCGGACGCGCTTGTCCCGCTCCACGGTGGACAGCAGCGCGCGGGCCTCCGCGGACAGCCCCTGGAGGGACGGGCGGCGGCGCGCGGGCTCCATGGCGACGCGGTAGACGGCGGGCCACAGCGTGGGGTCCACGAAGGCGACCTTGCCTTCCACGAGCCGCACCGCGAGCACGTCCTTCGACGCGCGCAACATGCGCCCCAGCCGGTACGCGAGGCGCCCCTTCGCGTGGTCCCGCCAGCTGCCGGTGGGCCGGCCGCCCATGACCTGTTCGACGAGGGACGTGGGCCCGTGGGTGGGCACCTCGGTGATGACGTGGCGCGTGCGCACCAGCTCTTCCGCGTCCCTCAGCGTCTTGATCATCCGTGTTCCCCTCTCCGGCGCGACCGGTGCCGCGCCCATGGGGAAAACATTCCGCGAGAGGGACGGATTCCGGCGGCTGCCCCCTTCACGGCTTCGGGGATTGGGCCTGTTGCCACTGGCCCGGCGTCGTCCCGCTCCAGCGGCGGAAGGCCCGGGTGAAGGCGCTGGCGTCGCTGAAGCCCAGGAGGAAGGCGATTTCAAAGTGGGGCAGCTGTCCGTCGCGCAAGAGCTGGAAGGCGCGGTCGCGGCGCACGGTGTCCTCCAGGCCCGCGAACGTGACGCCCTCCTCCCGCAGGCGGCGCTGGAGCGTGCGCTCACTCACCGCGAGCCGCGTCGCGACGTCCGCGGGGACCAGGTCCCCCGTGCGGGGCTGGGCCGCGAGCACCTCCTCCACGCGCTCGCGCCAGGAGCGGACCGTGTGGGCCGCCATTTGCGCCAACTCCGCCTCCGCGCGGGCGTGGAGCAGGTTGCCCAGCTCGATGTCCGCGTGGCGGATGGGGAGCTTCGCGGCGGCCTCGTCGCCCTGCACGAGGTTGGTGCTCGCGTCGTATTCGATGCCGACGCCAAGAAACGCCTCCACCTCCGCGGAGGCCGCGTGGCGCGGGTGCGTGACGCAGACGCGCGTGGGGCGCCAGTCCTCGCCGCTGAGCGCGCGGCCACTGGCCACCAGCGCCACGAGCAGCCCCTCCACCGGGTGCTTCAGGCGCGAGGCCCATTCATCCTGCGGATCCAGCTCCAGCTCCACGCGCATCACTCCGGGCAGATGGAGGACGCGCCACATCGTGCGCGGGTCCAGCAGCGCGTGGATGCGGCAATAGCGCTGGAGGGACGTGCGCAGGTCGGGGCTGTTGACCAGCACGTAGCCCACGAGCCCCACGTGGGTGGGCTCCAGGGCCTGCGCGAGCCGCACGGCCAGCGGCTCGGAGCCTCCCACCTCGACGAGCAGGGTCCA
>NZ_BTTW01000003.1:900000-1054556 GCF_036245865.1 Corallococcus caeni | reverse complement strand
AGTGGGCGAAGGTGCTGGGCGTCGGACGCGTCGGCGCGCGGGACAACTTCTTCGAGCTGGGCGGACACTCGCTGCTGGCGACGCAGGCGATTTCGCGCGTGCGCTCCGTCTTCGGCGTGGAGCTGCCTCTGCGTGCGTTGTTCGAAGCGCCCACCGTCGCGGACCTGGCGATCCGGGTGGATGCCGCGGCGCTCGGGGCCAAGGCTCCGCCGCTGGTGCCCGTGCCGCGCACGGGGCCGCTGCCGCTGTCGTTCGCGCAGCAGCGCCTGTGGTTCCTGGATCAGATGGAGCCCGGATCCACGGCCTTCAACATGTTCACGGCCCTCCGCCTGGAGGGTGCGCTGGATGTGTCCGCGATGGAGCGTGCGTTCCACGCGCTCGTGGAGCGGCATGAGTCGCTGCGCACGACGTTCGAGGCGCGCGGCCAGGAGCCGGTGCAGCGCATCGCGCCCGCGCCGGAGCACGTGCTGAACACGGTGGACCTGTCCACGCTGGACGGGGACGCCATCGAGCTGGAAGCCCGCCGCCTCGCGGGCGTGGAGGCGCGCTGGCCGTTCGACCTGGGACGGGGCCCGCTGTTCCGCGCCACGCTCCTGCGCCTGGGCACGCAGCGCCACATGCTGCTGGTGGCGAAGCACCACATCATCTCCGACGGCTGGTCCATGGGCGTCCTCGTGCGCGAGGTCACCGCCCTCTACGAGTCCTTCCGCACGGGCCAGCCCGCGTCGCTGCCCGAGCTCAAGATCCAGTACGCGGACTACGCGGCCTGGCAGCGAGGCTGGCTGCGGGGCGACGCGCTGGAGACGCAGCTCTCCTACTGGCGCCAGCAACTGGGCGGAGCCCCGCGACTGCTGGAGCTGCCCACGGACCGTCCGCGTCCCCCCGTGGCGGGCACGCGCGGCGCCATCCTCCAGCGGATGCTGCCGGAGCGGCTCACCCAGGCGCTCCGGACCCTGAGCCAGCGCGAGGGCGCGACGCTCTACATGACGCTGCTCGCGGGCTTCCAGGTGCTGCTGTCCCGCCACAGCGGGCAGACGGACATCGTGGTGGGCGCGGACATCGCGAACCGCAACCACGCGGAGACCGAAGGGCTCATCGGCTTCTTCATCAACCAGCTCGCCATGCGCACGCGGCTGGAGGACGACCCGTCCTTCACCACGCTGCTGGCGCGCGTGAAGGACACGGCGCTGGGTGCATACGGGCACCAGGACCTGCCGTTCGAGGAGCTGGTCAAGGCGCTCAACCCCGAGCGCAGCCTCGCCCACGCGCCGCTGTTCCAGGTGAAGCTCATCCTGCAGAACACGCCCACGTCGTCGCTGGAGCTGCCGGGGCTGAGCTTCCGCGCCTCCGGCAGTGAGTCCGTGCAGTCGAACCTGGACCTGACGCTCTCCATCACGGAGAGCCCGCAGGGCCTGTCGTGCCAGTGGGTGTACGGCACGGACCTGTTCGATGCCTCCACCATGGAGCGCCTGGCCGCCGGCTTCCGCACGGTGCTGGAGTCCGCGGTCGCTGAGCCGGCGGAGCGCGTCTCCCGCCTCCCCGTGCTCCCCGCCGAGGAGCGACGCACGCTCCTGGAGGCGTGGAACGACACCGCGCTCGCGCTGTCCGAGGACGGCGGGCTCCACGGCCTCGTCGAGGCCCAGGTGGAGCGCACGCCGGACGCCGTCGCGGCGGAGTTCGAGGGCGAAGCCCTCACGTACCGGGAACTGGACACCCGAGCCAACCAGCTCGCGTGGCACCTGCGGAGCCTGGGCGTGCGCGCGGAGACGCGCGTGGGCGTATGCCTGGAGCGCTCGCTGGACCTGGTGGTGGCGCTGCTCGGCGTGCTCAAGGCGGGGGGCGCGTACGTGCCGCTCGACCCGTCGTATCCGTCCGAGCGCCTGGGCGCGATGCTGGAGGACAGCCGCGTCCCCGTGGTGGTGACGCAGGAGTCGCTGGCGGACGCGCTGCCGTCGCGCGGCGAGTGGCTGCTGCTGGTGGACGAGGAGGCCTCGGCCATCGCCCGCAGGCCGAAGGAGGCGCCGCCGTCGCTGACGGAGCCGCGCAACGCCGCCTACGTCATCTTCACCTCCGGTTCGACGGGGCGCCCCAAGGGCGTCGTCGTGGAGCACCGGGGCATTCGCAACACGATTGCCCGCACCGTGACGGACTTCGGCATCCAGCCGGGCCGTCGCGTCCTGCAGTTCACCGCGTTCGGCTTCGACGCCTCCGTGCTGGAGATCTTCGGCACGCTGGCGGGAGGGGGCACGCTGGTGCTGGTGCCGCGCGACGCGCTCCTGCCCGGCCCCGAGCTGACGGCGCTGCTGCGCGACCGCCACATCACCACCTCCGTGCTGCTGCCGCCCGTCCTGGCGGCCCTGCCGCACGACGCGCTGCCGGAGCTGGAGACGATCATCTCCGGCGCGGAAGCGCTGCCGCCGGAGCTGGTGGACCGCTGGGGAGCCGGACGCCGGTTCCTCAACTGCTACGGCCCCACGGAGATCAGCGTCACCGCGACCAGCACCCTCTGCGCGCCGGACGGTGGGCGTCCGGGCATTGGCCGGCCGTATCCCAACACCCGGCTGTACGTGCTGGACCGCGCGGGCCAGCCCGTGCCCACGGGCGTCCTGGGTGAGCTGTACATCGGCGGTGTGGGCGTGGGCCGCGGCTACCTGGAGCGCCCGGACCTGACGGCCGAGCGCTTCGTGCCCGACGTCTTCGGAGGCGAGCCCGGCGCGCGGCTGTACCGCACGGGCGACGTGGTGCGCTACCGCGCGGACGGCCAGCTGGAGTTCGCGGGCCGCGTGGACCACCAGGTGAAGCTGCGTGGCTTCCGCATCGAGCTGGGCGAAATCGAAGCGGCGCTCGGTCAGCACGCGTCCGTGCGGGACGCGGTGGTCCTGGCGCGCGAGGACGTGCCCGGCCAGAAGCGCCTGGTGGCGTACGTCGTGCCGCAGGAGGAGCAGACGGCTGACGCGGAGGCGCTGCGCGCGTTCCTCAAGGAGCGCCTGCCGGAGTACATGGTGCCCGCGGCCTTCGTCGCGCTGGAAGCGCTGCCGCTGACGCCCAACGGCAAGGTGGACCGCAAGGCCCTGCCGAAGCCGGAGCTCCAGAAGCTCGCGGTGGAGACCGGCGACGCCGCGCCCCGGCCTGGCGCGGAGGAGAAGCTCGCGCGCATCTGGGCGGAGCTGCTGGGCGTGGAGGGCGTGGGACGCAACGCGGACTTCTTCGAGCTGGGCGGGCACTCGCTGCTGGCGACGCAGGCGGTGTCGCGCATCCGGCAGGCGTTCCGCGTGGACCTGCCCGTGCGGGCCTTCTTCGAGATGCCCAACGTGGCCGCGCTCGCGGCGTGGCTCTCGACCCAGGTCCAGGACGTGGGGCCGGAGGTGCCGCCGCTGGTGCCGGTGTCGCGCGAACAGCCGCTGCCGCTGTCGTTCGCGCAGCAGCGCCTGTGGTTCCTGGATCAGCTGGAGCCGGGAAGCCTGGCGTACAACATCCCGTTGACGGTGAGCCTGGAGGGAGACCTGGACGTGCCCGCGCTGGGCCGCGCCTTCCAGGAGATCCTCCGCCGCCACGAGTCCCTGCGCACCGCCTTCGGAGTGAAGGACGGGGAGCCCGTGCAGGTCATCTCCGAGGTGCCGGAGGTTGCGCTGGCGGTCGTGGACCTGGGCGCGCTGCCGCAGGCTGAAGTCGAGGCGACGCTGGAGCAGCGGGCGATGGCGGAGTCGCGCCAGCCCTTCGACCTGACGCGGGGCCCGCTCGTGCGGGCGACGCTGCTGCGGCAGGACGCGCGGCGGCACGTGTTGCTGCTGACCATGCACCACATCGTCTCCGACGGGTGGTCCATGGGCATCTTCATGCGTGAGATGGCCGCGCTCTACGAGGCCTTCCACGCGGGGCGGCCCTCGCCGCTGCCTGAGCTGAAGGTGCAGTACGCGGACTACGCGGCGTGGCAGCGAGGCTGGCTGCGCGGCGAAGCGCTGGAGGCGCAGCTGTCCTGGTGGCGTGAGCAGCTGCGGGACACGCCGCCGCTGCTGGAGCTGCCCACGGATCATCCGCGGCCGACCGTGCGGACGCACCGCGCGGGCGCGGTGCCGACGGAGTTCCCCCAGGCGTTGTCTGCGAAGCTCCAGGCGCTGGGACAGGAAGAGGGCGCGACGCTCTACATGACGCTGCTCGCGGGCTTCCAGGTGCTGCTGTCGCGCTACAGCGGGCAGACGGACATCGTGGTGGGCACGGACATCGCGAACCGCAACCACGCGGACACGGAGGGCCTCATCGGCTTCTTCGTGAACCAGCTCGCCATGCGCACGCGGCTGGACGACGCCCCGACGTTCCGGCAGCTCCTGCGGCGCGTGAAGGACACGGCGCTGGGCGCGTATGGGCACCAGGACCTGCCGTTCGAGGAGCTGGTCAAGGCGCTCAACCCGGAGCGCAGCCTGGGCCATTCGCCCATCTTCCAGGTGAAGCTGTCGGTGCAGAACACGCCGGCCTCGTCCATCGAGCTGCCGGGCCTCAAGCTGCGCTCGCTGGGACGAGACGAAGGCGCCGCGAAGGTGGACCTCACGCTGTCCTTCAAGGACACCGGCATGGGGCTGCTGTGCGTGACCGACTACCGCGCGGACCTGTTCGAGCAGGCGACGGTGGAGCGGATGATGGGGCACCTGCGGGTGCTGCTGGAAGGCATCGCCGCGAATCCGGACGCGTCCGTGAGCGCACTGCCCATGCTGGCGGAGGCGGAGCGGGAGCAGGTGCTGACGACGTGGAACCAGACGGCGGAGGCCGTGCCGTCGGAGAGCATCCACGCGCAGTTCGAAGCGCAGGTGGAGCGCGTGCCCGGGGGCGTGGCGGTCGTCGCGGGAGGCAAGCAGCTGACGTACGCGGAGCTGGACGCGAAGGCGAACCGGCTGGCGCGAGCGCTGGTGAAGCAGGGGGTGGGCCCGGACGTGCTGGTGGGCCTGTACGTGGAGCGGACGGTGGAGGCGGTGGTGGGGATGCTGGGCATCCTCAAGGCCGGAGGAGGGTACGTGCCGATGGACACGTCCTTCCCCGAGGCGCGGGTGAAGGCCATCGCGGAGGACGCGGGGCTGCGCGTGGTGGTGACGCAGCAGGCGCAGGCGGCGGACGTGGCGGGCCTGGGGCTCGTCACCGTCATCGTCGAAGCGGTGGAGGAGGCCGGCGGCAGCACCGAGGCGGTGAAGACGAGCGTGCGCGGGGAGAACGCGGCGTACGCCATCTTCACGTCGGGAAGCACGGGGCGCCCGAAGGGCGTGGTGGTGGAGCACCGGCAGCTGGCCAACTACGTGGGGAGCATCCGCGGAAGGCTGAGGCTGGAAGAGGGGATGAGCTTCGCGTCGGTGACGACGCTGGCGGCGGACCTGGGGCACACGGCCGTCTTCCCGATGCTGTGCGGAGGCGGGACGCTGCACCTGGTGTCGAAGGAGGTGGCGTCGGACGCGGAAGCCCTGGGTGCGTACATGCAGGCGCACGGGGTGGACGGGCTGAAGGTGGTGCCCTCGCACCTGCGCGCGCTGCTGAGTGGCCCCAACGCAAAGGCCGTGCTGCCGAGGAAGCGGCTGGTGGTGGGCGGGGAGGCGTCGGACAAGGAGCTGGTGGAGACGGTGAAGCGGCTGGCGCCGGAGTGCGCCGTCTTCAACCACTACGGCCCGACAGAGACGACGGTGGGCGTGCTGACCAACCCCGTGGAGGGTGAGTGGGAGGAAGGCGCGGCGACGCTGGCGCTGGGCCGTCCCATCGGCAACGCGCGCATGTACGTGCTGGATGCCAGTGGGCATCCGGTGCCGCGCGGCGTGGCGGGAGAGCTGTACGTGGGCGGCGCGGTGGTGACGCGCGGGTACGTGGGGCGTCCTGAGTTGACGGCGGAGCGGTACGTGCCGGACGGCTTCAGCACGGAGCCCGGGGCGCGGCTGTACCGCACGGGCGACAAGGTGAGGCAGCGGGAGGACGGGAAGCTGGAGTTCCTGGGGCGGGTGGACTTCCAGCTGAAGATTCGCGGCTACCGCGTGGAGCTGGGTGAGGTGGAGGCGGGGCTGAGCGCATGCGAAGGCGTGCGTGAAGCCGTCGTCATCGCGCGGGAGGACGCGCCCGGAGACAAGCGGCTGGTGGCGTACGTGGTGGCGAAGCCGGGCAGCACGGTGGAGGCCACGTCGCTGCGCGGCGAGCTGAAGGGACGGCTGCCGGAGTACATGGTGCCGTCGGCCTTCGTGGTGCTGGAGGCGATGCCGCTCAACGCCAACGGCAAGGTGGACCGCAAGGCCCTGCCCAGGCCGGAAGCGACGGACGCGGACGCGAAGGATTTCGTCGCCCCGCGCACGCCCACGGAGCAGCGGCTGGCGGCCATCTGGAGTGAGCTGCTGGGCGCGAAGCAGGTGGGCCCCAGGTCCAACTTCTTCGAGCTGGGCGGGCACTCGCTGCTGGCGACGCAGGCGCTCTCACGGATCCGCCAGACGTTCCAGGCGGAGCTGCCCCTGCGCGCGCTCTTCGAGCACCCGACGCTGGAGCAGCTGGCCGTCCGCATCGACGCCGCCGTGCAGTCCGGGACGGGCGTCCAGATGCCGGCCCTGGTCCCGGCGGACCGCTCGGGCGAGCTGCCGCTGTCCTTCGCGCAGCAGCGCCTCTGGTTCCTGGATCAGCTGGAGCCGGGCAGCGCCTTCTACAACATCCCGACGGCCGTGAGGCTGTCGGGGGCCCTGGACGTGGCCGCGCTGCGCCGCACGTTCACGGAGCTGGTGCGCCGTCACGAATCCCTGCGCACCACGTTCCGAGCGCAGGAAGGCCAACCCGTGCAGGTCGTGGCGCCCGCGGCGGAGGTGCCGCTGGCGCAGGTGGACCTGTCGTCCGACGCGAACGCCGAGGCACGCGCCCAGGCCCTGGCGGAGGAAGAGGTCCGGCGTCCGTTCGACCTGGAGCGGGGCCCGTTGTTCCGGGTGACGTTGATCCGCCTGAGTGACACCGAGCACGTGCTCTTGCTCTCGGTGCACCACATCGTCTCCGACGGTTGGTCGCGAGGCGTGCTGATCCGCGAAGTGGGGACGCTCTACGGGGCGTTCAGCACGGGCCAGCCGTCGCCGCTGCCGGAGCTGCTGGTGCAGTACGCGGACTACGCGGCCTGGCAGCGCGGCTGGCTGCGGGGCGAGGTCCTGGAGGCGCAGCTCGGTTACTGGAAGCAGCAGCTCGCGGGGGCTCCGCATGCGCTGGAGCTGCCGACGGACAAGCCGCGCCCGGCGATGCAGACGTTCCGGGGCACCAGCCGTTCGGTGACGTTGCCGGCCGCGCTGCGCGACGCGCTCTGGGAGCTGAGCCGGCAGGAGGGCGCCACGCCCTTCATGACGTTGCTGGCGGCGTGGCAGGTCGTGCTCTCCCGCTACAGCGGCCAGGACGACATCAGCGTGGGTACGCCCATCGCGGGCCGCAACCGCTCGGAGCTGGAAGGCCTCATCGGCTTCTTCATCAACACGCTCGTGCTGCGCACGCGGCTGGATGGCAACCCCAGCTTCCGGCAGACGCTGCGGCAGGTGCGGGAGGTGGCGCTCGGCGCGTATGCGCACCAGGAAGTGCCGTTCGAGAAGCTGGTGGAGGAGCTGAAGCCGGAGCGCGACATGAGCCGTTCGTCGCTCTTCCAGGTGATGTTCTCCCTCCAGAACGCGACGCTGCCGTCGGTCCAGCTGCCGACCGGTCTGCGCCTGCGTCCGATCGAAGCGGAAGGCGAAACGGTCAAGTTCGAGCTGTCGCTCTCGGTCATGGAGAGCGCCTCGGGGCTCGCCGTGGCGCTGGAGTTCAACAGCGACCTGTTCGAAGCGGCGACGGCGGAGCGGATGCTGAAGCACTTCGGCGTGTTGCTGGAGGGCATCGCGGCGCGTCCGGATGCGCGAGTGCTGGACCTGCCGCTGCTGGGTGAAGTGGAGCGCCAGCAGGTGCTGGTGGAGTGGAACGCCACGGACGTGGCGCTGCCGGAAGAGCAGGGCATTCCGGAGCGCTTCGCGGAGCTGGCGCGGGTGCAGCCGGAGGCGCCGGCCGTCGTGGCGCCGGGCGGAGAAGCGTTGACGTACGGGCAGCTGGAAGCGCAGGCGAACCAGCTGGCGCACCACCTGCGAGCCCTGGGAGTGGGCCCGGAGGTGCTGGTGGGCGTGTGCCTGGAGCGCACGCCGCAGTTGCTGGTGGCGCTGCTGGGCATTCTGAAGGCGGGCGGGGCGTACGTGCCGCTGGACCCGTCCTACCCGGCGGACCGACTGGCCCTCATGGTGTCGGAGTCGCGCATGTCGCTGCTGCTGACGCAGCGGGCGCTGGAAGGCACGGTGGAGGCACCGGGCCTGCGCCGCTACCTGCTGGACGAAGAGGCACCGGCCCGCGCGGCGCTGCCCGTTTCCGCGCCCGCGCGCACGGCGGGCTTCGAGAACCTGGCGTACGTCGTCTTCACGTCGGGAAGCACGGGGACGCCGAAGGGCGTGATGGTGTCGCACCGCAGCTGGGCGAATGCGTACCTGGGGTGGGAGCGCAGCTACGGACTGAAGCAGGGGCCGCGAAGCCACCTGCAGATGGCGAGCTTCTCCTTCGACGTCTTCGGAGGAGACGTCTCGCGAGCGCTGTGCAGTGGCGGGAAGCTGGTGCTCTGCCCGAGAGAGTGGCTTCTGGAGCCGGTGAAACTGCACGGGCTGATGGAAGCCGAAGCGGTGGACTGCGCGGAGTTCGTCCCTGCGGTGCTGCGAGGCCTGTTGCAGCACCTGGAGGAGACGGGCCAGCGGCTTGAGTCGATGCGAGTGCTGATTGCCGGCTCGGACGCCTGGTACGTGAATGAGTACCGGAGGATTCGAGGCGTCATCGGCCCCCAGACGCGGCTCATCAACTCGTACGGCATCAGCGAAACCACCATCGACAGCACGTGGTTCGAGAGTGAGGCGCTGGAGGCGGGGGACAACCGGCTGGTGCCGATTGGGCGGCCCTTCGCGAACGTGCGGATGTACGTGCTGGACGCGGCGCTCAAGCCGGTGCCGCCGGGGGTGGCGGGGGAGCTGTACATCGGCGGAGAGGGCGTGACGCGCGGGTACGTGCGCAGGCCTGAGTTGACGGCGGAGCGCTTCGTGCCGGACCCGTACGGGGCTGCTGGAGCGCGGCTGTACCGCTCAGGGGACAGGGCGCGACACCTTTCGGATGGGAACATCGAGTTCCTGGGCCGAGCGGACACGCAGGTGAAGCTGCGTGGCTTCCGGGTGGAGTTGGGGGAAATCGAGTCGGTGCTGGGCAAGCACCCGGCGGTGAGGACGGCGGTGGTGCTGCTGCGGGAGGAGCCGCGGCGGCTGGTGGCGTACGTGGTGGCCCCGGAGGGGGTGGAGGCCTCGGCGCTGAGGCAGCACGTGAAGGAGAGCCTGCCGGAGTACATGGTGCCGGCGGCCTTCGTGGTGCTGGACGCGTTGCCGTTGACGCCGAACGGGAAGGTGGACCGCAAGGCGCTGCCTGCGCCGGAAGGGGCGCAGGAGGCGGCGGACTACGTGGCGCCGAGGACGCCGACGGAGGAGCTGCTGGCGAACCTCTGGGCGCAGGTGCTGGGCGTGGCGCGGGTGGGAGCGAGCGACAACTTCTTCGACCTGGGAGGCCACTCGCTGGTGGCGACGCAGGCGATGTCGCGCGTGCGAAGCGCGTTCGGCGTGGAGCTGCCGCTGCGCGCCCTCTTCGAAGCACCCACCGTCGCGGCCCTCTCCATGAGGGTGGACGAGGCCCGGCGCGCGAAGCAGGGCGACGCGGTGCCGAAGCTCGTGCCGGTGGAGCGCTCCGCGAACGACCTGCCGCTGTCCTTCGCGCAGCAGCGCCTGTGGTTCCTGGATCAGCTCCAGCCCGGGAGCGCGTCGTACAACATGACGTCCGCGGTGCGGCTGTCGGGCACGCTGGACGTGCCGGCCCTGGAGCGCACGTTCCTGGAGCTGGTGCGCCGGCACGAAGCCCTGCGAACAACCTTTCAGACCCGTGACAGTCAACCGGTCCAGCGCATCTCCGCCCTTGGCGCGTCCGTCCTGGAGCAGGTCTCCGTCCAAGGCCAGACCTCCGCCGAGCAGGACGCCGAAGCGCGCAAGCGCGTGGAGGCAGAGGCTGCTCGTCCGTTCAACCTCGCTCGGGGGCCCCTGTTCCGCGCGACGCTGCTGCGGCTGACGGAGACGGAGCACGTGTTGGTGCTGGTGATGCACCACATCGTGTCGGACGGCTGGTCCATGGACGTGCTGGTTCGGGAAGTGGCGGCCCTGTACGGCGCCTACTCCCAGGGCCGCGCGTCGCCACTGCCGGAGCTGCCCGTGCAGTACGCGGACTACGCGGCGTGGCAGCGCGGCTGGCTGCGCGGCGAGGTGTTGGAGAAGCAGTTGTCCTGGTGGCGTGGACAGCTGGAGGGGGCTCCGCACGCGCTGGAGCTGCCGACGGACCGACCGCGTCCGGCGGTGCAGGGCATCTCCGGTGCGAGGACCGCGCTCCAGCTCCCCAGGGCCCTGGAGGAGGCGGTGCTCAAGCTGGCGCGTCAGGAGGGCGCGACGCCCTTCATGGTGGTACTGGCGGCCTGGCAGGTGTTGCTCGCGCGCTACAGCGGCCAGGACGACATCAGCGTGGGCACGCCCATCGCGGGTCGTAACCGCACGGAGCTGGAAGGCCTCATCGGCTTCTTCGTGAACACGCTCGTGCTGCGCACGAAGCTGGAGTCTGGCACGAGCTTCCGGCAGGTGCTGCGCCAGGTGCGCGAGACGACCCTGGGCGCCTATGAGCACCAGGAAGTGCCGTTCGAGAAGCTGGTGGAGGAGCTGAAGCCGGAGCGCGATCTGAGCCGCTCGCCGCTCTTCCAGGTGATGTTCACGTGGCAGACCGAAGCGGCTGCCACGAACACCTCGGGAGAGGTGCGTCCGAACAGCAGCCTTACCCTGCGTTCGCTCCAGACGGAAGGGACGACGGCGAAGTTCGACCTGACGCTGGGAGTGGCGGAGACGGGCCGGGGCCTGGCGGCGTCGCTCGAATACAGCACGGACCTGTACGACGCGGAGACGGCCCAGCGGATGCTGAGCCACCTGGGCACGTTGCTGGCCAGCATCACGAAGGACGCGGACGCGAACCTCTGGAGCCTGCCGCTCCTGGAGGCCGAGGAGCGTCAGCAGGTGCTGGAGCGCTTCGCTGGATCGCAGGCGGAGGTCTCCACGGCGGAGACGATCCACGGCCTATTCGCGGCGCAGGCCGTGAAGACGCCGGGCACGGTGGCGGTGGTGCACGAGGGCAGGGCATTGACGTACGCGCAGGTGGAAACCCGTGCGAATCAGCTGGCGCGGCACCTGCGCACGCTCGGCATCCGCGAGGAAAGCCGGGTAGGCGTGTGCGTGGAGCGCACGGAAGCGATGGTGGTGGCGCTGCTGGGCGTGCTGAAGGCGGGCGCTGCCTACGTGCCGCTGGACGCGACGTACCCGAAGGACCGTCTGGCCTACATGCTGGAGGGCACGGGTGCGCCTGTCGTCATCACGCAGGCGAACCTGGAGGACGTGCTGCCGGAGTACACCGGCCAGCGCGTACGGCTCGACACGGATGCAACGGTGTTGGCTGGGTACCCGGTGGAGGCGCCCGCCAGCAAGACGGAGCCGCGGCAGCTGGCGTACGTGCTGTACACGTCAGGAAGCACGGGCCGCCCGAAGGGCGTGGCGGTGACGCACGCCAGCGCGGTGGCATTCCTGAAGTGGGCTACGGGTACCTTCAAGGCAGAGCAACTGAAGGGCGTGCTTGCTGCGACGTCGCTGAACTTCGACCTGTCGGTGTTCGAAGTCTTCGCGCCGCTGGTGAGCGGCGGCACGGTGGTGGTGGCGGAGAACGCGCTGGCGCTCGCCGGACTGAAGGATGCGGGCCGCGTCACGCTGCTGAATACGGTGCCGTCGGCGGTGGCGGAGTTGGTGCGAAGCGGGGGCATCCCGTCGTCGGTGGAGACGGTGAACCTTGCGGGCGAAGCACTGCCGAACCGGTTGGTGCAGGCGCTGTACGCACTGCCGCAGGTGAAGGAGGTCAACAACCTCTACGGCCCGACAGAAGACACGACGTACTCAACGCACGCGCGAGTGGAGCGCGGAGCGAAGACAGAGCCGAGGATTGGTCGTCCGCTGGAAGGCACGCAGGCGTACGTGCTGGACACGCACGGGCAGCCGGTGCCGGTGGGCGTGCCCGGGGAGCTGTACCTGGGCGGAGAAGGCCTGGCGCGAGGCTACCTGGGCCAGCCGGGCCTGACGGCGGAGCGCTTCGTGCCGAATCCGTACGGGGCGGCGGGGACGCGGCTGTACCGCACGGGAGACAAGGTGCGGTGGGGCCGGGACGGGACGCTGGAGTACCTGGGCCGCATGGACTTCCAGGTGAAGGTGCGTGGCTTCCGCATCGAGCTGGGAGAGGTGGAAACCGCCCTCGGCGAGCAGCCCACGGTGCGAGACGTGGTGGTGGTGGTGCGTGAGGACGCACCGGGCGACAAGCGACTGGTGGCGTACGTGGTGGCGCAGCCGGGCCACACGGTGGAGTCGGCCGCGCTGCGCAGTGGTTTGAAGGGACGGTTGCCGGAGTACATGGTGCCGTCGGCCTTCGTGGTGCTGGAGGCGCTGCCCCTCAACGCCAATGGCAAGGTGGACCGCAAGGCGCTGCCGAAGCCGGAGGCGGGAGCGGAGCGCACGCGCCAGTACGTGGCGCCGCGCACGGCGACCGAAGAGGCCCTGACGAGCATCTGGGCGCAGGTGCTGGGCGCGAAGCAGGTGGGGGTCGAGGACAGCTTCTTCGAACTGGGAGGCCACTCGCTGCTGGCGACGCAGGCGGTGTCGCGCATCCGCACGGCCTTCAACATCGACCTGCCGCTGCGCGCCCTTTTTGAGTCCCCCACGGTCGCGGAGCTGGCCCTTCGGGTGGAGTCCGGGAAGCAGGGCGACGCGGTGCCGAAGCTCGTCGCGACAGCCCGCACGGGCCGTGAGCCGCTCTCCTTCGCGCAGCAGCGGTTGTGGCTGCTCGATCAACTCCAGCCGGGAAGTGCCTCGTACAACCTGCCGGCCGCGGTGCGCCTCACCGGCACCCTGGACACTGAAGCCCTGCGCCGCACCTTCACGGAGCTGGTGCGTCGTCACGAAGCCCTGCGCACGACGTTCCAGGTCCACGACGGTCAACCGTCGCAGGTGGTGTCACCGGCTGGGGAACTGGAGTGGACCGTCACGGCCCTGGACGGCCTGCCGGAAGCACAGCGTGAAGCCGAGGTTCGCGCCCTGGCCAAGGCCCAGGTCTTGCGCCCGTTCGACCTGAGCCAGGGTCCGCTGTTCCGCGCGACGCTGGTGAGGCTGTCGGAGACGGAGCACGTCCTGGTGCTGGTGATGCACCACATCGTATCGGACGGCTGGTCGATGGACGTGCTCGTGCGGGAAGTCGCCGCGCTCTACGGCGCGTACGCGGAAGGCCGCGAGTCGCCGTTGCCGGAGCTGCCGGTGCAGTACGCGGACTACGCGACATGGCAGCGAGGCTGGTTGCAAGGCGAAGTGCTGGAAGGCCAGCTGGCGTGGTGGCGCCAGCAATTGGAAGGCGCACCGCACGCGCTGGAGCTGCCGACGGATCGGCCGCGTCCGGCGGTGCAGCGCTTCCACGGCGCGAACGCTTCGGTGCTGATGCCGAAGGAACTGGAGGAGAAGCTCTCCGCGCTGGCCCGTCAGGAGGGGGCCACGTCCTTCATGGTGATGCTGGCGGCGTGGCAGGTGTTGCTGGCGCGCTACAGTGGGCAGCAGGACATCAGCGTGGGCACGCCCATCGCGGGCCGCAATCGAACGGAGCTGGAAGGCCTCATCGGCTTCTTCGTGAACACGCTGGTGCTGCGCACGAAGCTCGAAGGCAGTGCTTCCTTCCGCGACGTCCTCCGTCAGGTGAGGGAGACGACGCTGGGCGCGTACGCGCACCAGGAGGTGCCGTTCGAGAAGCTGGTGGAGGAGCTGAAGCCGGAGCGTGACCTGAGCCGGACGCCGCTCTTCCAGGTGATGTTCACCTGGCAGGCCGCTGCTGTTGCCGCGAACACGGGAGAGGTGCGTCCGAGCACCCGCCTTGCGTTGCGTGCTCTCGAAACCGAAGGTGCGACGGCGAAGTTCGACCTGACGCTGGGGATGGCGGAGACAGGCCAGGGCCTCGCGGCGTCGCTCGAATACAACACCGACCTGTACGACGCGGAGACGGCGCAGCGGATGCTGAGCCACTTCGGGATGCTGCTGGAGGGCATCGCGAAGGACGCGGACGCGAACCTCTGGAGCCTGCCGTTGCTGGGCGTTGAAGAGCGTCAGCAGGTGCTGGAGCGTTTCGCTGGCACGCAGGCGGAGGTCTCCACGGCGGAGACGATCCACAGCCTCTTCGCGGCGCAGGCGGCGAAGACGCCGGGCGCGGTGGCAGTGGTGCGCGAGGGCAGGGCGCTGACGTACGCGCAGGTGGAAGCCCGTGCGAATCAGCTGGCGCGGCACCTGCGTACGCTCGGTATCCGCGAGGAAAGCCGGGTAGGCGTGTGCGTGGAGCGCACGGAAGCAATGGTGGTGGCGCTGCTGGGCGTGCTGAAGGCGGGCGCCGTGTACGTACCGCTGGACGCGACGTACCCGAAGGATCGACTGGCCTACATGCTGGAAGGCACCGGCGCGCCTGTTGTCATCACGCAGGCGAGCCTGGAAGACGTGCTGCCTCAGTACGTGGGCCACCGTGTTCGGTTGGACGAAGACGCCAAGGTCCTGGAGAGCCATGACGCTTCGGCGTTGGAAGTGCAGAGCTCGCCGCGCCAGCTGGCGTACGTGCTGTACACGTCAGGAAGCACAGGCCGTCCGAAGGGCGTGGCGGTGACGCACGCCAGCGCGGTGGCATTCCTGAAGTGGGCCACGGGCACCTTCAAGGCAGAGCAGCTGAAGGGTGTCCTGGCGGCGACGTCGCTGAACTTCGACCTCTCCGTCTTCGAAGTCTTCGCGCCGCTGGTGAGTGGCGGCACGGTGGTGGTGGCGGAGAACGCGCTGGCACTGGCGGGGCTGAAGGAAGCGGGCCGCGTCACGCTGTTGAACACGGTGCCGTCGGCGGTGGCGGAGCTGGTGCGAAGCGGGGGCATTCCTTCGTCGGTGGAGACGGTGAACCTGGCGGGCGAAGCACTGCCCAACCGACTGGTGCAGGCGCTGTACGCACTGCCGCAGGTGAAGGAGGTCAACAACCTCTACGGCCCGACGGAAGACACGACGTACTCGACGCATGCGCGAGTGGAGCGCGGAGCGAAGACGGAGCCGAGGATTGGCCGTCCGCTGGAAGGCACGCAGGCGTACGTGCTGGACACGCACGGACAGCCGGTGCCGGTGGGCGTGCCTGGGGAGCTGTACCTAGGCGGAGAAGGCCTCGCACGCGGTTACCTGGGCCAGCCCGGGTTGACGGCGGAGCGCTTCGTGCCGAATCCGTACGGCACCCCTGGCTCCCGGCTGTACCGCACGGGAGACAAGGCACGCTGGGGCCGAGACGGGACGCTGGAGTACCTGGGCCGCATGGACTTCCAGGTGAAGGTGCGCGGCTTCCGCATCGAGCTGGGAGAAGTGGAGACCGCCTTGGGCGAGCAGCCCACGGTGCGAGACGTCGTGGTGGTGGTGCGTGAGGACGCCCCCGGCGACAAGCGACTGGTGGCGTACGTGGTGGCGCAGCCGGGCCACACGGTGGAAGCCGCAGGACTCCGAAGCGCCCTGAAGGGACGGCTGCCGGAGTACATGGTGCCGTCGGCCTTCGTGGTGTTGGAGGCACTGCCCCTCAACGCCAACGGCAAGGTGGACCGCAAGGCGCTGCCGAAGCCGGAGGCGGGAGCGGAGCGCACGCGCCAGTACGTGGCGCCAAGGACCCAGACGGAAGCCGTGCTCGTGGCGCTCTGGGAGAGCGTCCTGGGCGCGAAGCAGGTGGGAGTGCAGGACAGCTTCTTCGAGCTGGGAGGCCACTCGCTGCTGGCGACGCAGGCGGTGTCGCGAATCCGCACGGCCTTCAACGTCGACCTGCCGCTGCGAGCCCTCTTCGAGTCCCCCACGGTCGCGGAGCTTGCCCTCCGGGTGGAGTCCGCGAAGCAAGGCGACGCGGTGCCGAAGCTCGTGGCGACAGCCCGCACGGGCCTGGAGCCCTTGTCCTTCGCGCAGCAGCGGCTGTGGCTGCTCGATCAGCTCCAGCCGGGAAGTGCCTCGTACAACCTGCCGGCCGCGGTGCGCCTCACCGGCACCCTGGACGTCGAAGCCTTGCGCCGCACCTTCACGGAGTTGGTGCGTCGTCACGAAGCCCTGCGCACGACGTTCCAGGTCCGTGATGGCCAGCCTTCGCAGGTGGTGTCACCCACTGGAGAGCTGGAGTGGACCGTCACGGCCTTGGACAGCCTGCCGGAAGCACTGCGTGAAGCCGAGATCCACGCTCTGGCCAAGGCCCAGGTCTTGCGCCCGTTCGATCTGAGCCAGGGGCCCCTCTTCCGCGCGACGCTGCTGCGGCTGAGTGCCACGGAGCACGTGCTGGTGCTGGTGATGCACCACATCGTGTCGGACGGCTGGTCGATGGACGTGCTCGTGCGGGAAGTGGCCGCGCTCTACGGCGCGTACGCGGAAGGCCGCGAGTCGCCGTTGCCGGAGCTGCCGGTGCAGTACGCGGACTACGCGGCGTGGCAGCGCGGGTGGCTGCAAGGCGAAGTGCTGGAAGGCCAGCTCGCATGGTGGCGCCAGCAACTGGAAGGCGCACCGCACGCGCTGGAGCTGCCGACGGACCGGCCACGTCCAGCGGTGCAGCGCTTCCACGGCGCGAACGCTTCGGTGCTGATGCCGAAGGAACTGGAGGAGAAGCTCTCCGCGCTGGCCCGTCAGGAGGGGGCCACGTCCTTCATGGTGATGCTGGCGGCGTGGCAGGTGTTGCTGGCGCGCTACAGCGGGCAGCAGGACGTCAGCGTGGGCACGCCCATCGCGGGCCGTAACCGCACGGAGCTGGAAGGCCTCATCGGCTTCTTCGTGAACACGCTGGTGCTGCGCACGAAGCTCGAAGGCAGCGCTTCCTTCCGCGACGTCCTCCGTCAGGTGAAGGAGACGACGCTGGGCGCGTACGCGCACCAGGAGGTGCCGTTCGAGAAGCTGGTGGAGGAGCTGAAGCCGGAGCGCGATCTGAGCCGGACGCCGCTCTTCCAGGTGATGTTCACCTGGCAAGCCACGTCGCTCGCCACGTCCACGGGAGAGGTGCGTCCGAACAGCAACCTCACCCTGCGTTCGCTCCAGACGGAAGGGACGACCGCGAAGTTCGACCTGACACTGGCGATGGCGGAGACGGGCAAGGGCCTGGCGGCGACGCTCGAATACAACACCGACCTGTACGACGCGGAGACGGCGCAGCGGATGCTGAGCCACTTCGGGATGCTGCTGGAGGGCATCACGAAGGACGCGGACGCGAACCTTTGGAGCCTGCCGTTGCTGGAGGCCGAAGAGCGTCAGCAGGTGCTGGAGCGTTTCGCTGGCACGCAGGCGGAGGCCTCCACGGCGGAGACGATCCACAGCCTCTTCGCGGCGCAGGCGGCGAAGACGCCGGGCGCGGTGGCAGTGGTGCACGAGGGCAGGGCGCTGACGTACGCGCAGGTGGAGGCGCGGGCGAACCAACTGGCGCGGCACCTGCGCACGCTGGGAGTCCGTGAGGAAACCCGGGTAGGCGTGTGCGTGGAGCGCACGGAAGCGATGGTGGTGGCGCTGCTGGGCGTGCTGAAGGCGGGCGCTGCCTACGTGCCGCTGGACGCGACGTACCCGAAGGACCGTCTGGCCTACATGCTGGAGGGCACGGGTGCGCCTGTCGTCATCACGCAGGCGAACCTGGAGAACGTGCTGCCGGAGTACGCCGGCCAGCGCGTACGGCTCGACACGGATGCAACGGTGTTGGCTGGGTACCCGGAGGAGGCACCGGCCAGCAAGACGGAGCCGCGGCAACTGGCGTACGTGCTGTACACGTCAGGAAGCACAGGCCGTCCGAAGGGCGTGGCGGTGACGCACGCTAGCGCGGTGGCGTTCCTGAAGTGGGCTACGAGCACCTTCAAGGCAGAGCAGCTGAAGGGCGTGCTTGCGGCGACGTCGCTGAACTTCGACCTGTCGGTGTTTGAAGTCTTCGCGCCGCTTGTGAGCGGCGGCACGGTGGTGGTGGCGGAGAACGCACTGGCACTGGCGGGGCTGAAGGAAGCCCAGCGAGTGACGCTGTTGAACACGGTGCCGTCGGCGGTGGCGGAGTTGGTGCGAAGCGGAGGCATCCCTTCGTCGGTGGAGACGGTGAACCTGGCGGGCGAAGCGCTGCCCAACCGGTTGGTGCAGGCGCTGTACGCGCTGCCGCAGGTGAGAGAGGTCAACAACCTCTACGGCCCGACAGAAGACACGACGTACTCAACGCACGCGCGAGTGGAGCGCGGAGCGAAGACAGAGCCGAGGATTGGTCGTCCGCTGGAAGGCACGCAGGCGTACGTGCTGGACACGCACGGGCAGCCGGTGCCGGTGGGCGTGCCCGGGGAGCTGTACCTGGGCGGTGAAGGCCTGGCGCGCGGCTACATGGGCCAGCCCGGGTTGACGGCGGAGCGCTTCGTGCCGAACCCGTACGGCACTCCTGGCTCTCGGCTGTACCGCACGGGAGACAAGGTGCGGTGGGGCCGGGACGGGACGCTGGAGTACCTGGGCCGAATGGACTTCCAGGTGAAGGTGCGCGGCTTCCGCATCGAGCTGGGAGAGGTGGAAACCGCCCTCGGCGAGCAGCCCACGGTGCGAGACGTCGTCGTGGTGGTGCGTGAGGACGCGCCGGGCGACAAGCGACTGGTGGCGTACGTGGTGGCGCAGCCGGGCCACACGCTGGAGTCGGCGTCGCTGCGCAGCGCCCTGAAGGGACGGCTGCCGGAGTACATGGTGCCGTCGGCCTTCGTGGTGCTGGAGGCGCTGCCCCTCAACGCCAACGGGAAGGTGGACCGCAAGGCCCTGCCCAAGCCGGAGGCCGGAGCAGAGCGCACGCGTCAGTACGTGGCGCCGCGCACGAAGACGGAGGAGGTCCTGACGAACATCTGGGCGCAGGTGCTGGGCGCGAAGCAGGTGGGCGTAGAGGACAGCTTCTTCGAGCTGGGAGGCCACTCGCTGCTGGCGACGCAGGCGGTGTCGCGCATCCGCACGGCCTTCAACGTCGACCTGCCGCTGCAAGCCCTCTTCGAGTCCCCCACGGTCGCGGAGTTGGCCCTCCGGGTGGAGTCCGCGACGCAGGGCGACGCGGTGCCGAAGCTCGTGGCGACAGCCCGCACGGGCCAGGAGCCCCTCTCCTTCGCGCAGCAGCGGCTGTGGCTGCTTGATCAGCTTCAGCCGGGAAGTGCCTCGTACAACCTGCCGGCCGCGGTGCGCCTCACCGGCACGCTGGATGTTGAAGCCCTGCGCCGCACCTTCACGGAACTGGTGCGCCGTCACGAGGCCCTGCGCACGACGTTCCAGGTCCGTGATGGTCAGCCCATCCAGCACATCGAATCCTCGCGAGAGCTGGCGTTGACGTGGGTCCCCATCGAGGCCGTGGACGCCTCGCAGGCCGACGCCGAGGTCCGCCGCCACATCGACCGGGAGGTCCGCCGTCCCTTCGACCTGAGCCGGGATCCGCTGCTGCGGGTGACGCTGCTGCGGCTGACCGCTTCGGATCACGTCCTGGTGCTGGTGATGCACCACATCGTTTCGGACGGCTGGTCGATGGAGGTCCTCGTCCGGGAAGTGTCGGCGCTCTACTCGGCCTTCACCCAGGGCCGTCCTTCACCGTTGCCGGAGCTGCCGGTGCAGTACGCGGACTACGCGGCCTGGCAGCGCGGGTGGCTGCGCGACGACGTGCTGGAAGCGCAGCTCGCGTGGTGGCGCGAACAGCTCACGGGCGCATCGCAGGCGCTGGAGCTCCCCACGGACCGGCCGCGTCCCGCGGTGCAGACGTTCCGCGGGGACCACCGCTCGGTGGCGTGGTCCCGCGGGTTGGGTGAGCGGCTGAACGCGCTGGCCCGTCAGGAGGGCATGACGCCCTTCATGGTCCTGCTGGCGGCGTGGCAGGTGCTGCTCGCGCGCTACAGCGGCCAGCGGGACGTCAGCGTGGGCACGCCCATCGCGGGCCGAAACCGCACGGAGCTCGAAGGGCTCATCGGCTTCTTCGTCAACACGCTGGTGCTCCGGACCCACCTGGAGGACCGCGCGTCCTTCCGGCAGGTGCTGCGCCAGGTGAAGGAGATGACCCTGGGCGCGTACGCGCATCAGGAGGTGCCGTTCGAGAAGCTCGTGGAGGAACTGAAGCCAGAGCGCGACCTGAGCCGCACACCGCTCTTCCAGGTGATGTTCACCCTGACCACCGCGGCCACTTCCACGCGGGAAGCGCCGCCGGCGGAGGGCCTGTCGCTGCGGTCGCTCGAGACGGATGGAGGCACGGCTAAGTTCGACCTGACGCTCTCCATGACCGACGACACGTCGGGCCTGGCCGCGTCGCTCGAGTTCAACACGGACCTCTTTGACGCCACGACCGCCGAGCGGATGCTGAAGCACCTGGGGATGCTGCTGGAGGGGATCGCCAGCGACGCGGACGTGGACGTCTGGGACGTGCCGCTGATGGATGCGGCCGAGCGCCAGCAGGTCCTCGTGCAATGGAACGACACCCGGACCCTGTTCCCCGCGAACGGGGCCGTCCACGAGCGCTTCGCGGCCCAGGCCGCGCGGACGCCTGGCGCACTGGCGGTGGAGTCGGCCACGGGCGAGAAGCTGACGTACGGGGAGCTGGAGGCCCGATCGAACCTGCTCGCCCGGCACCTGCGCGCGCTGGGCGTGGGCCCCGAGGTCCGCGTGGGCCTGTGCGTGGAGCGCTCGCCCGGCATGGTGGTGGGGATGCTGGCCGTGCTCAAGGCGGGTGGTGCGTACGTCCCGCTGGATCCGGCCCATCCTCGCGAGCGGCTGGCGTACCTGCTGGAGGACGCCCGGATGCCGGTGGTGCTCACGCAGCGCTCGCTGCGGGACGCCCTGCCGGAAGGCGAGGCGAAGGTCGTGTGCGTGGATTCGGACTGGGAGCGCCTCGTCACTCCGGAGCCCATCGCTCCGGTGGCGGGACGGCTCGCCTACGTCATCTACACGTCGGGCTCCACGGGCCGGCCGAAGGGCGTGGAGGTCGAACACGCGAGCCTTGGCAACCTGGTGGACTGGCATCAGCGCGCGTACGCCATGACGGCGGCGGACCGCACGACGCAGCTCGCGGGCCTGGCCTTCGACGCGTCCGTCTGGGAGATCTGGCCGACGCTCACCTCGGGCGCGAGCCTGCACCTGCCTCCGGATGACGTGCGCACGGCGCCCGCCGAGCTGGTGCACTGGCTGACGGAGCGGGGCATCACCATCGCCTTCCTGCCCACGGTGCTCGCGGAAGCGGTCGTCACCCGCGAGTGGCCCGCCACGACGGCGCTCCGCACGCTGCTGACGGGCGGAGACCGGTTGCACCGCGTGGAGACCGCGCGCCTGCCGTTCCAGGTCGTCAACCACTACGGCCCCACGGAGGGCACGGTGGTCTCCACCGCGGCGGTGGTGCACGCGTCGACGCAGGCGCCGCCCATCGGCCAGCCCATCGCCAACATGCGTGCCTACGTGCTGGACGCCCGCCAGAGGCCGGTCCCCATCGGGGTCGGTGGCGAGCTGTACATCGCGGGCGCGGGCGTCACGCGCGGCTACCTGCGCCGGCCCGCGTTGACTGCGGAGCGCTTCCTCCCGGATGCCTTCACCACCGAGCCCGGATCCCGCCTGTATCGCACGGGCGATCGGGTGCGCTGGCTGGCCGAAGGCACGCTGGAGTTCCTCGGCCGCGCGGATGATCAGGTCAAGCTCCGGGGCTTCCGCATCGAGCCGGGAGAGATTGAACAGGCGCTCGCCCTGCATCCGGCTGTGCGCGAGTGCGTGGTCGTGGTCCGCGACGACGTGCCGGGCGGCAGGCGGCTGGTAGCGTACGTCGTGGGTGAGGGCGGAGCGGCGCTGGAGACCGGCGCGTTCGCCAGCTTCCTGCGCGAGCACCTGCCGGAGTACATGGTGCCGTCGGCGTTCGTGGCGCTGGAGTCGCTGCCGCTCAACACCAGCGGCAAGGTGGACCGGCGCGCACTGCCCGCCCCCGAAGCCGGCGCGTCGCGGACGCACCGCTACGTGGCCCCGAGCACCCCGACGGAAGCCCTGCTGGCGGGCCTCTGGGCGCAGGTGCTGGGCGTGCCGCAGGTCGGGACGGAGGACAGCTTCTTCGAGCTGGGAGGCCACTCGCTATTGGCGACCCAGGCGATGTCGCGCATCCGCTCCGCGTTCGGCGTGGAACTGCCGCTGCGGGCCCTCTTCGAGGCGCCCACGGTGTCCGGCCTCGCGCGGAAGGTGGACGCGGCGGTGCGCGGAACGCACGGCCGCACCGGCATCCCCGCCCTGGTGCCAGTGGCGAGGACAGGCGCGGAGCCGTTGTCCTTCGCGCAGCAGCGCCTGTGGTTCCTGGATCAGCTGCAGCCAGGAAGCACCCAGTACAACCTGCCCGCGGCCATCCGGCTGTCGGGCCGGTTGGACGTGTCGGCCCTGGAGCGCACGTTCGCGGAGCTGGTACGGCGTCACGAAGCCCTGCGGACCACGTTCCAGGTTCGCGACGGGCAGCCGTTCCAGGTCATCACGCCCGCCGCGGGAGCGGTGCTGGAGGTGGTGGAGCTCGAAGCGCTGCCGCAAGTGGAGCGCGAGGCGGAAGCCCAGCGGCGAGCACAGCGTGAAACCCAGCGTCCGTTCGACCTGGGCCAGGGTCCGCTCTTCCGGGCGAAGCTGCTGCGGTTGACGGCCACGGAGCACGTGCTGGTGCTGGTGATGCACCACATCGTGTCGGACGGCTGGTCGATGCAGGTGCTGGTGAAGGAAGTGGGCGCGCTCTACGCGGCGTATGCGGAAGGCCGGGAGTCGCCGCTGGCGGAGCTGCCGGTGCAGTACGCGGACTACGCGGCGTGGCAGCGAGGATGGCTGCGAGGCGAAGTGCTGGAAGGCCAGCTGGCGTGGTGGCGTCAGCAGCTGGAAGGCGCACCGCCGGCGCTGGAGTTGCCGACGGACAAGGCGCGTCCGGCGGTGCAGCGCTTCCGGGGTGCGAGCTACACGGTGGGCCTGCCGAGCGCGCTGGAGGAGCAGGTGAAGACGCTGGCGCAGCGGGAGGGTGTGACGTCCTTCATGCTCCTGCTGGCGGCGTGGCAGGTGGTGTTGGCGAAGTACAGCGGGCAGCCGGACGTCAGCGTGGGCACGCCCATCGCGGGCCGAAACCAGACGCAGTTGGAAGGGCTCATCGGCTTCTTCGTGAACACGCTGGTGCTGCGCACGAAGGTGGAGGGGCGCGAGTCCTTCCGGCAGGTGCTGGCGCGAGTGCGAGAGACGGCGCTGGGCGCGTACGCGCACCAGGAGGTGCCGTTCGAGAAGCTGGTGGAGGAGCTGAGGCCGGAGCGAGACCTGGGCCGCACCCCGCTGTTCCAGGTGTTCTTCAGTCTCCAGAACACTCCCGCGCAGGCAAGTGACGCCGGACCGAAGGAAGCGCTGGCGTTGCGCCCCGTGGAGACGGAAGCGACGACCGCGAAGTTCGACCTGTCGCTGTCGATGTCGGAGACGGGCCAGGGGCTAGCGGCGACGCTGACGTACAACACGGACCTCTTCGTGGAAGGGACGGCGAAGCGGCTGCTGGGCCACCTGGGAGTCCTGCTGGAGGAGGTGACGGCCCGGCCCGACGCGCGAGTCGGAGACGTGGCGCTGCTGCGAGGGGCCGAAGCGCGCAAGGTGCTGGTGGAGTGGAACCAGACGGCGGCGGAGTTCCCGCGCTCGGCGACGCTGCATGGCCTCTTCGAGGCGCAGGTAGAGAGGACGCCGGAGGCGGTGGCGCTCGTCAGCGAAGAGGGAAGCCTCAGCTACCGGCAGGTGAACGAGGCCGCGGAAGTGCTGGCCGCGCAGTTGCGCGCCTGGGGAGTGGGCCCGGAGGTGAAGGTGGGCTTGGCGCTGGAGCGTTCCGCGGCGCTGGTCATCGCGCAGGTGGCGACGCTGAAGGCGGGAGGCGCATGGGTGCCGCTGGACGTGGAGTACCCGGCGGAGCGGTTGGCCTTCATGGTGCAGGACAGCGGCGCGGCGCTGGTGCTGGCGCACGCGGCTCGGGCGCAGGAGCTGCCGGCGACCTCCGCACGAGTGGTCTTCGTGGAGGAGGCACTCCAGACGGCTGCGCCTTCAGCACAGGGCACCGGCGAGCTGCACACGGGAGCGGATGGACTGGCATACGTCATCTACACGTCGGGGAGCACGGGCAAGCCGAAGGGCGTAGGCGTGGGCCACCGCGCCGTCGTCAACCACCTGCACTGGCGTCAGCAGCGCTTCCCGATGGGCGAGGGCGACGGCTTCCTGGCGAAGGCGTCGAGCAGCTTCGACATCTCGGTATGGGAAGTGTGGGCGCCGCTGGTGAGTGGAGCGCGGCTGGTGCTGGCGAAGCAGGGAGGCCAGCGCGACACGGAGTACCTGGTGGAGACGGTGGCGAAGCACGGGGTGACGCACCTGCACTTCGGGCCGGCACCGCTGGGGACCTTCCTGGAGACAGCGGGCGTGGAGGCGTGCGAAGGGCTGCGGTACGTCTTCTGCGGCGGCGAGGCGCTGGGAGTCGGGCTGCACCGGCGCTTCGTGAAGAAGCTGGGCGCGAGGCTGGTGCACCAGTACGGGCCGACGGAGGCGTGCATCGACTGCGTGGCCTGGGAGACACCGCGAGAAGCGGTGGAGGCCATGCCGCTGGGCCACCCCATCGCGAACACGGACGTGTACGTGGTGGACGAGGCCGGGCACCCGGTGCCGGTGGGCGTGGCGGGCGAGCTCTGCGTGGGCGGAGAGGGCCTGGCGCGAGGCTACCTGGGCCAGCCGGGCCTGACGGCGGAGCGCTTCGTGCCCAACCCCTTCGGGGCGGCAGGGACGCGGCTGTACCGCACGGGAGACAAGGCGCGGTGGAGGGAGGACGGGACGCTGGAGTACCTGGGCCGGTTGGACTTCCAGGTGAAGGTGCGCGGCTACCGGATTGAGCTGGGTGAAGTGGAAGCGGCGCTGGTGGCACAGCCCGGAGTGCGCGAGGCCGTGGCGCTGGTGCGCGACGAGGCGACGACGGGCAAGCGGCTGGTGGCGTACGTGGTGGCGCAGCCGGGCCACACCGTGGACGCGGCCTCGCTGCGCAATGCACTCAAGGGACGGCTGCCGGAATACATGGTGCCGTCGGCCTTCGTGGTGCTGGAGGCCCTGCCGCTCAACGCCAACGGCAAGGTGGACCGCAAGGCCCTGCCGAAGCTGGAGGCCGGAGTGGAGCGCACGCGTCAGTACGTCGCGCCGCGCACGGCGACCGAGGAGGTCCTGACGAACATCTGGGCGCAGGTGCTGGGTGTGCCCCAGGTGGGAGTGGAGGACAGCTTCTTCGAGCTGGGAGGTCACTCGCTGCTGGCGACGCAAGTGGTGTCGCGCATCCGTACCGCCTTCAACGTCGACCTGCCGCTGCGAGCCCTCTTCGAGACTCCGACGGCCGCCGAGCTGGCCGTCCAGGTGGACGGGGCCCGGAATGCTGGGGTCGCGTTGACGATCCCGCGCCTGGAGGCTCGGTCCCGGACGGGCCAGGAGCCCCTGTCCTTCGCACAGCAGCGGTTGTGGCTGCTCGATCAGCTCCAGCCGGGAGGCGCGTCGTACAACATCCCCCTGGCGGTGCGGTTGACCGGCAAGGTGGACGTGGACGCCCTGCGCCGCACCTTCGACGAACTGGTGCGCCGTCACGAAGCGCTGCGCACGACCTTCCAGGTCCATGAAGGCCAGCCCTTCCAGCGGATCGCACCGTTCCAGGAGGCCGCCTGGAGCTTCACGTCCATGGACGGGCTGCCCGAGGCTCGGCAGGAGGCGGAGCTCCGCAAGCAGGTCAGCGCGGAGGCACTGCGCCCGTTCGACCTGAGCCAGGGACCGCTGTTCCGCGCGACGCTGGTGAGGCTGTCGGATACGGAGCACGTGCTGGTGCTGGTGATGCACCACATCGTGTCGGACGGCTGGTCGATGGACGTGCTCGTGCGGGAAGTCGCCGCGCTCTATGGCGCCTACGCCGAGGGCCGCGAGTCGCCGTTGCCAGAGCTGCCGGTGCAGTACGCGGACTACGCGGCGTGGCAGCGAGGCTGGTTGCAAGGCGAAGTGCTGGAAGGCCAGCTCGCATGGTGGCGCCAGCAACTGGAAGGCGCACCGCACGCGCTGGAGCTGCCGACGGATCGGCCGCGTCCGGCGGTGCAACGCTTCCACGGCGCGAATGCGTCGGTGCTGATGCCAAAGGAGCTGGAGGAGAAGCTCTCCGCGCTGGCCCGTCAGGAAGGCGCTACGTCCTTCATGGTGATGCTGGCGGCGTGGCAGGTGTTGCTGGCGCGCTACAGCGGGCAGCAGGACATCAGCGTGGGCACGCCCATCGCGGGTCGTAACCGCACGGAGCTGGAAGGCCTCATCGGCTTCTTCGTGAACACGCTGGTGCTGCGCACGAAGCTCGAAGGCAGCGCTTCCTTCCGCGACGTCCTCCGTCAGGTGAAGGAGACGACGTTGGAGGCGTACGCGCACCAGGAGGTGCCGTTCGAGAAGCTGGTGGAGGAACTGAAGCCGGAGCGTGACCTGAGCCGGACGCCGCTCTTCCAGGTGATGTTCACCCTGCGCAACGCGGCCAGCGGTAGCGGCGAAGCACTTCCGGGCGGGCTGGTGCTTCGTCCGGTGGAGACGGAAGGGACGACGGCGAAGTTCGACCTGACGCTGGCGATGACCGAAACGGGCCGAGGGCTCTCGGCGACGCTCGAGTACAGCACGGACCTGTACGACGCGGAGACGGCGCAGCGGATGCTGAGCCACTTCGGGATGCTGCTGGAAGGCATCGCGAAGGACGCGGACGCGAACCTCTGGAGCCTGCCGCTGCTGGAGGCCGAGGAGCGTCAGCAGGTGCTGGAGCGTTTTGCTGGCACGCGGGCGGAGGTCTCCACAGCGGAGACGATCCACAGCCTCTTCGCGGCGCAGGCCGTGAAGACGCCGGGCGCTGTGGCGGTGGTGCACGAGGGCAGGGCGCTGACGTACGCGCAGGTGGAAGCCCGTGCGAACCAGTTGGCGCGGCATCTGCGCACGTTGGGAGTCAGCGAGGAAAGCCGGGTAGGCGTGTGCGTGGAGCGCACGGAAGCGATGGTGGTGGCGCTGCTGGGCGTGCTGAAGGCGGGCGCCGTGTACGTGCCGCTGGATGCGACGTACCCGAAGGACCGACTGGCCTACATGCTGGAGGGCACGGGTGCGCCTGTCGTCATCACGCAGGAGAGCCTGGAGGCCGTGCTGCCGGAGTACGCCGGCCAGCGCGTACGGCTGGATGCAGATGCGGCGGTACTGGCCGCGTACCCGGAGGAGGCACCGGCCAGTAAGACGGAGCCCCAGCAGTTGGCGTACGTGCTGTACACGTCAGGAAGCACGGGCCGTCCGAAGGGCGTGGCGGTGACGCACGCCAGCGCAGTGGCGTTCCTGAAGTGGGCCACGAGCACCTTCAAGGCAGAGCAGCTGAAGGGAGTCCTGGCTGCGACGTCGCTGAACTTCGACCTGTCGGTGTTCGAAGTCTTCGCGCCGCTGGTGAGTGGCGGCACGGTGGTGGTGGCGGAGAACGCACTGGCACTGGCGGGGCTGAAGGAGGCGGGCCGCGTCACGCTGTTGAACACGGTGCCGTCGGCAGTGGCGGAGCTGGTGCGAAGCGGAGGCATTCCTTCGTCGGTGGAGACGGTGAACCTGGCGGGCGAAGCACTGCCGAACCGACTGGTGCAGGCGCTGTACGCACTGCCGCAGGTGAAGGAGGTCAACAACCTCTACGGCCCGACGGAGGACACGACGTACTCAACGCACGCGCGAGTGGAGCGCGGAGCGAAGACGGAGCCGCGAATCGGCCGTCCGCTGGAAGGCACGCAGGCGTACGTGCTGGATACGTACGGGCAGCCGGTGCCGGTGGGCGTGCCCGGGGAGCTGTACCTGGGCGGTGAAGGCCTCGCACGCGGTTACCTCGGCCAGCCCGGGTTGACGGCGGAGCGCTTCGTGCCGAACCCGTACGGCACCCCTGGCTCCCGGCTGTACCGCACGGGAGACAAGGTGCGGTGGGGCCGGGACGGGACGCTGGAGTACCTGGGCCGCATGGACTTCCAGGTGAAGGTGCGTGGCTTCCGCATCGAACTGGGAGAGGTGGAAACCGCCCTCGGCGATCAGCCCACGGTGCGGGACGTCGTGGTGGTGGTGCGTGAGGATGCGCCGGGCGACAAGCGACTGGTGGCGTACGTGGTGGCGCAGCCGGGCCACACGGTGGAAGCCGCAGGACTCCGAAGCGCCCTGAAGGGACGGCTGCCGGAGTACATGGTGCCGTCGGCCTTCGTGGTGCTGGAGGCGCTGCCGCTCAACGCCAATGGCAAGGTGGACCGCAAGGCGCTGCCGAAGCCGGAGGCCGGAGCAGAGCGCACGCGCCAGTACGTGGCGCCGCGCACGGCGACCGAAGAGGCCCTGACGAACATCTGGGCGCAGGTGCTGGGCGCGAAGCAGGTGGGCGTAGAGGACAGCTTCTTCGAACTGGGAGGCCACTCGCTGCTGGCGACGCAGGCGGTGTCGCGCATCCGCACGGCCTTCAACATCGACCTGCCGCTGCGCGCCCTCTTCGAGTCCCCCACGGTCGCGGAGCTGGCTCGCAAGGTAGACGTGGCTCACGGCTCGGGCCAGCACATGACGATGCCGGTGCTCGTGAAGCAGCTGCGCTCGGCGGAGGAGCCGTTGTCCTTCGCGCAGCAGCGCCTCTGGTTCCTGGATCAGCTGCAGCCGGGAAGCGCCTTCTACAACCTGCCCGCGGCTGTCCGGCTCACGGGTCCGTTGGATGAAAGCGCCCTGCGCCGCACCTTCGATGAACTGGTACGGCGTCACGAAGCCCTGCGGACCACGTTCCAGGTCCGGGATGGGCAGCCTGCACAAGTCGTCGTGCCGGCCGCGGGAGCGGTGCTGGAGGTGGTGGACCTCGAAGCGCTGCCCCAGGTGGAGCGTGAAGCAGAAGCCCAGCGGCGAGCGCAGCGAGAAACCCAGCGTCCGTTCGACCTGGGCCAGGGTCCGCTCTTCCGGGCGAAGCTGCTGCGGTTGACGGCCACGGAGCACGTGCTGGTGCTGGTGATGCACCACATCGTGTCGGACGGCTGGTCGATGCAGGTGCTGGTGAAGGAAGTGGGCGCGCTCTACGCGGCGTATGCGGAAGGCCGGGAGTCGCCGCTGGCGGAGCTGCCGGTGCAGTACGCGGACTACGCGGCGTGGCAGCGTGGATGGCTGCGAGGCGAAGTGCTGGAGGCGCAACTGGCGTGGTGGCGTCAGCAGCTGGAAGGCGCACCGCCGGCGCTGGAGCTGCCGACGGACAAGGCGCGTCCGGCGGTGCAGCGCTTCCGGGGTGCGAGCTACACGGTGGGCCTGCCGAGCGCGCTGGAGGAGCAGGTGAAGACGCTGGCGCAGCGGGAGGGTGTGACGTCCTTCATGCTCCTGCTGGCGGCGTGGCAGGTGGTGTTGGCGAAGTACAGCGGGCAGCCGGACGTCAGCGTGGGCACGCCCATCGCGGGCCGAAACCAGACGCAGTTGGAAGGGCTCATCGGCTTCTTCGTGAACACGCTGGTGCTGCGCACGAAGGTGGAGGGGCGCGAGTCCTTCCGGCAGGTGCTGGCGCGAGTGCGAGAGACGGCACTGGGCGCGTACGCGCACCAGGAGGTGCCGTTCGAGAAGCTGGTGGAGGAGCTGAGGCCGGAGCGAGACCTGGGCCGCACGCCGCTGTTCCAGGTGTCCTTCACGCTGAACACGGCGAAGACGGGAGGCACCACGGCCCTGCCGGGTGGGCTCGTGATCCATGCGGTGGAGACGGAAGGGTCAACCGCGAAGTTCGACCTGTCGCTGTCGATGTCGGAGACAGGGCAGGGGCTGGCGGCGACGCTGACGTACAACACGGACCTCTTCGTGGAAGGGACGGCGAAGCGGCTGCTGGGCCACCTGGGAGTCTTGCTGGAGGAGGTGACGGCCCGGCCCGACGCGCGAGTCGGAGACGTGGCGCTGCTGCGAGGGGTCGAAGCGCGCAAGGTCCTGGTGGAGTGGAACCAGACGGCGGTGGAGTTCCCACGCTCGGCGACGCTGCATGGCCTCTTCGAGGCACAGGTGGCGAGGACGCCGGAGGCGGTGGCGCTCGTCAGTGAAGAGGGGAGCCTCAGCTACCGGCAGGTGAACGAAGCGGCCGAAGCACTGGCGGCGAAGCTGCGCGCCTGGGGCGTGGGCCCGGAGGTGAAGGTGGGCCTGGCGCTGGAGCGTTCTTCGGCGCTGGTCATCGCGCAGGTGGCGACGCTGAAGGCGGGAGGCGCGTGGGTGCCGCTGGACGTGGAATACCCGGCGGAGCGACTGGCCTTCATGGTGCAGGACAGCGGCGCGGCGCTGGTGCTGGCGCACGCGGCTCGGGCGCAGGAGCTGCCGGTGACCTCCGCGCGAGTGGTCCTGATTGAGGACGCGCTCCGTGCAATGGAAACCCCAGCACAGACGGTTCGACAGGACTCCGCGGGCGCGGACGGACTGGCGTACGTCATCTACACGTCTGGAAGCACGGGCAAGCCGAAGGGCGTAGGCGTGGGCCACCGCGCCGTCGTCAACCACCTGCACTGGCGTCAGCAGCGCTTCCCCATGGGAGAGGGAGACGCGTTCCTCGCCAAGGCGTCGAGCAGCTTCGACATCTCGGTGTGGGAAGTCTGGGCGCCGCTGGTGAGTGGAGCGCGGCTGGTGCTGGCGAAACAGGGAGGCCAGCGCGACACGGAGTACCTGGTGGAGACGGTGGCGAAGCACGGGGTGACGCACCTGCACTTCGGGCCGGCACCGCTGGGGACCTTCCTGGAGACGGCGGGAGTGGAGGCGTGCGAAGCGCTGCGGTACGTCTTCTGCGGCGGCGAGGCGCTGGGAGTCGGACTGCACCGGCGCTTCGTGAAGAAGCTGGGCGCGAGGCTGGTGCACCAGTACGGCCCGACGGAGGCGTGCATCGACTGCGTGGCCTGGGAGACACCGCGAGAAGCGGTGGAGTCCATGCCGCTGGGCCACCCCATCGCGAACACGGACGTGTACGTGGTGGACGAGGCCGGGCACCCGGTGCCGGTGGGCGTGGCAGGCGAGCTCTGCGTGGGCGGAGAAGGCCTGGCGCGAGGCTACCTGGGCCAGCCGGGCCTGACGGCGGAGCGCTTCGTGCCCAACCCCTTCGGGGCGGCAGGGACGCGGCTGTACCGCACGGGAGACAAGGCGCGGTGGAGGGAGGACGGGACGCTGGAGTACCTGGGCCGGTTGGACTTCCAGGTGAAGGTGCGCGGCTACCGGATTGAGTTGGGCGAAGTGGAAGCGGCGCTGGTGGCACAGCCTGGAGTCCGCGAGGCCGTGGCGCTGGTGCGCGACGAGGCGACGACGGGCAAGCGGCTGGTGGCGTACGTGGTGGCGCAGCCGGGCCACACCGTGGACGCGGCCTCGCTGCGAAGTGCCCTGAAGCAGCGCATGCCGGAGTACCTGGTGCCTTCCGCGCTGGTGGTGCTGGAGGCCCTACCGCTCAACGCCAACGGCAAGGTGGACCGGCGCGCGCTGCCGGCGCCTGAAGCGGACGGATCGCGGAAGGGACCGTACGAGGCGCCGGGCACGGCCACGGAGGAGGTGCTGGCGGCCCTCTGGGCGCAGGTGCTGGGCGTGGCCCGGGTGGGGGCGCTCGACGACTTCTTCGAGCTGGGCGGTCACTCGCTTCTGGCGACGCAGGTGGTATCCCGTCTGCGCACGGCCTTCGGGGTGGAGGTGCCGCTGCGGGCCCTCTTCGAGGCGCCGGTGCTGCGGGCGCTGGCGGAGCGGGTGGACGCGGTGGTGCGAGGAGGGCGCGGAGCACAGCCTCCGCCGCTGGTTCCGCGCGGGCACTCGGCGGCAACGCCCTTGTCGTTCGCGCAGCAGCGCCTTTGGTTCCTGGATCAGCTGCAACCGGGCAGCGCCCTCTACAACCTCCCCGCGGCCGTACGGCTGACTGGGCGGCTGGACGAGGAGGCCCTGCGCAGGACCTTCCAGGAGCTGGTGCGCAGGCACGAATCCCTCCGCACGACGTTCCATTCAGTGGCAGGCGAGCCCGTGCAGCACGTCGCGGCCTCGCTGGAGCTGCCGCTCGAATTGGTGGAACTCCAGTCGCTTCCTCAGGACGCGCGGGAAGCCGCGGCGAAGGCCAGGGTGGCGGCCGCGATCCAGCAGTCGTTCGACCTGAGCCAGGGGCCGCTCCTGCGGACGATGCTGGTGCGGCTCGCGGAGACGGAGCACGTCCTGGTGCTCGTGATGCACCACATCGTGTCGGACGGCTGGTCGATGGGCGTCCTCGTCCGGGAGGTCACCGAGCTGTACACGGCGTACTCGGAGCTGCGTCCGTCGACGCTGCCGGAGCTGCCCGTGCAGTACGCGGACTTCGCCGCGTGGCAGCGTGGCTGGCTGCGAGGCGAGGTGCTGGAAGGCCAGCTCTCGTGGTGGCGCCAGCAGTTGGAGGGCGCACCGCACGCGCTGGAGCTGCCGACGGACCGGCCGCGTCCGGCGGTGCAGCGCTTCCACGGCGCCACGACGATGGCCCGGTGGCCGAAGGAGCTGGCGGAGCGGCTGTCGGCACTGGCCCGCGGGGAAGGGGCCACGTCCTTCATGGTGCTGCTGGCGGCGTGGCAGGTGTTGCTCGCGAGGTACAGCGGCCAGCAGGACGTCAGCGTGGGCACGCCCATCGCGGGCCGCAACCGCACGGAGCTGGAAGGCCTCATCGGCTTCTTCGTCAACACGCTGGTGCTGCGCACCCGGCTGGAGACGGGCGCGAGCTTCCGTCAGGTGCTGCGTCAGGTGAAGGAGATGACCCTGGGGGCGTACGCGCACCAGGAGGTGCCGTTCGAGAAGCTGGTGGAGGAGCTGAAGCCGGAGCGTGACCTGAGCCGGACGCCGCTCTTCCAGGTGAGCTTCCTCCTGCAGAACACGCCGACGCAGGCGAGCGAAGCGAGGCCGAGGGACGCGCTCGCATTGCGCGGAGTGGAGATGGAAGCGACGACGGCGAAGTTCGACCTGACGCTGGCGATGGCGGACACGGGCCAGGGGCTGGCGGCGACGCTGGAGTACAACACGGACCTCTACGACGCGAAGTCGGCCGAGCGCATGCTGGGCCACTTCGGGATGCTGCTCGAAGGCATCGCGAAGGACGCGGACGCGGGCGTGTGGGAAGTGCCGCTGCTGAAGGCCGAAGAGCGTCAGCAGGTGCTCCGCGACTGGAACGCGACGGCCGGTGACTCCGCGCTGGAGGGCACCGTCACGGAGGCCTTCGAGCAGCAGGTCGCCCGCACGCCGGAAGCGCCTGCGGTGCGCTTCGAGGAGGAGGTGCTCTCCTTCGCCCAGCTGGAGGCCCGCGCCAACCAGCTCGCGCACCACCTGCGCACGCTGGGAGTCGGCGCGGACGTGCCGGTGGCGCTGTGCCTGGGCCGCTCGGTGGAGGCGATGGTGGCCGTGCTGGCGGTGATGAAGGCCGGCGGGTACTACGTCCCGCTGGATCCGGCGTGGCCCGTCCACCGCCGCACCCTGGCGCTGAAGGACAGCGCCGCGCCGGTGCTGCTGACGCGGACGCGCATCGCTTCGGGTTGGGACGTCGAGGGCGCCCAGCTGGTCCTCGTGGATGAGGCCCTGCCCGAAGGGCTGCCGACGCACGCCCCGGTGCGGGTGGCGACGGCGCGCAACCTGGCCTACGCCATCTACACCTCGGGAAGCACGGGGACGCCGAAGGGCGTGATGGTGGAGCACCACGCGGTGCTGCACTTCCACCGTGCGCTGAAGCAGACGGTGTACGCCAGCCAGCCTTCGGGGCTGCGCGTCAGCGTCAACGCACCGCTGTACTTCGACGCGTCGGTGCAGCAGTGGGTGCAGCTGCTGGACGGCCACTGCCTCTGCATCGTGCCGGAGGAGACGCGGCAGGATCCGAAGGCGCTGGTGGAGTGGGTGCGGCGTCACCACGTGGACGTGCTGGACTGCACGCCGTCGCTGCTGAGGCTGCTGATCCCGCAGGGGCTGCTGGAAGGGGAGACGGCCCCCAGGTGGGTGCTGCCGGGCGGTGAGGCGCTGGACGCGGCCACGTGGGCCGCGCTGGCGGCGGCGCCGGGGACGCGGGCCTTCAACGTGTACGGCCCCACGGAGTGCACGGTGGACGCGACGGCCTGCGAGGTGCGTCCCGGGACGCAGCCCGTCCTCGGAAGGCCGCTGCCCGACGTGCAGGCGTACGTGCTGGACACGTACGGACAGCCGGTGCCGGTGGGCGTGCCGGGAGAGCTGTACCTGGGCGGCGAAGGCCTGGCGCGCGGCTACCTCCAGCGCCCGGAGCTGACGGCGGAGCGCTTCGTGCCGAACCCGTACGGGGCGGCGGGGACGCGGCTGTACCGCACGGGAGACAAGGCGCGGTGGAGGGAAGACGGGACGCTGGAGTACCTGGGCCGCATGGACTTCCAGGTGAAGGTGCGCGGCTTCCGCATCGAGCTGGGTGAAGTCGAAGCGGCGCTGGCCGCGGAGCCGACGGTGCGGGACGCCGTGGTGGTGGCCCGGGAGGACGTGGCCGGTGACATGCGGCTGGTGGCGTACGTGGTGGCGCAGCCGGGCCACACGGTGGAGGCCACGGGGCTGCGCGGTGCCCTGAAGGGTCGGCTGCCGGAGTACATGGTGCCGTCGGCCTTCGTGGTGCTGGAGGCGTTGCCCCTCAACGCCAACGGCAAGGTGGACCGCAAGGCCCTGCCCGCGGTGAAGCCGGACGCGAGCACGGCGGGGAAGGTCATCGCGCCCCGCGACACCATGGAGCTGCAGCTCGTGTCCATCTGGGAGGAGCTGCTGGGCATCCAGCCCATCAGCGTCGACGCGGACTTCTTCGAGCTGGGCGGTCACTCACTGCTGGCGGTGAGGTTGATGACGGCGATCCGCAATCGCATGGGCCGGAACCTGAAGCTGGCGGCGCTCTTCCAGGGGCCGACGGTGGAAGGCCTGGCGTCGCTCCTGCGCGAGGAGGCGGCGCCGTCGCTGTCGCCGCTGGTGGCCATCCGGCCGGAAGGCACCCGGCCGCCGCTGTTCTGCGTCCACCCCGCCGGTGGCAACGTCCTCAGCTACGTGGAGCTGTCCAGGCGCCTGGGCCCGGATCAGCCGTTCTACGCCCTGCGCTCCCTGGGCATCGAGGGCGAGCAGGAGCCGCTGAAGACCATCGAGGCGATGGCGACGGCCTACGTCGAAGCCGTGCGCACGGTGCGGTCCGAGGGGCCCTACCTGCTCGCGGGCTGGTCCATGGGTGGCGCCGTGGCCTACGAGATGGCCCGTCAGCTGCGCGCGGCGGGACAGACCGTGGCGCTGCTTGCGCTCCTCGACCCGGGCTCGGTGACGCGGACGGGCGGTACCGGCGCGGAGGACGAGCAGATCGGCCAGGAGCTGGCCGCGCTCTTCACCCAGGACGGGGAGGGTGCCGAACCCCAGGCGCCTCAGTCCACCGACGCACAGCTGGCGCGTCTGCTGGAGGAGGCGAAGCGGGCGGGGGCGGTGACGCAGGACGTGGAGCTGGAGGACTTCCGCATCCTGATGCGCGTCTTCGAGCTCAACCGGAACGCCGTCCGCCAGTACGTCCCCGAGTCCTACGAGGGCGTCATCACCGTGGTGCGCGCGAGCAAGAGCGTGGACCCGGCGCCCCTGGGCCGGGACCGCGGCTGGGAAGCGGTGGGGCAGGGCGGCGTGAAGCTGCTGGAGGTGGAGGGAGACCACTACTCCATCCTCCGCGCGCCCCAGGTGACGGCCCTGGCCGAGGTCCTCCGGAAGCTGATCGCGGAGGCCCTGGGGGAGGGGACCTAGCAGGCAGGGAGGAACGCCCCCCAAGGAGCATTCGTCGACCGGCGGTCACCCCGCCGGCCAGGGGGGCGCTCACGCATTGCGCGCGTCGATGCGCCTGCTATAACGCCCGCCGTCTCTGATCCCGTAGCTCAGTTGGATAGAGCGGCGGTTTCCTAAACCGCAGGCCACAGGTTCGATTCCTGTCGGGGTCACTCGCCCTGCTTCCCAAGTTGGCGGAAGCAGGGCGTTTTTCTTTCCGGCGGCGCAGCGCCCGGCTCGCCGCTCGGGGTGCGCGGCGGCCGGGCTCCTCGCGCTACTTCACGAAGAAGACGTCGTTCTGGATCTTCCGGATGCTGGTGTTGCGCCGGATGATGTCGGACAGCCGCGTCGTCTTCACCCGCAGGAGGTCGAAGAGGTTCAGCGACCGCTCGTACCAGAAGCGGTCTCCCGCGCGGGTGCGCTCGAACTGCTCCACGAGCGCCGCGCGCAGCGTCTCGCCGACGATGCTGCCCGGCACGTCCTTCTCGACGAACATGCCCGTGAACACGTCGATGTTGTCGATGCTCCCGTACAGCTGCTCCAGCGCCTGGGCGGCCTGGGCGTCATGGGTGATGTCCGAGAAGCGCTTGTACTTCCTCAGCCCCAGCTCCGCGCGCACCGTGTTGAAGTCCGGCAGGCCGTGGTCGCGCCCGCGCTGGAGGTTCAGCGAGAGGAGGTCCAGGCCGCCGGCTCCCGCCGGGCCGAAGAGGAAGCTGCGCACGTCGTCGATCATGAAGCGGTCCAGGTCCTGCGCCTTCTGGGCGGCGACACCGCGCAGGAACGGCTCGATGCCGCCGTTCTCCAGCAGGGGCGGCGTCGCGCTGAAGAAGGCATCGCGCAGCGACAGCGGCCCCGCGGCGACCGGCGAGCCGTCCTCATTGAGCCGCAGGATGAAGGGGCTGAGCAGCGTGTGGCCGAGCCGGTAGGCGGAGGTCGAGAAGCGCTGCGCGATGCCCGCGTTCACGCTGGGGTCGTAGCCGCGGTAGGGCCGCAGCGCGTGGGCACCCAGCAGGGCATCGAGGAACTCGGTGTAGGTGATGTGCTGGAGCTCGGCGATCACGATGCGCCGCGCGGCCTGGTAGATCTGCTCGTCGGAGAAGCGGGGGTTCTCCCGCGCGATGCGCGCGGCCTGCCAGTTGTGCTCGCGCACGAACAGCGTGTGCATGACGGCCAGCGTGGGCTGCTCGTTGGCGCGGATGTCCCCGCCGACGAACAGGTCGGTGGACAGATCCGGCTGCTCGGGCGAACCCGCGTTCGGCTGCGTGCCGTCGTTGTAGGGCAGCAGGTCGCCATAGGAGGTGTGCGTCACCTTGAGCCGGCCGCCCTGGAACGTGCGCAGCCAGGCGGCGCGCGCCGCGTCGGAGCCGTACACGTTCGACCCGTCCAGGTAGCCCGTGATCTCATTGAACTGCTGGCGCGGGTTGGTGGGGCCGGTGCCGGTGGCCGGGTCATACACGGAGCGCTTGAAGGGGATCTTCTGCGCGCCGGTGCAGAGCACGTCCATGTACGGGTCGCACTGCGGCACGATCACCGGCACGGACTCGTTGGCGCCCTCGGTGAGGCTGAAGTCGTGGTCGAGGAACTGGCCCCAGGTCCAGATGAAGTCGCTGATCCGGTGCTGGTTCGGGATGGAGACGTCCTGCTGGAAGAGCGCGTTGCTGACGTCGCGCGGGCTGGGGCGCCCGACGCCGCCCATCGCGGAGACGCCATCCGCGTAGTGCGCACCGCTCGACCCGCGCAGCAGGTGCTCCTCCGTCGCGCCCCACCGCGGGTGCGCCAGGTTGTTGCCCGTTCCGTCGATGGAGCGGTACTGCGTGTGCAGCGACTCGGTGTCCGCCTCTTCGCTGGAACGATCCTGCGCGTGCGCTGCGGAACCAACAACAACCGTGGCGAACATGATCAACGCACGGGCCGGCTTCCTCGGGACAGCAATTGACGCTCTGCGCATGTGCACTCCCCCTCGCTTCAATGCTTGCGCTTCATACAATTGTCATTGTCCGCTTGTCATCATGAAAGTGTGGCAAGATTTGGATTTGGAGTGGAGCAAGGATTGCAGTCCCCGGGTCCGCAATGACATCAAAAACAATCTCCATGCAATGTTGATGAGGGCATGGCGCGGATCGTCACAGCCCCATGGCCAGACGGGCTGGCCTTGGGGCTGGGTCGAAATGCATTCAAGTCTGGAAAAGAAATCCCGGAGGTGCGGCGTCAGCCATCTGCATGACGCGCTGGGTTCAGGGGCCCGCCGGCACACCCCTGGCCATTGCTCGACGGGAAGCCTGCTCCTCGCGCCACGTCACGAGCTTCGCCAGGTCCACGGCAATGCCACCGCAAACAACGAGGAGGGGCCGGCGATAGGGAGCCAGCACGTCGAGCCCCTGGTACGCGACCGCGAGGGCGGCGCCGCATGCGGGTTCGACGAGGATGCGCAGGTCGTCAGCGAACTGCAGACACGCATCGAGCGCCTGCGTATCGCTCACCGTTACGCTGTGGATCGGGTGGCGGCGCGTCCATTCGAAGGCCGCGGGCGCCACGCGCTTGGCGCCAAGCGTGGTTGCGATGGAGGTGATGGCTGGCAGTGTGACGAGCTTGTCGGCGTTCACCGCGGCGTGCAGTGAAGCGGCACCTTCGGTCTCCACGGCAATGACTGGCACGTGCGACAGCTTGTTGCGGTGAAGCCCCTCCAGCACCCCGCACATGAGCCCGCCGCCTCCTACCGCGCACACCACCACGTCAAAGCCATCCTGGGCCTGGGCCACCGCCTCGTCGATGAGTGTGGCGTTGCCGTCCCAGATGTCCGGGTGGTCGAACGGCGGCACATAGGTGGCTTCCCCAGTGGCGCAGCGGCGCAGGGCCTCTTCATTGGCTTCGTCCCAGACGGCGCCGTGCACCACCACCGACGCGTCGAGTGCGGCGATCTGCCGACGCACCGACTCCGGTGTCGAATGGGGGACCACGATGGTGGTGGGCACGCCCAGGGCACGCCCGGCAACCGCCGCGGCGAAGCCGGCATTGCCACCGGAGGGGCAGATGAATTGCCGCGTGCCGGTCTCCACCGCCCGCTGACACAGCCTCCCGATGCCGCGCAGCTTGAACGATCCTGAAGGCTGCAGACTCTCCAGCTTGAGCAGCACGTCCTTGCCGAGCGAAGCCGAGAGCGCATCGTGGGGGAGCAAGGGGGTGGTGATGTGTAGAGGGCGCATGGAGGGCGGACGCTATACCAACCGGACCCCGCGCATCGCGGTCCGGTAGGACTCGTCAGCCGTCCAGTCCATGCGCCCGGTGCCGCGGCGCGCAGCGCTCAGGCCGCTTCGACGCGGTCGTTGTAGGCGTCGAACGTCTTCTTCCAGGCCGGGCGCGCGATGCAGCGCTTCTGGAAGGCGAGCACGTTGGGATAGGCCTTGACGACACTCTCGTCGATGCCGGCGCCCAGCACATGTGTCATCAAGAGGTCCGCGACGGTGAACGCGTCGGTCGCGACGAACTCCCTGCCCTCGAGCCAGCCGTCGAGCTGCTTCAGGCGCATGTCCCCCCACTGGTGAAGCGCATCGCTCGCCTGGGTGCCCTTGCCGCCGTTCAGGTCGACGAACCACGCGGTCAGGATCGGGACTTCGATGGTGTTCAGCGCCGCGACGCACCAGCGCAGCACCTGGGCTTCGCCGGCGAGGTCACACGGCATCAGCTTGCCGCTCTTGCGGGCGAGGTAGAGCAGGATCGCGCCGGACTCGGTGACGACCACGCCGTCGTCGTCGATCGCCGGAATCTGTCCGAACGGGTTGAGCGCGCGATACGCGGGCGTATCGAGGTCGCGCTGCGGATGATCCATCCCCACGACCTCGTACGGCAGCCCCATCTCCTCCAGCGCCCACAGCACGCGCAGGTCGCGGGTCCTGCCGCGGGCCATCTTGTTCACTCGGGAGAAGCCGTAGACCTTGATCATTCGCGCATCCTACTGCGCGCGCTTATGGAGCGTGCAGAGCTCTCCCTGAGAGGATATGCCGCACCTTGTCACCCCGTTCGCACGGAGACCGCATGTACACGCTCTACTATTCGCCCGGTGCCGCCAGCATGCTGGTGCACTGGGTGCTGCTCGAACTCGGCCAGCCGCACTCCCTGGAACACGTCGACACCGGCGCCGGACAGCAGAAGCGCCCCGAGTACCTGGCGCTCAACCCGAATGGCGTCGTGCCGACCCTGCTGATTGACGGAAAGCCGCACTTCGAGGCCGCGGCCCTGGCGATGTACCTCGCGGACCGCCATCCGGAGGCGAGCCTGGCTCCCGCGCCGGAAAGCGCGACGCGCATGGCCTACTACCAGTGGATGTTCCACCTGGCGAACATGGTGCAGCCGCTGTTCCGGCAGTGGTGGTACCCCCACGAGCCTGCGGGCGAGGCGCATGCCGAAGCCGTGCGCTCCACCGTCGCGGGCCGCATCGAGCGCGCGTGGCAGGTGCTGGATGCGCACCTCGCCGCGAACGGCCCCTTCCTGCTGGGGAAGACGCTCAGCGTCGCGGACTTCTACCTCGTCATGCTGATGCGCTGGTCCCGCGCCATGCCGAAGCCCGCCACGGAGTGGCCGCACCTGGCCGCGGTCGCCACCCGGTTGAAGGCGCGGCCTTCGTTCGCGACCCTGTACCAGCGCGAGGGGCTGACGGAGTGGGCCTGAGCGGCGTGGGTCGAGGGAGCCGCGACGTTGCCGCCGGGTGAATACACGGTGGAAGCCCTGCTCTTCAGTGAGGGTGCATCACGGCGGTAGCGCGGGGCTCCTCTCTTCATGACGAGAACCGCTCCGCGCTGTGAGTGCATGTGGACGCACCGGTCGTACGCCGTCAGCAATGGAGGCGAGCGATGATTTGCCTTCCCCGGTGCCTGGGAATGTGGCTGTTCATCTGTCCCGTGCTGCTGATGGCCTGCACTGACCCCCAGGGGACGCCGGATGCCGGCACGCCCCCTGTCGTGGCGTGGGACGGCACCTCCACCCCCATCGAGGAGAAAGGCGACTGGATCGACCGCGGCGTCTTCGCTCCCTGCGAGTTCACGCCCCCACTCGAAACCCAGCTCGACTGCGACACCCCGGCCCTCTTCGACGTGTCGAAGTGCAACCTGGGTGCGCTCGGCAAGGCGGAGCGGCACGGCATCTACCAGACCGAGCTGCGCTCGAACTCCGGCGAGTACCCATGGGGGGGCGTCGGCATCCTGCTCCCGGAGGATGGCGGCGCCGGAACCCTGAATTTCGATCCCCTCACCCGGCAGCAGTTCAATGACCAGGGGATGTACCTCGCAAGCAGCTTCACCTCGTCCCGGGGCGTGGTCACGAAGTATGCGCTGGCGGGCTGTGACGCGCCGGAACGCAACCACATCACCGGCTGCTATGCGATCTGCCGCAACGGGGTGCTCGTGGAGAAGGGGACGTTCGACTCGGAGCGGATGGTCTGGGGCCGAGGGGAGGCCGAGTCCTCCGGGGGCATGAACCTTGTCTCGGAATCCTTCGTCGGGCTTGGCTTTCCGGCGGACGTCTACGTCACGAAGAACCATGCCTACGTGGTGTCCATCCAGCTCAAGAAGAACATGCCCTCGGGCGGTTTGACTGTCTTCGACGTCAGTGACCGCCGCCACCCCGTGCTGAAGAAGGTCATTGCCCTTCCGGACGATGGGTACTGGAACGCCGCGTGGGCCAAGGACGACGTCCTCTACATCGCCACCCGCGCTTCGGGCGTCATCCTCTATGACATCTCGAATCCGGGGGACCCGACCTACATCCGCAGTGTGCCCAGCGGCGCGCCCCTGGATGTGCACACCCTGTTCGTGGAGGGCAACCGGCTCTACGCCATGGCGCTGCGGCCGTCGCAGACGCTCATCTTCGACATCACGTCACCGCGCGAGCCAGTCCTGCTCAACCGCTTCACCTTCACGTCGGAGGAGTTCGTCACCAGCTATCCGCACGACGCCGTCGCATACGACGGCCGCCTCTACATCAACCACACGGATATCGGCTTCCTGGTCACCGACCCGAGCGACCCGCTGCAGGTCCAGGAGTTGGGCCGGTACCACTACAACCGGCAATACAGCCATGCCAGCGCGGTGGGGACCTTCGCGGGGCGCACCATCGCGTTCGAGGGCAGTGAGCAGGAGGGCTCGCACCTTCGCGTGCTGGATGTGACCGACCCGGCCCACATCCAGCTCATCGCCGAGCACCGGCTGCGCCCCACCACCTCCATCCACAACATGATCCTGAAGGGCACCCGGCTGTACGTCGCCTGGTACCAGGAAGGCGTGCGCGTGTTCGACGTGGCCAATCCCACGCTCCCCAAGGAAGTTGCCTACTTCAACACCTATCGCGAGACCGACCCGCACCGGCTGGGCATTGTCTTTGAGGGCGCCATCGGAATGCGCGTCCCGGGCGACGGGTATGTCTACGTGGTGGACACCGCGCGCGGACTGCTCATCTTCAACGAGCCTTGAGCGCGCGGAGGAGAGGGTGGGGGACGCGCGCGGTTCCTGCGGTGTAGATCTCCCGCGCCATTCCCCCGAGGCCCCCGTGACGACAGACGTCAGACGCAAGGCGCGACAGAAGCTGGTCCTGGATCACTTTCGCGATGAGGTGAGGCAGGACTGGGACGACGTCCTGTCGACCTTCCCGCATCCGCACTACGAGCTGGTCCCCACCATGAAGGTGCACGACGGGGACCGCGCGGTGCGGGACTACTACCGGGAAACCCGCGTGGCGTTCCCGGACCAGCACCATGAAATCATCGCCCTGCGACACAGCGATGACGCCGTCATCGTCGAGTTCTGGCTGATGGGTACCCACCTGGGGCCGCTGGGCGCCATTCCGCCCACGGGCAGCCGCTTCCGGGTGCGCATGAGCGCGTACTTCATCTTCGACGAGGCCGAGAAGCTCGTCTGTGAGCGCGTCTACTTCGACACGCTCAGCATGCTCAAACAGCTCCTGGGCGGGTTGGACATGAAGTCGCCGAAGAACTGGCTCCTGGCCGTCCGCTGCTTCAAGGGGCTCCTGGCCATGTCCGGCGGCACGCCCGCACCCGAGCTCACCGAGACCCGGCCGCCCACCTTCGCTGACTGAAGCGGTGCAAGGTGGGAAGTGTGGAGCCGAAGCCGGGTGGTATCTTCCGCGCCCATGGACCCGCGAATCGTGCTCGGTGTCACGCGGAGATGAGTGACCTGCTCTCCCGTGACCTCTCCCTGCTCCCGGACCTGCTCGAACAGGCCCGCGCGAGTGCCCTCGAATTCCTTACCGCCCTGCCCGAGCGCCCCGCGTGCATCCGCCCCGCGCCGCCCGAGCCGCTGGGATTGCCCGAGGCGGGACTGGGGGCCGGGGACGCGCTCGCGCTCTTCCGCCGCCGCTACGAGGCAGGGCTCTCCGGCTCAGCGGGGCCGCGCTACCTCGGCTTCGTCACCGGCGGCACCACGCCCGCGGCGCTCGTGGGCGACTGGCTCGTCTCCGCGTACGACCAGAACGTGAGCAACGACGGCGACTCGCTCGCCACCAGCGTGGAGCGGGAAGCGCTGGGGCTCCTGCGCTCCCTCTTCGGCCTGCCGGAGTCCTTCGAGGGCGCCTTCGTGAGCGGTGCGACGGCGGCGAACCTCGTCTCGCTGGCCACCGCCCGGCAGTGGGTGATGGAGCGGCTTGGGCACGACGTGAGCGAGGAGGGGCTGTGGGGCCTGCCGAGGCCCGTGGTGCTGGGTGGCGCGCCGCACGCGAGCGTGCTCAAGGCGCTCTCCATCCTCGGCATGGGACGGCGCGCGGTGGAGGGTGTCCCCTGCCTCCCGGACCGGCCCGTCATGGACCCGCAGGCGCTCGAGTCGCGGCTCGCGGCACTCGGCGGCGCACCGGCCATCGTGCTCGCGAGCGCGGGAGAGGTGAACACCGGGGACTTCGACGACCTGGAGGCGCTGGGGCAGTTGTGCCGCCGCCACGGGGCCTGGCTGCACGTGGATGGTGCCTTCGGCATCTTCGCGGCCTGCAGCCCGGCGCATGCGCAGCTGCTGCGGGGGCTCGCCCACGCGGACTCGATCGCGGCGGACGGCCACAAGTGGCTCAACGTCCCTTATGACTCCGGCATCGTCTTCACGCGCCACCTCGCGTTGCAGGAGCGCGTCTTCCGCGCGGTGGCCGCCTATCTCGGCCAGGGGCCGGATCTGCTGCACCGCACGCCTGAGAACTCGCGCCGCTTCCGGGCGCTGCCCGCGTGGATGACGCTCATGGCCTACGGTCGCGACGGGCACCGCGCGCTCGTCGAGCGCAGCTGCGCGCTCGCACGTGACCTGGGAGAGGGACTCGCGGCGTCACCGCACTACGCGGTGCTCGCCCCCGTGAAGTTGAACATCGTCTGCTTCGCGTTGCGCTCGGGGGATGCCGCGCGCCGTGACCGCCTCCTTCAGGCGCTGCAAGCAGATGGGCGCGTGCACTTCACCCCGACGCAGTACGCCGGTCGCCCGGGTCTGCGCGCGGCCTTCTCCAACTGGCGGACCGACGCAGCAGATCTCCCCCTCATCCTCGCGGCGCTGGAGGCGGCGGCCTCGGCTACTTCTGCTGGGTGAAGCTGGCATTCAGCACGCCCAGGCCGCCACACCCGGCGACGAGCACGAGGGAAGACCCGCATGGGCGCCCCCAGGATGGCGAATGGGCGTCGGCCGAAGCAGCGGCGCAGGGCGTTTCCAGCGCTCGCGGTCGAATGTCGTGAAGAAATAGGTCATTCGACCTATATTCGTCACGGGTCACGGAAGGAACCGTGCCTGCGCGGGGGATTCGCCATGGAGTCTGAAGGCCAGGTTTTGCTGATGGGTGGCTATGGAGTGGTGGGTGCACAGCTCGCCGTGTTGCTGCGGGAGCGTCACCCGGACCTGCCGTTGCTCATCGCCGGGCGCCGGGAAGCGCCCGCCAAGGAGCTGGCCGAGCGTCTGGGGCGGGCGGAGGGCGTCGCGCTGGATGTCCGCTCTCCGGATGCGCTGGCGGCGTTGGGGGGAAAGCCCCGGGCCGTGCTGTCCCTGGTCAACGACCCGGATGACACGCTGCTGCTGGCGGCGTCTCGCGCCGGCGTGCCTGTGCTGGACATCACCCGGTGGACGTCCCGGTTGAAGGCCACGGTGCTGCGGCTCTCCGGTGCGACGCCGGCCGCGCCGGTGGTGCTCGGCTCCGCGTGGATGGCGGGGCTGGTGCCGCGCCTGGTGGCGATGGCGGCGCGAAGGGTGGGGCGCCTGGAGCGCGTGGAGGTGGCCATCCGCTTCGCGCTCGCGGATCAGGCCGGGCCCGATTCGCTGGAGTACATGGACCGGCTGGGCCTGTCCTTCGAGGTGACGGAGGACGGACAGGAGCGGCACGTGCTGCCGCTGACGGACGGACGGCGGGTGACGTTCTCCGATGGACGCCAGACCCGGGTGTTCCGGCTCGACACCCCTGAACAGGCGACGCTGCCTCGGGTGCTGGGCGCTCGCACCGTGACGACGCGGCTGGGCTTCGACTCAGGCTCCGCGACCTGGACGCTCGTCGTGCTCCAGCGGCTGGGCATCCTGCGGCTGCTCCAGCATCCGCGCTGGACGTCGCTGCGCCGGGCGCTGCTCTCCGGCAGCAACACGGGAGGTGAAGCGGCGTGGGTCGCGGACGTGGAGGGAGCGCGGGGGAAGGTCCGCATCGAGATGGTGGATCCGCGGGGACAGGCCCACCTCACCGCTGTGGGAGCGCTGCTGGGCGCGGAGCGGCTCCTGGGGCTGGATGGCGCACCTCCGCCGCCCCCGGGCGTGTGGTTCCCGGAGCATGAGCCCCGGCCCGAGGAGACGCTGGCCACCCTGCGTGCCTGCGGGGTCGAGGTCCGCATCGACGAGCAGCTGGCGCGCGAGGTGGCGTGATGGCCCGCCGCTCGAGCAAGAAGGTCCCGGGGGCGCTGCCCTCCGCGAGCCCCCGAAAGGGGACGGCGGTGCACGCCAAGGGCACCGAGCGCGTGGGGCGCATCCTCGATGCAACCCTGGAGGTCCTGGCCGAGGACGGCTACGCGGGGCTCAGCCTGCGCGCCGTGGCCCAGCGCGCGGAGGTGAGCCTGGGCAACCTCCAGTACTACTTCCCGACGAAGCAGGACGTGGTGCGGGCGCTGCTGGCGCGCTACCTGGCGCAGGCGCTCCAGCGGGTCCGCGAGCGGATGGAGGGCGGAGGAGAGGAGCCTGCGCGGCGGCTTGGGCTGGCCGTGGACGCCATCCTGGAGGACCAGGACTCAGCGCATGCTTGCCAGTTCTTCGCGGAGCTGTGGGCGATGGCCGCGAGGGATGCCATGGTCGCCGACGCGCTCGCGGTCTTCTACGCCGGTTATCGCGCGGGCGTCGTGGAGCTGCTGCGCGAGCTGGATCCCGAGCTCTCCCCGGCGCGCCGGGAACGGCGCGCGGCGCTGCTGGTCGCCCTCTTCGAAGGATTGTCCCTCTTCCGGGGCGGCGGGAATCTGCGCGGCGCCTCGGTGCCTGGACTGGAGCAGGAGCTGCGCGTGCTGCTGGAGCAGGTGCTGTTTCCAGGGGAGCCCAGCGTCAGAACGACGGCAGGTCGGACGCCAGATGTGCCGACAGCCCACCGTCCATCACCAGCGCGCTCCCGTTGACGTAGCCGCCAGCAGGCCCGGCGAGGAACGCCACCAGGCCCGCCACCTCCTCCGGCGTTCCAAAGCGCTTCACGGGGATCCGCTCCAGCAGCCGCTCACGTGCGGCGGCGGGCGCCTTCGCCAGCATCTCCGTCTCGATGTAGCCAGGGCAGAGCGCGTTGCAGGTGATGCCATAGGCTCCCCACTCCGCGGCGATGGCCTTCGAATAGCCCACGAGCGCGTGCTTGGTGGCCGCGTAGGTGGACGACTGCGCCCCTCCGAAGAGGCCCATGATGGACGCGATGTTGACGATGCGCCCGTACCCTTGCGCCTTCATGCGCGGCAGCGCCCACTGACACAGGTTGCGCACGCCCTCCACGTTCACGCCGAACAGCAGGTCCCACTCGGCGACGCTGACCTCGTCCGCGCGATGGAACGGTCCTCCGATGCCCGCGTTGTTCACGAGCACCGCCGGCGCGCCCACCTTCGCTTCGAGCTGATCCAGCGCTGACGTCACGTCGGCCCGGTTCGCGACGTCACAGGCCAGAGGCCACGCGCGGCCCCCGGCCTCAACCAGCTGCTTCTGGAGTTGTTCCAGCGCGGCCACGTCGCGAGACATCAGGGCCACCTCGAACCCGCTCCGGGCCAGCGCGGTGGCGATGGCCGCGCCGATCCCCCGGCTGGCTCCGGTGACGACGGCGACAGGGGCCTTCGGTTGCGTCTTCATCAGAGGACTCCTCGGGGCGGGACGAGGCGGACCTCATCGACGCGCACGTTCAGGGGTTTGATGGCGATCTCCCAGATGCACTGGGCCACGTCCTCCACGGAGAGCATGTCCGCGGGGCTGAACTCCGGCCGGGTCTTCCAGAAGGCGGTGTAGACAGCACCCAGGGACAGGAGCGTGGCGCGGATGCCGAACGCCTGGCCCTCCTGGTTCAGGACGCCCGTCAGTCCCCGGACGCCGTGCTTTGACGCGGCATAGGCGCCGTTCATGGGGAGCGTGAGGTGGTCGCTCACGGAGCCGATGTGGATGATCCGCCCGCCACCTCGGGACTTCATCCGCCGGACGGCCTCGCGCGCGCACAGGAACGTCCCCGTGAGGTTCACGGCGAGGCTGCGATTCCAGTCCTCAAGGGACGTCTCGTGGATGGGCGTGAAGACGCCGAAGCCCGCGCAGTTGATCAGGACCGAGAGCGGTCCCGACCGCGCCTCCGCCTTGTCGAACATCGACGTCACGGAGTCCTCGCGGGTGACGTCCACGTGCAACGCGTCCGGGGGCTCCTCGGTCACGTCCTGCGCGGCGCTCAGCACGCGCAGTCCTTCCGCGCGCAGCTTGTGGACGACAGCGCGCCCGATGTCGCCAGTTCCTCCGACGACGATGACGTTCCGAGTGCTCAAGCGCCGTGTCCTTCCCCTGGGGGCATGCCCGTGGGGAAGGTAGTACGGAAGGTCCTGGGCCGTGCGCGCATCCTTCAACGACACGAGCCTCAGGTGCGCCGACTGCATGAGCACCGGCCATGACGGGCGCACGCTGCCGGAGAGCACTCTCGGGGCCTACCCTCTGGAGTGCGCCCTGGAGGGACGGCGAGCCTCAATGGCTGCCGTCTCCCTGGCTGGCAGGCCAAAGCCAGCGCACCTGCCGGGAGTCCGCATGGAGCACTTCCTCACCCACGCCGAGCAGCCCGTCGCGGCGCGCCAGGCCAGCCGTGCAGGCCGCGCCTGGCCCCGCTGGCTCCGCTACACCTTGCCGGGGTCCTGGGTCGCGCTCCTCTTCGCCTGTCTGGCTTTCACGCCGTCCCTGCTGCCGCGCGGCGGTCCCTTCCAGGGCTTCGTCAGCGGCCTCAGCGCGGCCATTGGCTATGGGCTGGGGTGTCTGGGGGCGTGGCTCTGGCGGGAGTTCGCGGACCGCCCCGCGAGGACTCCGCGCCCGCGCGCGTGGCAGGCCTTCTTCATCACGGGCGGCGTGGCGTTGGTCGCCTCGCTGCTGCTGGGCTGGCATTGGCAGCAGCGCATCCGCGAGCTCATGGGCATGGCCGCGTCGGGTGGCGCGGGGTACCTGCTCGCCCCCTTCGTCGCGGCGGTCGTCTTCTTCCTGCTCGTCGCCCTGGGACGCGGTCTGCGCGCCGTGGCCCGAGCGTTGGCCGCGCGGCTCTCCAGGCACATCGGTCCTCGCGCGGCCCGTGCGACGAGCTTGCTGGCCGTGGTGGTGCTCACCGCGCTGGTGGCCAGCGGCGTGCTGTGGGACGGGCTCATCTCGATGGCGGACCGCACCCTGGCGGTGCAGGACACGCTGACCGACGAGGGCGTGGTCCGACCCCGCACCGCGCTGCGCTCCGGGGGCGCCGGCTCACGCATCGCGTGGGACTCCTTGGGAAGGGAAGGGCGCAACTTCGTGGGGCGGGGGCCCTCCGTCGAGGACCTCTCCCGATTCCATGGCCCGGCCGTGAAGGAGCCGATCCGCGCGTACGCCGGCTATGCCTCCGCGCCGGATGCGGAGGGCCGGGCCGCGCTCGCGGTCGACGACCTGGAGCGGGCCGGCGGCTTCGACCGCGCGTACCTGCTGGTGGCGACGACCACGGGCAGTGGCTGGGTGGTGCCGGAGGCCGTGGACGCCTTCGAGTACATGACCGGCGGCGACTCCGCGATCGTCTCCATGCAGTACTCGCACCTGTGGTCGTGGCTCTCCGTCCTGGTGGATCAGGAGCGGGCCCGGGAGTCAGGCCGTGCGCTCTTCGACGCCGTCTACGAGCGCTGGTCCCGGCTTCCTCCCGCGCACCGCCCGAAGCTGCTGGTGTTCGGTGAGAGCCTGGGCTCCTACGGCGGAGAGACGGCGTTCAGCGGCGAGCGGGACCTGGCCAACCGCACCGACGGGGTGCTCTTCGTCGGGCCGCCGAACTTCAACACCCTGTATCGCGCGTTCACCGACCACCGGGACCCGGGCAGCCCCGAGGTGGAGCCCATCTACCGCCAGGGCCGCATCGTCCGCTTCAGCCGCAGGCCGGGCGAAGACATCCCGCCCGCGTCCGCGCCCTGGGGTGACTCGCGCGTGCTGTACCTGCTCCACCCCTCCGACCCCATCACCTGGTGGAGCCCCCGGCTCCTGGTGCGGCGGCCGGACTGGCTGCGCGAGCCCCGAGGCGCCGACGTCCTGGGGGAGATGGTGTGGATCCCCTTCGTGACGTTCTGGCAGGTGACGGCGGACCTTCCGCTGGGGATGGAAGTGCCCGCGGGGTACGGCCACGTCTACACCGGCGAGCACGTGGACGGCTGGGCCGCGCTCCTGCGGCCCGAGGGCTGGAGCCCGGAACAGACGGCGAGGCTGAAGGCCCTGCTGCGCGCACGTTGAGTGCGGCGCCCCTGTAAAGGGGGGGCCTCAAACCTTCACCCGGCGGGCCCCCGCGGGGCACTTCAGCGCGTCAGGGCTCCCTCCCCAGCCATGAATCATGAGTGAGTCCAGGTACTTATGGCCTCTCAGCGGCTCCGTTCCGCTGCGGCTGTCGCCTGGGGCCCCTCCCGCGCTGGCGGCCCCGGACAGGCCCTCGTTCCCGAGGATCCGCTCCGAGGCTCCCAGCTTGCCCTGAAATCACGTATAGGCCCTCCGCACATTTCGCGCGGCACGCGAGCGATCCGCAGGGCGAGCGGTCTGAGGCCCCCCGGGACCGCTCTGGAGGAACGGATGGAGTTGTCGAGTCTCGAGTCGAATTTCTGGGCAATCGCACCGAGCGTCATCGGCGCCGTGGGTCTGCTCTTCTCTGCGTTCTTCTACTTCCGCGTCAAGGCGCTCCCAGACGGTGACGCGACGATGAACCGCATCGCGGGCTACATCCGCGAAGGCGCGATGGCGTTCCTCGTCCGCGAATACAAGGTGCTGGCGATCTACTGCGTCGTCGTCGCGGTGATCATCGGCCTGGCGCTGGGACCGACGGCGAGCGCGAGCTTCGTGGCGGGCGCGTTCCTGTCGCTGCTCGCGGGCTACATCGGCATGAAGGCCGCGACGTTCGCGAACGTGCGCACCGCGCAGGCCGCGCGCACCGGCTCCAAGCCGAACGCGCTGCTGGTCGCGCTGGATGGCGGCGCCGTGATGGGCCTGGCCGTCGCTGGCCTGGGCCTCATCGGCATGGGCGTCGTCTACTACTTCTTCCGGTCCAGCCCGGAGCTGTCCCCCATCCTCCACTCGTTCGCCGTGGGCGCTAGCTCCATCGCGCTCTTCGCGCGCGTGGGCGGCGGCATCTACACCAAGGCCGCGGACGTGGGCTCCGACATCGCCGGCAAGGTCATCGAGAACATCCCCGAGGACGACCCGCGCAACCCCGGCGTCATCGCCGACAACGTGGGTGACAACGTGGGCGACGTGGCCGGCATGGGCGCGGACATCTACGAGTCCATGGTGGCCGCCATCGTCGCCGCCATGGCCATCGCGCTGACCGCCAACTCCACGGAGCTCTCCCGCCTCGTGGTGGACACGAACGCGACGGGCTCCGCGAAGATCGCGGGCGTCATCCTCCCGCTGGTGCTGTCCGCGGTGGGCCTGGTGGTCAGCCTGCTGAGCATCTTCATCGCTCGCGCGCTCAAGCACATGAACCCCGCGCAGGTCCTGCGCAGCGCGCTCATCATGCCCCCCGTCATCCTGGTGGGCCTGTCGTTCGTGATGATGAACGTGTTCGGCCTGTCCCAGTCCATCACGGTGGCGCTGGCCGCGGGCGCCTTCGGCGGTGCCATCATCGGCCTCGTCACGGACTACTACACCTCCTCCACGCCGGTGCAGCGCATCGCGGAGGCCTCCATCACGGGCGCGGGCACCAACCTCATCCGCGGCCTCGCCGTGGGCATGGAGAGCGTGGGCATCTCCATGGCGACCATCGCCCTGGTGGCCTACATCGCGGACCGCGCGCTCGGCCTGTACGGCATCGCGCTCTCCGCGGTGGGCATGCTGGGCGGCACCGCCGTCGTGATGACGGTGGACGCGTACGGCCCCATCTCCGACAACGCGGGCGGCATCTCCGAGATGTCCGGCCTGGGCCCGGACGTGCGCGCCATCACCGACGAGCTGGACGCGGTGGGCAACACCACGGCGGCCATCGGCAAGGGCTTCGCCATCGGCTCCGCGACGCTCACCGTGATCGCGCTCTTCTCCGCGTTCAACCTGGAGGTCAACCACACGCGCGTCGCCAACGGTCTGGCGGAGATGAGCCTGGAGCTGACCAACCCGAACGTCATCGTCGGCCTGCTGCTGGGCTCCATCCTGCCGTTCCTGGTGGGCGCTTCCACGATGCTCGCCGTGGGCCGCGCCGCCGGCGCCATCGTCGAGGAGATTGGCCGTCAGTTCCGTGAGATTCCGGGCCTGATGGAGCTCAAGGCCGAGCCGGACCCCAAGAAGATCGTCGACATCTCCACCAAGAGCGCCCTGCGCGAGATGATCTTCCCGGGCCTCATCGCCATCGTCGCCCCGCCGCTGGTGGGCTACGTCCTGGGGCCCCTCGCCCTGGCGGGCCTGCTGGCCGGTTCGCTCGTCGTCGGCGCCACCATGGCCCTCTACATGGCCAACGCGGGCGGCGCGTGGGACAACGCCAAGAAGTTCATCGAGAAGGGCAAGCTGCCGGGCCACGCGAAGGGCTCCGCGGTCCACAAGGCCGCCGTCGTCGGCGACATGGTGGGCGACCCGTTCAAGGACACGTCGGGCCCCGGCGTGGCCATCCTCATCAAGGTCATGAGCGTCGTCTCGCTGCTCGTGGCCTCGCTGATCGCGCTGCGGTAGCACGCCCTCGGGGTGCGGCCCCCTGCCTGGGCGCGCCGCACCCTGGGTGTGGAAGACCGAACACCCGGCCGGGCGATGTCTGGCCGGGCCATGGGGCGGTGGGCGAGCGCGTGCTTACACTTCACGGTGTTCCGCGATCGCCTGCGCGCCAGGCCTCAGGAGCAGCAGCAGCCTCGGCCCTCACGGGCCTGACGCGCGCGCGCTCGCACCCGCTCCCTCGGGTGTGTGGGGGAGGAGTGCCACCGCTGTTCCTCTGACAGTGAGGTGTCCCATGGTCCTGGAACTCTCCCCGCAGCAGATCCACCTCCTCCGTGCCTGTCTGGCCGAAAGCATCGAGGGGCTGCACGACGAGGTCCTCCACACCGACGAGCGCGACCTGCGCGGGGAGCTGAGGGACCGGCTGGAGCAGCTGCAGGCCCTCCAGCGCCAGGTGGAGGCCCGGGTGCAACAGGATCAGCCGGCGCTCTGACGGGGGCTGGCCTGGCCCCCTGGTGGGGGCCGTAAGGCCTTCAGCGCGGGGCGGGCGCGGGCTTGCCTTCCAGGGGATGTCCCCGGGCGCCGCTGGCCCACTCCTCCCAGACGTTGAAGGCCTTCATCTGCTGGCCCAGGTCGGTGTCCCGGATGAGCGCCTCCACCTCCGCGCGGCTCTGGCGGGGCAGCTTCTCGTCCATGGTGGCGAAGCCCCACGCGAGCGCGCCCACCACGGCCGCGTTGGCGCGCAGCGTGCGGGCGTCGCACTGTTCGAACTCGTCCGAGCGCGCGTGGTAGTTGGGTCCGTACGTGGCCGGTTCCTGGTTGGCGATGAGGTTGGCCACGCCGTGCATCATGAAGTCGAAGTTGTCCGTGCCCACCACCGGCACGTCCAGCTGCGTGAAGGGCCCCAGGCCCTCCACCGGCTTCAACGCCCGGTCCACCAGCGGCACCAGCGGCGCCCGGCCGTTCGTGTAGAAGCCGGTGATGCGCCCGCAGCCGATGTCCACCGACAGCGCCAGCGTGTGCCGGTCCAGCTCCGCCGCGTGCGTGCGCGCATAGCCGGCCGAGCCGTACATGCCCTGCTCCTCGCCGTTCCACAGCGCGAAGCGCAGGGTGCGCGCGGGCTTCAGGCCCAGGCGCTGCATCTGGCGCGCGAGGTCGAGCAGCATCGCGACGTTGGCGCCGTTGTCCAGCGCGCCACCGCCCAGGTCCCAGCTGTCCAGGTGCGCGCCCAGCACGACGACCTCGTCCGGGCGCGTGGTGCCGCGAATCTCGCCGATGACGTTGCGGGCCTCGTAGGGGCCGCCCGTGCGCAGGTCCAGCGTCGCGGTGAGGCTCAGGGCCTTGCCCGCGCGCAGCAGCCGCAGCGCGCGCTTCGCGCCGTCGCGCTCCATCACCATCATGGGACGGGTGTTCCGGGGGCCCACGGAGACGCTGTGCCGGTAGAGCTGGTTGCCGGGCCGGCTGCCCATGTAGACGACGCCGGCCACGCCCGCGGCGAACGCGCGGGACTCGATGACCGCCGCCTCGTCGTACTCGCGGAAGAGCCCGTCGACGTCCTTGAGCTCGTCCGTCTCCACCAGCAGGTACGCGCCCCGCGCCTTCGCGCCCACCCGCTGGAAGTCCGCCTCGGTGCCGCGGCCCACCTCCAGCAGCGGCGCGGTGAGGCCGCCCCTGGACGTGGCGGCGGAGAAGGGCATCGCGGCCACGCGCGGGGCGAAGCGCACGCCCGGGCCCTGCACGGAGGCGGTGGCGCCGCGCTCCAGCCACAGCGCCGGCATGGGGAAGGGCTCCGCGCGCGCCGTCACGCCCGCCGCGCGGAAGCGCTCCAGCGCCCACTCCACGGAGCGGGTGTTGGCGTCGGAGCCCGTGGCCCTGCCGCCCACCTCGTCCACCAGCGAGCGCAGGTCCTCCAGCATGGGCGTGCCTCCCAGCACGCTCCCCACGAGCAGCGCGGCCTCGCGCTCACGCGCGGAAGGGAGGGGCGCGTCGGCCCTGGAGGGTGCCGGGAGGGCCAGGGCGAGGGACAGCGCCGCGAGGCGGATCAGCGGGCGGGAAGGGGACATGCGAAGGGCACCGGGGGAAGAGGACGGCGCAAGCATCTCCACCCCGCCCGTCCCCCGGCAAGCGCGAGTCGCCGCCCGCGCCTTCAGCGCATCTTGAGCACGACCCGGAAGCGGGCCTTGTTGCTCATCATCCGCTCGAAGGCCTCCGTCGCGCGCTCCAGCGGGAACACCTCGTTGCGCGAGCGCACGCCCGAAAGCGCGCTGAAGGCCATGGCCTCCTGCGAGTCCTGGGGCACGCCGCTGGGCCAGCCCTGGATGCGCGTGCGCTTGCCAATCATGGACCCGCTGCTGACGGGGATGGGCTCGGAGCCCGCGCCCAGCAGCAGCAGGGTGCCATTGCGCCCCAGGCCTCCGAGCAGCTCTCCCGCCAGGCTGCTGCTCGACGCGGTCATCATGATGACGCGCGCGCCGCCGAGCTTCTGGAGGGCCTCGGCCGGGGAGCCCTTCTCCGTGTCGATGTACTCGTGCGCACCCAGTTCGAGCGCCAGCGGACGCTTGTCCGCGCCTCGCGAGATGGCGGCGGTGCGGTAGCCGAACTTGCGGGCGTACTGGACGGCCAGGTGACCCAGGCCGCCAATGCCTTGCACCGCCACCAGGTCACCCGGCCGCGCCCCCATGTTGCGCAGGGAGTTGTACGTGGTGACGCCCGCGCAGAGCAGGGGCGCGGCATCCTCGGAGCTCATCCCCTCCGGGACGCGGGCCAGCGCCTCCTGGGGCGCGACCAGGTACTCCGCGTAGCCGCCGTCGTAGCTGATGCCGCAGATCTGCTGCTTCTCGCAGGTGACGAAGTCCCCGCTGCGGCACGCGACACACTGGCCGCAATGCCCCCCGTGCCAGCCCACGCCGACGTGCTGTCCTTCCTTCCAGGCCGTCACGCCAGGACCCACCTTATCGATGCGGCCCACCACCTCATGGCCCGGCACCCGGGGGTACTGGATGGGCATCCAGCCCTCCTTGGTGATGGCGTCGCTGTGGCAGACGCCACACGCTTCGACGGCGAGCCGCACCTGCCCCGGACCGGGCTCGGGGATCTCGCGCTCGACAACCTCGAGCGGGCCTCCCGCCTTCGGCACCTGCACTGCCTTCATCTTCCTGGCCATGGCGTCTCCTCGGAGGGAGGGATGGGGATGACGCGGTGCGCGCGCACGGGGAGTAGGGGAGGACGCCGGGTCGGAGGGCGAGCAGGAAGGACAGGCCCTGGCCACTCATCGAACGTCAAAGAATCGCAATCTGGCGGTCAAAGCCAGTCAAGCAGCCGACCGTCCCCGGCACCCAGGGCCCTGAACAAAGTCGTCTGGTTTCGGGATGAGGGGCGAGGCGGATGCCAATTCCTCCGCCGGTTGTATGCTCCCTCATGCGTTCCGCCCAGGGAAGTCCGGCCCCGCGCCTGTCTCCGCCAGCCAGGGGCGACCACCATGTCCAGTTCTACGAGGCCCCGTCCTTCCTGTTCGACGTGGTCGCGAGGTTCCTTGCCACGGGTTTCCAGGTGGGTGAACCCGCTGTCGTCATCGCGACGGAAGCACATCTCAGCGGCATCAAGGCGCAGCTGAACGCCATGGGCTTCGAGGTGGAGCCCGCCCTGGAGGACGGGCGGCTCGTCCTGCTGGATGCCCGGGACACCCTGGCGCGGTTCATGGTGGGAGGGCTGCCTGACTGGAGCCGCTTCCAGCAGGTCATCGGCGCGGTCCTCGACAGGAGTCATCGCGCCGCGGGCGGGCGCAAGGTGCGCGCCTACGGCGAGATGGTGGACCTGCTGGTGAAGGATCAAAACCCCCAGGCCGCGCTCCTCCTGGAGGAGCAGTGGAACGAGCTGGGCCGGTCGTATTCGTTCAGCGTGCTCTGCGCCTATGCGTTGGGAGGCTTCCAGACGCAGGAGGATGCGCGGACCTTCCATCAGGTCTGCGCCGCGCATTCCCACGTCAGCCCCACCGAGTCCTATTCGCAGGTCCCTGACGACGAGCTGCGCCTGCGCGAAATCGCCGCCCTTCAGCAGCGCTCCAGGATGCTCGAAGCAGAGATCGAGCACCGCAAGCGCGTGGAGACGGAGTTGTTGACGGCGGTGCGGCTGCGCGATGACTTCCTGTCCATCGCCGGGCATGAGCTGCGGACGCCACTCACGACCCTCCAGCTCCAGCTCCACTCGCTCGTGCACCTGGTGCAACAGACCGGTGATCCCCACATGTGGGAGCGGCTGTCGCGGGCGCGGAAACAGGCGCAGCGGCTCGGCACCCTCGCGGAGCAACTGCTGGATGCCGTCCGCATAGGCGCCGGGCGGCTCACGCTCCAGGTGGGGGCGTGTGACCTGTCCGCGCTCGTGCAGGAGGTGGTGGAGCGTTCGGCCGAAGCGGCGGCCCAGTCGCGCTGTCAGCTCCGGGTGCTCGTCGATCCGTCGGTGCGAGGCCAATGGGACGGGGCTCGGCTTGAGCAGGTGGTGACGAACCTCGTCTCCAACGCCCTCAAGTACGGAGCGGGCGGGGCCGTGGAGGTGATGGTGAAGGCCTCCAGGGACAGGGCGACGCTCGTGGTCCGGGACACCGGCATCGGGATTCCCCTGGATGCCCAGGCCCGGATCTTCGACCGGTTCGAGCGCGCGGTCTCCACCAACCACTATGGTGGATTGGGGCTCGGGCTGTGGATCGCCAGACAGGTCATCGAGGCACACGGCGGTGTCATCCGCGTGGAGAGCGAACCGGGCCTCGGGGCCACCTTCACGGTCGAACTGCCGTACGGCGCCTGAGGTGTTGGGGACTGAGCCCGGTCCCTTCAGAACGTCGCGCGCTTCTCCAACCCGGGGAGCGCCGCGTCCAGGCGCTTCGCCAGCTCCGGCAGCTTGATGGTGGGCACCGCCGGGAAGAGGTGGTGCTCCAGGTGATAGAACATGCTGAACGTGAGCAGGTTCTTCCACCCGGTGCGCTGGGTCCGCGCGAGCGCCGGGGCATCCTGCGTGTCGTGATGCACGGTCCACACGGCGAAGAAGGCCATCAGGCACTCGCCCAGGACCATCACCGCGACGTGGTAGATGAGGAAGTGCAGCCGCAGGTGGAAGACCCCGGCGATGAAGACCGCGATGGAGGCCAGCTCGAACAGGACGTTCCAGCGGTACTTCCTGTCTCCCTGCTGGAGCGTCACCTTGTGGATCAGCCACATGTGGACGGGGCCGTACAGGATGGCGCCGTACCAGGACATGCCCGCTGACTTCCCCTCGTAGTCTCCCTCCGCCAGGGTGTAGCGGTGATGTCTCAGGTGATTGAACTTCACCGCGTGGAGCGACACCACCATCAGCACGCTGTTGGAATACAGCGTGAACCAGGTCAGGAACCGGTTCGTGCCCAGCGCGCGGTGGAAGCCGTTGTGCACCTGTCTCAGGCCCGTGAGGAAGAAGAAGGCAGAGAAGGGCAGGGCGAGGGCGTAGTGCTCGAAGTACGCCAGCAGCATCGAGAACAAGAACCAGGGCAGGGTCAGGTTGTTCTCGATGAGGAGCTCCCGGGTCGAGAGCGTCCTCAAGTCCTTCCACTTCACACCGCGGAGCAGTTCCGGAGAGGCCATGTCGAGGGTGAAACCCGACGACGGGTGGAGCAGCGAGGCGGTTCTAACCGTCCCGCGTTCCCCCTGGCGGTACACGGCCCTTCAGGGCATCAGCTGGCGGAGTCGGGGATAGAAGTCGGGCAGGCCCTCGCGACTACCGGCCGGACGGGGCCTTCTTCCCGACGGCGGGCTTCACGGCGGACGCCTTCGCGGGAGTCCCCTTCACGGGCGTCGCCTTCGAGGACGTCGCCTTCGCGATGGCGGGGTTCCGCCGGGCGGCCTGCTCCGGGATCAACAACAGCTCGATGCGGCGGTTGCGGGCGCGCCCCTGCGGCGAGGCGTTGGCCGCCAGGGGCCGCGTGTCGCCGTAGCCCGCCGCGAGCATGCGCTTCGCGGGCACGCCGCCCTTGTCCTGGAGGTAGCGCACCACGTTGACGGCGCGCGCGACGGACAGCTCCCAGTTGGTGGGGAAGGTGGCCTGGAGCTTCTGCGTGGGCGGGGAGTCGTCGGTGTGGCCCGTCACCTGGATGAGCTTGTCATCCACCTTGGACAGCACGCCGCCCAGCCGGGTGAGGACCTCCTGGCCGCGCGCGCTGATGCTGGCGTCGCCTGAATCGAAGAGGACCTTGTCGACCAGGTCCACCTGGAGGCGGCCCCCTTCCTGCGTCAGGCGGATGGCGCCCTCGGCGATCTCCTTCTTCATCTTGTCCTGGAGGTCCTCGTAGGTGGCCTTGAGCCGCGCCAGCTCCGCCTCCTGCTCCTGCACCGTCTGGCTGAGCTGCTCCTTCTCCGTGTTGAGCTGCTCCTTCTCCGTGGACAGCTTCGCGTGCTCCGCCTCCAGCGCGGCCAGCTTCGCCTCCAGCTGCTGCTTCGCCGCCTCCGCGTCACTGGCCCGGGCCGCCGCCACGGCCGCCTCCGCGTCCGCGCGGGTCGTGCTGCGATGCGACAGATACAGCACCAGGCCCGCGAGCACCGCCACCAGCGCCGTCACCAGCCAGGGGACCCAGGCCCTTCCGCGTTCCGTTTCCATGTCGCGACCTCCAGGGTGGAATGGACGGAGGCCACGCTAGTGAAGGGCCCCGGGTGCGCCTCAAGGCGACCCGGGTGCGTGCTTGTGTCTGGAGGTTCATTGTTCCAGCCAGGGCAGCAGGGGTGCGGCCGCCGCCGGCCGGGACGTCAGTACATGGAGCAGGTGATGCCCACGCAGTCACCCGCGGTGTTGTTTCGCGCGACGTTCCCGCCGCCGTCGAAGGCGGTGGGCGCGTAGATGCCGAAGCCCGTGTTGCCCAGGGCGACGTTGTGGATCACCGTGGGTGTGCTGGGCGGCTCCACGCGGAGTCCGTCTCCGTCGTTGCTCAGGAACTGGTTGCCGCGGACGATGCCCGTGAGCGGGACGGGGACGGCGGTCTGCAGGTCGGACAGCGTCAGGCCGCCTGCGTTGTCATAGAAGGTGTTGCCATCCAAATAGACCGTCAGGGCCGAGGTCCGGAGCCCCGTGCCATTGCTGACGGCCAGCGTGTTGATCATCGCGAGCCGGTTCGTTTCCCAGACCGGCTGGAGGGCGGGCGCGAACGCGGCGTTGTTCGACAGGAGCGAGTTCTCGAACCGCATCTCGTTGCAGGTATAGGGGCCGCCGAAGTCGAGCTGCATCCTGCCCACCGCCTCGTTCCACGCGAGCGTGCTCCCGCGAATGCGAGCGGAGCCCCCGAAGCAGAGGATGACGAGCCCATTGGACGTGAAGGTGGAGTCGAGCACGTCGATCTGATGGAAGTCCGCGATCATCGCGGTCCCGTTGTGGGTGAAGGTCGAGGACCGCACGTCGAAGAGCCCCGTGGACGCGTCGAACTCGCTGCTCAGCCCCTGGCCGTTCCCGCTCACACGGCACTGGGTGATGAGGAAGTTCGTATCCGCCTGGCTGTAGACGGCGATGTCGTTGTCGAGCAGCGCGAGTTCGTGCAGCCGCAGGTTCAGCGTGTTCGAGGACCAGGGGGTGATGATGCCCCGGCCGAACCCCTGCACCGTGCCGTTGCGCACCATCCGGCCGTTGTCGACGACGATGCCTTGCGAGTCCTCGTTCTCCGGGCCGGTGCGGCGCACGGTGTGTCCGCCCAGGTCCAGCACAATGCCTTCACCGTCGAGCCTGAGCGCGAAGGGCGCCGAGCCCGGGCAGTCGAGGTCGTGCGTGAGGCGCGTGTGCTCGGTGAGGGTGTCACCGCACCGGACGGCGGCGCCGGTGGCGAACGTCACCTCGGCTTCCACCCCGGAAGCAACCGTGCCACGGGCCTGGACGTCGGGCGCTCCCGTGAGCAAGGTGGTCACAGCCAGGGCCACGGCGAATCCGCGCGTCTGTTTCATGCTGCCTCCCCGGGCCGGAGGAGTCCGGCACCGGCGGAGAGGCTATTCACGACGCTCTTCGCGGGTTCCCCCCCAGCGGTGTCAGCGCGCCGCCCGGGGTGCGACAGCGTGGAGGCTCCCAAGGGTGAAGCGGATCACGACGTCAGGAAGGTGGGGGGACCGGGCCTCACTGTGTGGGGGAGATCCGTCGCCAGTCGCGGTGGCTTCCCCGGCGGCATGCGCTCCTTCCGAGGCAGGGATTGCGTCCGCGCTGTGTTGAGTTCCTGGCACACGCATTGCCTTGCGGCGGCGGATGATCCCGCGCAACTCGATCGCTCCCGGCACCTGGCGACGCTCCGTTGGATGGGCCCTGATACTCGCCGTGTGGACGGCCTGCACGGGCGTGGTCGGCGGGACGCCTGACGATGACGTGGATCCGTCGGGCTCGCCGGACGCCGGCTGTGAAGACCCCGTGCCTTCCGGTGACCCCGACGCGGGCGAGAAGAACGACCTGCTCGCGCCCGGGCGGCTGCTGCGGCGGTCCTCACTCGCGCTGCGAGGGACACCTCCCACGGATGAGGAGTTCGCCGCGCTCGAGGCCGCGGGGGACGACGCCGCGCAGCGGGCCTTCGTCGAGCGCTTCGTCGACCAGACGCTCACGCAGCCCGCGTTCTACCGGACGATGTTCGAGCGGGCGCGCGACTGGTTCAACGTGCCGCTCGTCGCTCGCACCGCCGATGCGCCGGAGTACGGAGTGCAGCAACAGCGGTCCCTCCAGCGCTGCCCGGCGGGCACGGCGAAGGCCGGCGCCTGGAAGTACTTCCGCGAGGCCGCCACCGTCTGCGACGGAGTGAATGGGGATGGCACGCCCGTGGAGGAGCGCTCCCTGGAGCCCTGGTGGGCCCCTGACACCACGGTAACGCTGGTGGGCGGCGCGGCCAACACCGCCGCCACGGGCACCACGAACGTCAACGGGAGCCCCGTGCAGGTCACCTGCGCCCTCGTCGGTCCGGAGGGCACCTGCGGCTGCGGCCCCAGCGCCGTGCGCTGCCACGCCGACTTCCAGCAGTACGCCGGCTGGGAAGACTACCTGCACTACAACGAGCAGGGCCAACGACGGTTCGTCGCCGAGGAGCCCGCCCGCCTCTTCGCCCACCTCGCGTGGCACGACCGGCCGGTGACGGACCTCATCCTCGGCACCTACTCCGTGGCGCCCACCCGGCTCCAGGCCGCGTACGTGATGCAGGGCCTGGCGGGCGGCGCGACGGGCCTGCTCGACGACGACTCCTGGTGGAGGCCGTCGCGCTTCGCCGGTGCGCCAGTGGACCCGGACCACGCGCCGGGGGATCCGCTCGCCTGGCGCGAGTATCAGGTCCCCGCGCGCAATCCCTTCCTCCTCGCCGAGCGCGACTACCACTACGACCCGCGCACCGACGTCGGCGCGTCCCGGGGCATTCCCGCCGCGGGCATGCTCACCAGCCTGGGCTTCCTCACGGGCTACCCGCGCGAGCGCGTGCGCGGCGCCCGGGCGCTGGAGACGCTGGCCTGCGAGGTCCTGTCGCCGCCCATGGGCCTGAAGTTCAACGAGTACCGCCGGGATCCGGGCACGGAGGGGCCCTGCCAGCATTGCCATACACGGCTGGACCCCGCGGCCATCCACTTCAAGCGCTTCGCGAAGCAGGGCAGCGCGTCCGAGGGGTATGGCGCGAAGTACCTGATGCCGGGCGTGGGCACCGCCTGGCATTGGCCGGTGCAGTGGCGCAAGGGCGAGTACCCCTACGGAGGGGATCCGTTCAGTCACTGGAACCGCTGGTACATGCCCGACACGAAGCTCACGCCCGTCACCGAGGCCCAGGCGCTGGCGAACCCCGAGGCCGTCTTCCTCGACTTCCTCCCGCCGGAGCAGACGCTGCTGGGGCAGGTGGGGGACGGGACGGTAGGGCCGCTCGGCTTCGCGAAGATCATCGTCGCGGCGGGGGCCTTCGACCGCTGCGTGGTGCGGCACCTCCATGCGCAGGTGATGGGGCGCGACATCGATCCGGCGCGGGAGGCGGGCTACCTGGATGCACAGGTGGAGCGCTTCGTCGCGGGAGGCCGCAAGGTCCGCCCGTTCGTCAAATCCCTCACGCAGTCCAACCTCTTCCAGCGGGGGCGCTGACATGAACCGCTTCGCACTCCTCCTGATCATGCTTCCCGTGGCGCTCGCGTGCGGCCGGGACGGCACCGCGTCCGCTCCTTCCACGCAGTCCCAGAAGGCCTGTGGCACCCCGGCCAGCTCCGAGACCGTGCGCATCATGCAGGGCCTCAAGCCGCACTGTGAGGGCTGCCACGCCCAGGGAGCGCGCGGGTACTTCGCGTCGGTGGACACCTTCCAGAGCCTGCTGGTCTCCGACGCCCGGCTGGTGAAGGCGGGCAGCCCCGACGACAGCGAGCTGATCCGCCTGCTGGAGGGCCGGGGCATCGCCGCGTTCAAGCAGATGCCCATTGGAGAGAAGTCCTACGCCCAGCTCGTGTCCGAAGGCACGGCGACACTGCCCATCGCGGACGTCCGCGCGTGGATCCAGGGCCTCTCCACCCAGCAGCGCGACGCACGGCCGGACCCCGATGCGACGCGCATCACCCGCATGAGCGCGACCCAGGTGCAGCGGGCGCTGTACCAGCAGCTGGGCCTCACGCATGACGACTTCTTCATCTCCGCGACGGAGTTCGGCATCCCGATGGCGGAGTCCCGGAATGACGACCTCTACCCGATGCAGCCGCCCGACGCGGTGCCGGCGCCGCGGCAGCTCCCCACCGCCGAGCGCTTCTACGGGCTGGGCGGCGGCTCGGTGATGAACCAGACCGCGCAGGACCGGAGCGCGTCCCCCACGTTCGCGCTCACGCTGACGCAGGTGTCGCAGCGGTGGTGCCGCCTGGCGCTGGCCAAGACGGGTAACACCGCGCTCTTCCCAGCGGGCTCCCAGCGCACCGCCGACCCCGCGGACGTGAAGGCCACGCTGCGCCGCTGGTCGCTGCACTTCCTGGGCGAGCGCTTCACCGACGCGCAGGTGGACGCGCTCTACACGGACGTCTTCGTGCCGCTCTCGACGCCGACGGACACCGAGCCCGCCTGGGTGGGCGTGTGCTCGTACTTCATCCGTCACCCGCACTGGATCTTCTACTGAAGGGGCACCCCATGAAGCTCTCGCGTCGCAAGCTGTTCGAGCTGGCCCTTGGGGCCACGCAACTGGGACTCATGGCGCGCTTCGGGCTGTCCACGGCCTCGGCCGCGTCGGCGCCGGGACGGCCCACGAAGCTTTTAGGCATCTGGCTGGATGGAGGCCTGCACTGGGAGAGCTTCTTCTCCCCGCTGTCCCGCGCGGGCATCACGAAGTTCATCCCTGCGGCGCAGGGCGGCGTCATCCCGGTCGGCTACCTGCCCGGGCAGGTGGAGAACTTCGACCGCTCACCGGTGGACCTGGATGCGCCGGGGCCGGTGCGCAAGCTGCGCGGGCCCATCTACTGGAACTGGGCGGACCCGGCCGACGCGCGGGGCGTGAACCCCCTCGCGAACAACCAGCAGCTTTACCGGCCCTGGGGCTACGCGTGGGCGGACCCCACGTACAAGCTCTACGAGAAGGCCGCGCTGCTCGTGGGCGCGGATCAGAACACGGCCGCGCACGCGAGCGGCATCGTCGCCAGCATGTGCGGCGTGGCGGGCGCGAGCTTCCGTGCTCCGGCCGTGCAGGCCGTCATCGCCAACGCCATGGCCAGGCACTTCCCGGACCGGCCCATCCCCAACGTCAGCCTGGGCGGCGAGCTCCCGAACGCGTTGGGGCTGCCGGCGCTGGCGAACCCAACGGTGCTGCGCTCCGCGTCGTCGGTGGAGCCGACGCTGTCCGACAAGCGCGGCAGCGCCTGGAACGGGCTGCGCGCCCGCAGCGACATCCCCGACGTGGGCTTTGACGGTTCAGCGCTCCCGGGGACAGTGCCCGCGACGGCGGTGGACGCGGCGCTCATGAAGGCGCTGCGCGCGGAGCGGGGCGTGTCCACGAGCGGCACGGACGCGATGATCGAGCAGCTCTACGACACCTACAAGGGCGCGAGCCGGACCATCCGCCGCGACATCCTGTCGGTGCTGGCCACCACGCCCACGTGGGAGAAGCTCAAGGCGGACGCGCGCTACCCGGTGGACTGGACGGCCTGCATTGGCTACGCGGACGCCTGCGGCACGGGCCTGTCGATGGGATCGTATGACTTCGCGTTGCAGCTGCTGAAGTCAGACCTGGTGACGTCCGTGAACCTGCGGGCCACGAGCTTCAACAACAACTCCTTCGACACGCACAGCGCGAACGGCGTCCAGATGCACACCAACCACCTGCGCATCGCGCTGGAGATGGTGGGACGGATGTGCATCGAGATGAGCCTCACCCCGAGCAAGGCCGACCCGACCCGGTCGCTGCTGGATGAGACGCTCGTGTATGTCTACAGCGACTTCGGGCGGACCTTCCCGAAGCAGGGAAGCGACCACCACCCGGCGACGTGCGCCCTGCTGGTGGGCGGCGGCATCCAGGGCAACCAGATGCTCGGCGGGTACGACGAGACGATGAACGGCTCGCCCATGGGGACGCCGGTGACGCTGGTGGAGGAGGACGGGAGCCGCGTGTCGCGGGCTCCGCGCTCCCAGGACGTCGCGGCGACGGTGATGCGCGCCTTCGGACTGGAGCCGGGGAAGGACTTCTTCATCCCCGGCGGCTACGGCGTCTTCGACGGCGTCGTGAAGGGCTGAGCTACTTCAACGTCGCGGCGTCGATGACGAACCGGTACCGGACGTCGGAGGCGAGCACGCGCTCGTAGGCGTCGTTGATCTTGCTGGCGGGGATGACCTCGATCTCCGCGCCGATGTGATGCTTCGCGCAGAAGTCCAACATCTCCTGCGTCTCGCGGATGCCGCCGATGAGCGACCCGGTGAACACGCGGCGGGGCATGATGAGGGAGAACACGTTGACGGCCAGCGGCTCCGGGGGCGCGCCCACGTTGACCAGCGCGCCGTCCAGGGCCAGCAGGGACAGGTAGGCGTTCACGTCGATCTTCGCGCTCACCGTGTTCACGATGAGGTCGAACGAGCCCGCGAGCTTCTGGAACGTCTCCGGGTCCTTCGTCGCGTAATAGTGGTGCGCGCCCAGGCGCAGGCCGTCCTCCTTCTTGCTCAGCGACTGCGACAGGACGGTCACCTCCGCGCCCATCGCGCGAGCGAACTTCACGCCCATGTGTCCCAGGCCGCCCAGGCCCACGATGGCGACCTTCTTGCCGGGGCCCGCGCCCCAGCGGCGCAGCGGCGAGTACGTCGTGATGCCGGCGCACAACAGGGGCGCGGCGGCGTCGAGCGCGATGCCTTCAGGAATCTTGAGGACGAAGTCCTCGGTCACGACGATGTGCGTGGAGTAGCCACCCTGCGTGAGCTGGCCGTCCCGGCCGACGGCGCCGTACGTTCCGACCATCCCCTTGAGGCAGTGCTGCTCCTCGCCCTTGCGGCACGACGTGCAGTCGCCACACGAGTCCACCATGCAGCCGACGCCGACGCGGTCGCCGACCGCGTGCTTCTTCACCCCGGCGCCAACCTGGGTGACGATGCCGGCGATCTCATGGCCGGGGGCGATGGGGTAGGTCGTCCCGCCCCACTCGCCACGGACGGTGTGGATGTCCGAGTGGCAGATGCCGCAGAACTTGATCTCGATGAGGACGTCGCGCGGGCCCAGTTCACGACGCTGGATGGTGATGGGGCCAAGGGGTGATGTGGCGGAGCTGGCCGCGTAGGCGTTGACGGTAGGCATGGGTCTCTTCTCCGGGGGACTTGGGGCCAGTGAGCCCCGTTCTCGAGAAGAGAGATACGCGCCGGACCCGCGGATGACTACGCGCGAGGGAGCCAATAGGCTCTTAACCCGTGCTTAACAGTGGGCTCGGGTACGGTCCTCGCGAATGAATACGGCGCCCTTCACGCAGCTGCAGGTGTTCCTCTCCGTGGCCCGGCTGCGCAGCTTCAGCGGCGCGGCGCGCGAGCTGGGTGTCTCCACCGCGGCGGTGAGCCAGGCGGTGCGGCAGCTGGAAGAGCAGCTGCGGGTGGTGCTGCTCACCCGCACCACGCGCAGCGTCGCGCTGACGGACACCGGCAGGCGGCTCGTGGAGGAGGCAGGCCCAGCGGTCGGGCAGACGCTCACCGCGCTTCGAGAGGTCTCCGCGCAGCCGGGAGAAGCCGTGGGACGGGTCCGGTTGACGGTGCTGACGGCGGCGGTGCCCTACGTCATCGCCCCGGTGGTGCCCACCTTTCGCGCGCGTCACCCGCGGGTAGAGGTGGAGGTCGTCGTCGAGGATCGCTTCGTGGACATCGTGGCCGAGGGCTACGACGCGGGCGTGCGGTTGAGCGAGGCCATCGAGCGCGACATGGTGCAGGTGCGGCTCACCGACGCGTTCCGCTTCGTGGTGGTGGGCTCACCGGCCTATCTCGCCCGCCACGGCACGCCCCAGCGTCCCGAGGACCTCCTGCGGCACGAGTGCATCACCTTCCGCTCACAGACGACCGGGGCGCTCTACCCCTGGGAGCTGGAGCGCGGCCGGAGGAACTGGCGTGTGCCGGTGCGCGGAGGCGTCATCAGCAACGACCTGCACCTGCCGGCGACCCTGGCGGAGGCGGGCGTGGGGCTGGCGTATGCCTTCGAGCCAGCGGTGGCGGAGCAACTGCGCACCGGGCGGCTCGTGCGGGTGCTGGAGGCCTACGCGCCCACCGTCCCCGGCTTCTTCCTCTACTACCCCAGCCGTGCGCAGCGCTCCGCGCCGCTTCGACTCTTCGTCGAAGCGGCGCGAGAGCTGGCGGTGAAGGCCGTGTGAAGGGCCTCCGGCCGCCACGCTTCAGCGGTTGATCATCTTCTGCATTGCCTCGGGGTAGCGTTCCCCCTGCGCCGTGAGCGTCGAGGCCGCGTCCGTGAGCTCTCGGACTTCGTCAGGCGTCAGCGTCACCTGGAGCGCGCCGAGGTTCTCCTCCAGCCGGTGCGGCTTGGTGGTGCCAGGGATGGGAACCATCCACGGCTTCTGCGCCAGGACCCAGGCCAGCGCGAGCTGGGCCGGGGTCACCTTCTTCCGGGCCGCGACCCTGCCAATCAGGTCCACGAAGGCCTGGTTCACCTTGCGAGCCTCTGGCGTGAAGCGCGGCAGGACGTTGCGGATGTCGCTCTTGTCGAACTGCGACGCGTCGTTCAGCTTGCCCGTCAGGAAGCCCTTGCCCAGGGGGCTGAACGGAACGAAGCCGATGCCCAGCTCCTCGAGGGTCGGGAGGATCTCCTGCTCGGGCTCGCGCCACCACAGCGAGTATTCACTCTGGAGGGCGGTGACCGGCTGGACGGCGTGCGCGCGGCGGATGGTCTTCACTCCCGCCTCGGAGAGGCCGAAGTGCCGGACCTTGCCTGCCTGGATCAGGTCCTTGACCGCTCCGGCGACGTCCTCGATGGGCACCTCCGGGTCCACGCGGTGCTGGTAGAAGAGGTCGATCGTGTCGGTCCTGAGCCGCTTGAGCGAGGCTTCGGCGACCTGCTTGATGTGCTCGGGCCTGCTGTCCAGCCCGGCCTGCTTCCCGTCGGGCGTCAGCTTGAACCCGAACTTCGTGGCGATGGCCACCTGGCCGCGGACGGGCGCCAGGGCTTCCCCCACGAGCTCTTCATTCGTCCAGGGACCGTAGACCTCGGCGGTGTCGAAGAAGGTGACGCCCCGGTCGACCGCCGTGCGGATGAGCGAGATCATCTCCCGCTTGTCCGCCGGGGGACCGAAGCCATGGCTCATCCCCATGCAGCCGAGCCCGAGGGCGGAGACCTCCAGATTGCTGTTTCCCAGTTTGCGCTTCTGCATGGTGCGCTCTCCTCTGTGCGTTCCGTCGCACGAAGAGAGATACGGCCCGGCCCCACGGCGGACCAGCGGCGTGGACGCAATGGGCTGTTAAGCCTGGCTTGAAAGTGGACGGCGCCGGCAGTCCAGCGCGCCAGCACCCCCGGCCACCAGGGGCACTGCCGGCCCACATGTCGGACAGGCCTTCGGTCGGAGCAAGCGTTCAGTCACCAACGATGGCGGCGCCGACGTCTGTCATTGCGCTCTGAGTGCAGCGTCTCCTGCCAGACGTGCCTGCCTTCGGGCAGACACATCCCCGTAGCAATGGAGTGTCGATGAACGCGCTGAAGAAGTCCCTGATGGCGATCACTGCTGTCCTCGGCGTCGCCCCCACCGTCGCTTTTGCCTATCCGCCGCAGTGCTATGACATCTGCTACATGTACGACTGCACCGGATCTTGTTTCGTGAGGACCATCCCCACCACCTGTGAGGCGTGGGGCGGGTATTGCTCCGCGTCCGCGCAGCCTTCAGAGGAGACCGCCTCCGTCTCCTCGGAGCAGACCCAGCGGTCCGAGGACACCGCGCCGGTGTGCGCCGCCGCCCAGCCGGAAGTGGAGCAGGCCCCGGTCGCCGAGAGCTAAGCGGTCTTGAGCATCCGTGAGGCCCGGCGTCGTGTCCGGGTCTCGCGGTTCAGACCAGTGCCGCGGCCAACGCGTCGAGCGCGCGCTCCTGCTGGACGGAGAGCCGCACCGCGGGCCGCGCCTGCCGCACCCTCGCGAGGGCCGTCTTCGCGTCCGGCGCATCCCCCCGGGCCACGAGGAGCGCGGCGGCGATCATCCCCGTGCGCCCATGTCCCTGCGCGCAGTGGACGTACAGCGGCCCGGGCACGGCGGCCAGCTCCCGAAGGACCGGGACCACCCGCTCCACGGGCAACGTCGACGCATCCAGGATGGGCAGCGACACGTAGCGGCAGGCGCTTCGGATGCCTTCCGGTTCGATGAACTCGGAGGTCAGGTCGAGCACCGCGCTGACGCCCGGGGGCAGCTCGCCGGGCAGCAGTCGGCGTCCCACGATGACACCGGGCACCACTTCATCCAGGACGCGCTCCCGGGAGATGCGCCGTGCCAGGTGCCAGGTGCCCCACGTGAGCAGCAGGTAGGGCAGCAACGCGAGCACCGCCCACGGACGCATCCGTCCATCTGCTTGCTTCCCGAAGGCCCGTGCACCGGCTCCGGCATAGGCAACCGCCACGATGGCGAAGCTCACGGAGGGCCACAGCAGCAGCCAGCCAGCGCCTTGAATCCGCTGCGCCAGGAAGGCGAGGAGCACCGCAGCGGTGGTGAAGACGAACGTGTATTTCATTCGCGGCGCAGCGTAGCCGGTTCCCGGGGGGCCCCATACGGCGGAGGCCGCCCCGGAAGTGACGGCTACTGGCTCACGACGCAGCCCGGCTGCGCGATGACACACCAGGAGGTGGCCTCACTGACGCAGATGCTGTCCCAGGACGTGGTGCAGCAGTACGGGTCGCGGTTGCACACCGAGAACGTGCAGGAGTTGCAGTCCTTGCTCAGCGACGTGCCCGACGTACAGACGTTGTGGGTGCAGGCCGCGGCGACACAGACGTTGCTGGTGGAGCAGGTCTGCCCGGCGCCACAGGTGCCGCAGGTGAGGGTGCCGCCGCAGCCGTCGGAGATCGTCCCGCAGGTCTTGCCCTGGGCCGCGCACGTCGTCGGGACGCAGCTGGCGGACGCGTCGAAGACCTCGATGCTGGCCAGCGCCTGCATGTTGCCCTGGGCGTTGTAGGTCGTTCCTCCGAGGAACAGGACGCGGCCGTTCGCCAGCGCCACGGTGGGGTGTTCGACGCGGGACTGGGTGAGCGTCCCCACCGTGCTCCAGGTGTTGGTCGCGGGGGAGAACAGCTCCACCTGCATCGTGTTGTAGGAGCCCCCGGCCATCAGGATGGTGCCATCCGGCCGCGTCACCGACGGCGCGGTGAAGTGCTGGACGGCGGTGGCGCCGGTGTTCGTCCAGGTGTTGGCGGCCGGGTCATACAGCTCCGCCGCCACGACGTAACCCGTGACCAACGCCTTGCCGCTGGCGAGCAGCTGCAGCGTGTGGCCATTGCGCCCCGCGTTCATCGACGTGACGGTGGTCCACGCCCCCGTGGAGGGGCTCCAGATCTCCGCGTGGTTGCTGGAGGACGTGGTGCCATTTCCACCGCCCGCCACGAGCACGCGCCCGTCCGCCAGCAGCACCGCGGCCTGCCCCATCATCCCCGCGTTGAGCGAGCCCGTGGCCGCCCAGGTGTTCGTCGACGGCGTGTAGACGTAGGTCGTGGTGACGTAGCCCACGCCGCCCACCACCAGCACGCGCCCGTCCGTCAGCAGCGTGGCGCTGTGGCCGTAGCTGATGCGCGGCAGGGGAGCGGCGGCGCTCCAGGTGTTCGTGGCGGGGTCGTAGCGCTCGGCGGACGCGATGACGCTCGAGTTGATGCCGCCCACGACCAGCACGGTGCCATCCTGCAACCGCGTGGCGGTGTGACCGCGGCGCGCGGTGAGCATCGACGGACCGGCGACGGACGTGGCTGTCGCTGGGTCATACAGCTCCGTGGTGGCGTACGAGCCCGAAGGCGTCCCGCCGCCCGCCACCAGCACCTTGCCATTGGCGAGCAGCGTGGCGGTGTGCTGATAGCGCGCAGACAGCATCGAGCCGCCGGACACGACGACCGCGGACGACTGGGAGGACATGAGGTCCTCCTCGGGTAATTCGCTCTCGGGGCTGCAACCGAGACAGAACAGCAGGGGAAGGACGGCCAAGGACATCCAGCAAGAGGTGCGCATGTGGGGGCTCCCGGGAAATGGGACCGTGACCATGGCATGCGGCGCCTGGATTGCTTTCATGAAACATGAACACAAAACAGGTGTCTCAAGATACCCTGGTTTGTCTCAAGGGACGGGAAACGCCGGACCTGAGCTGGTTTCAGTGGAGGAGTCAGTCCACGCGGACCAGGACGCCGTCTCCGTGCTTCGCGGCCGTGACGTGGAAGGCGCGGAAGAGGTCGAAGCGCGAGCTCGCATCGAGTCCCATGCGCCCCTTCCTGGCAGCCCCGGCGCCATCGGTTCAGCTAGCCCGCGCTGCTCACCGGCACGGCGGCAGCGGGAGGGGCCCCGGCGACCGTGGCTTCCGCGGCCCTGCGCGTGTTGGCTTCCGTGGCGACCTGGCACAGCGCCACCTGTGCCTGGAGCTGGAGCGCGAAGGCCCGGCCCCGGCCGAAGATCACGCCGATCAACGCCACCACCAGACCGCCCATCAAGACGATGAAGCCTTCCGCGTTCATGGCCTTCGCCAGCGCCGCGCCCGCGATGAAACCAATGACGCCCCACGCGAAGATGATGCCGGATGCGCGGTCGTACAGCGCCTGCGCGTGCTTCGTGATGATGCTGGGATCGTAGCGAACCGCCATGGGAGCTCCGCTGGGTGGAGAAGAAGGGGCCCGTGGATCAGGCCCGCGCGACTCCATCCCACCGTGCGGAGCGCCTGGACATTCCCCGAGAGAGGGATGGCGCGTGCTACCGAAATGGGCCTTCCGGGCAAGCCCACCGTGAGCCTGCGTCTCCCACTCCGGGCGTGCGTGACCATCCTCGGCCGAAGAGGAGAGACGCCATGCCCACCGATGCGAAGAAGCCCTCCGACTCCGGCCTGGATCCCCATGCCCGCGCGTTCCTGGAGCAATTGAAGGCAGCGGGTGGGCCCGCGCTCGAAACCCTGCCTCCCGTGGATGCGCGTGCGGTGCTCCGGAGCGTGCAGTCGGGAAAGAGTGCGAAGAAGCCCGCCCGCATCGAGGACCGCGTCCTGCCGGGAGGGCCCGGCGGCCAGGTCTCCGTCCGCATCGTGCGGCCCGTGGACGCGTCGGAAAAACTCCCCGCGGTGCTCTACCTCCACGGTGGTGGCTGGGTGCTGGGCGACAAGGACACGCACGACCGGTTGATCCGCGAACTGGCCGTGGGGAGCCGGTGCGCGGTCGTGTTCGTCAACTACACGCCCGCGCCCGAGGGGCAGTACCCGACGCAGATCGAGCAGGCCTACGCCGCGCTCCAGTGGATCGCGAAGAACGGCGGCGAAGCGGACCTGGATGGCCAGCGGATCGCCGTGGCCGCTGACAGCGCGGGCGGGACCCTGGCGGCGGCGCTCACGCTGGTGGCGAAGGAGCGCGGCGGCCCGCGCATCCTACAGCAGGTGCTGTTCTATCCCGTCACGGATGCCCGCTTCGACACAGCCTCCTACGAGCGTTATGCGGACGGCTACTTCCTCACCCGGAGCGGGATGCAGTGGTTCTGGGACAACTACGCCCCGGACTCCTCCGTGCGCACCGACCCCCTGGTCAGCCCCCTGCGCGCGACCGACGCGCAGCTGCGGGGCCTGCCTCCCGCGCTCATCCTCAACGGCGAGTGCGACGTGCTCCGCGACGAGGGCCATGCCTACGCGCGCAGGCTGGTGGACGCGGGCGTCCCGACGCTGGCGCTCGAGTACCAGGGGATGATCCACGACTTCGTGATGCTGGATCCGCTGGCGGACTCACTCGCCGCGCGCAACGCCATCGCCCAGGCGTGCCTGACGCTGGCGGAAGCGCTGGGCACGCGGCGGCCGGTGGACGCGACGCTCACGCCCCAGCCCGCGCAGGTCCGCGAGCGGGAGAGCGCTCGTCACTGACGCGGACTTGCGTCCAGCCACGCGGCCAGCACGTCCGCGTGGCACGGGCCCGGCTTGCACCAGCAGCCCAGCCGCTTGCCGCGCAACGTCCGCACGTCGCGCAGGAAGTCCGCGTCATGCTTCGTGCGCAGCTCCAGGTACCAGCGGAAGGACTCGAACGCATCCGGGCCGGGCGCCATGCGCCGCTGGGCCTCGTCGCGGATCCGCGCGGCTTCGTCGGCGGGCAGCTTCGCCAGCCAGGGCTCGAAGTACGTGCGGATCATCGCCTTCCAGGTCTTCACGCCCCCGGGCTTGAACGGATTGCCGAAGCGGCCCGGTACGGGATTGAGCGGGCCCGGCTTCGCCCAGGCGCGGAAGGCACGGCCCACGTAGACGTCACAGGCGTCGTGCACGTGCACCGCGGTGGTTCGGGATTCGGACATGGCGCGTCCATCGTTAACAGACGCGCCCGTCGCACGCCGTGCGGGATGGGGAAGGGGAGCGCTCCAGGAACGCCCCCCGGCCCCGTCAGCAGGCAGGGGTCACCAGGGGTGGATGCCCTGCTTCTCGTGCGGCGTCTGCGTGTACGTGGACTTGAAGACCGAGCCCGCCGCGTTGAGCACCGACCCGGCGGCCTCCACGCTCCCCTGTCTGACATTGCCCTTGCTGAAGCTCTCGAAGGCGTCCCGCGCGAAGCCCACGACCTCGCGCTGGTGCGCGTTGATCTCGCTGCGCTCCCCGCGCTCCACCTTGACGACGTTGTCGATGACGCTGTCCCGGGACCGGTCGGAGATGCCGACGTTCTTCTTGTCCAGGAAGTAGTTCATGCCGTTGACCTGCTGTCCGTAGACGCTCTTCGAGCCGTCCGACGTGCGGTCTACCTGCAGGCGGGAGGGGTTCTTGAACGTGTAGCTGCTGATGGCCTTGAGCATGGTCTTCCTCGCTGGGGGCGGCGGCCGTTGGCCCCGCCCGCGGTAGGTGCTGCGTTGAAATGATTGTCGGGGCGTGTGGGTAGGAGTTTCCTGAAGACTTTCATTTGCGCACGTATACGTCATTTGTCGTATGCCGACCTTCACGGGGCCTCCGCAGTGGCCAGGCTCGCCGGAAGACGGCAACGTACGCGCCCGCCTCCTCCCACCCCGTCCGCGGTCATGATCGCCAACCTCCACGACGCCGACATCCCGAAGCCCGTGCTCGAAGTCATCACCCGCCTGCGCGAGCTGGGCCACCCCACCTATCTGGTGGGCGGCTGCGTGCGGGACATGGTCCGCAAGGTCCACCCGAAGGACTTCGACGTCGCGACCAGCGCGCTGCCGGAAGAGGTCCAGCGCGCCTTCCGCAAGGTCATCCCCACCGGCATCCAGCACGGCACGGTGACGGTCGTCACCGGCGGCAACCACGTGGAGGTGACGACGTTCCGTTCGGAAGGGGACTACCTGGACGGACGGCGCCCCAGCTCCGTGTCCTTCGAGCGCGACATCGTGAAGGACCTGTCGCGGCGCGACTTCACCATCAACGCCATGGCGTACAACCCGCTCGACCGCGAGCTGGTGGATCCGTTCGGCGGCCAGGTGGACCTGCCCGCGAAGCTCATCCGCTGCGTGGGCTCCGCGCAGGAGCGCTTCTCCGAGGACGGCCTGCGCCCGCTGCGCGCCGTGCGCTTCGCCGCCGTGCTGGGCTTCACCCTGGACCCCGCCACCCGCGACGCCATCCCCGCGACGCTGGCCGTGTTCCGCAAGGTCGCGCTGGAGCGCGTGCGCGAGGAGCTGCTCAAGCTGCTCCTGTCCCCCCGCGCGGAGACGGGGCTCCACCTGCTCGCGGACACGGGGTTGATGGAGGTCTTTCTTCCGGAGGTGGCCCGCGTGGACGCGGAGGCCGCCCGGCTCGCCCGCGCCGCCGTGCAGGCCGCGCCGCTGGACGCGGACCTGCGCATGGCCACGCTGCTCGCGGACATCGACACCGCGACGCAGGCCCGCGACCTGTGCCTGCGCCTGAAGTTCCCCAACAAGTCCGCCGACCTCATCGGCCTGCTCGTCGAGCACGCGAAGCTGGAGACGCGCGTGAGCGACACGGATCCCGCGCTGCGCCGGCTGCTCGCCCGCGTAGGAATCGCGAACCTGCCCGCGCTCATCGCGGTGGCCCGGGCCCGCGTCCAGGTCCGGGCCCCGGAGCAGCTTCCGGCGCTGGAGGCGCTGGCCTCGCGGCTGGAGGCGCTGGCCGCCGCGAAGCCCCCCCTGTCCGCGAAGGAGCTGGCGCTCACTGGGGGCGACATCATGAAGACGCTGGGCATCGGCCCCTCGCCGAAGGTGGGCGAGGCGACCCGGTACCTGGTGGAGACGGTGCTCGATGAGCCGTCGCTGAACACCGCCGACGAGCTCCGCGCCCGGCTCACGGCCTGGGCGGCGCGCGGTTCTTGAAACGGGGGCCTCCTCTCCGGCCGGAGGGCAGGGGAGGGGGCCTGGAGCGCCTCGGGCCGTGCGTCCCGGCCCGGGGGCGTGTAGGAAGGGGCCCCATGCGAGTCGTCGTTGCCATGAGCGGTGGGGTGGATTCCTCGGCCGCCGCCGCCCTGCTCAAGGAGCAGGGCCACGAGGTCATCGGCATCACCCTGCGCGTCTGGTCCTACGAGGGCAACGCGAAGTGTGGCAGCTGCTGCAGTCCGGACGACATCGACGACGCCCGCGCGGTGGCCCAGACGCTGGGCATCCCGTTCTACGTGGCCAACGCCGAGGAGATCTTCCAGGACCGGGTCGTCAATCCGTTCGTCCAGTCGTACCTGGGCGGCAAGACGCCCATCCCGTGCGTGAGCTGCAACCGCGACGTGAAGTTCAACTTCCTCCTCAAGCGCGCGCGCGCCCTGGGCGCCCGGCTCGCCACCGGCCACTACGCCCAGGTGGAGGAGGTGGACGGCCGCTTCCACCTGCGCCGCGCCGTGGACGCCGCCAAGGACCAGAGCTACTTCCTCTTCACGCTGGGCCAGGAGGAGCTCAAGGACGTCCTCTTCCCGGTGGGCCACCTCACCAAGCCGGAGGTGCGCGCCGTCGCCGAGCGCCACCACCTGCCCACCACCCACAAGCCGGAGAGCATGGAGATCTGCTTCGTGCCCGACGGCGACTACGCCGGGTTCGTGGAGAAGGTCGCCGGGCCGCAGCCCTCCGGAGAGGTCGTGGATCCGGACGGCAAGGTGCTGGGCACGCACAACGGCATCCACCGCTTCACCGTGGGGCAGCGCAAGGGGCTCAACCTGGGCGGCGGCGAGGTGCGCTACGTGCAGCGCCTGGAGCCGGAGACGAACCGCGTCGTCGTGGGCCCCGCGGAGGGCACCGGCCGCGCGCAGTTCGGGCTGCTCCAGCCGCACTGGGTGGACGGGCCGCCCCCGCCGGAACAGGCCGTGGAGGTCCGCATCCGCCACCGCCACGCGGGCGCCCCGGGACGGATCCACATCTCGCAGCACGGGCTCGTGTCGGTGAAGCTGGATGAGCCCGCGCGCGCCGTCACGCCGGGCCAGGCCGCGGTGGTCTACGACCGGGATCGCGTGCTCGGCGGCGGGTGGATCGTCTGATCCCACCCGGCGCGTCGTGCGCCTGCACCGGAGCCGTCGCCAGCGCCGCCGGGGCCTGACTTTGGGCCTCGCGCGCGTCGCTCCAACGCGGCCTCCGTGAATTTGACCCGCCTGGGGGTGGGGCGTAGCTTGCGCGCACGCTGTCGCTACAGGCCGTTACACGGCCCGAGCGCGCAATGAGGTTTGCCCCGCCATGCGTGACGCCCACCGGATGAAGGAGAAGTTCGACGTCTCGTTGGACAACCGGCAGATCGTCAGCCTGTTGATCGCCGGCATCGTCGTGATGGGCGCCGTGTTCGTGCTGGGCGTGGTGGTGGGCAAGAAGCTCTCCGGCGACGCGCAGACGGCCGCCGCCCCGGACCTGCTCTCCGCGCTGGACGCCAACGCGCAGGTCCTCAACGACGCGCGCCAGGAGCCGCCGCTCACCTTCCCGGACGAGCTCACCCGCAAGACGGCCTCGGAGGCCCTGCCGCCGCTGCCCAAGGTCGCCGCGAAGCCGGAGGCCCCCAAGGTTGCCGCCGCGAAGCCCGAGGTGAAGCCGGAGCCCAAGCCCGCTGAGGCCCCCAAGGTCGCCGCGAAGCCCGCCGCCCCGGCCCCCACGCCGGACCCCGACACGGGCGAGCTGCCCGCGATGGACGCCGCGGAGGAGGACGCCATCGCCAACGGCAAGCTCGTCGCCAAGCCGGAGCCCGTGAAGCCGGAGCCGAAGCCCGCTGAGGACCCCAAGGTCGCCGCCGTGAAGCCGGAGCCGGTGAAGGGAAAGGTGGAGGAGACGCCGGTCGCCACCCGCACCGCCGCGCGCGACGGGGGCATGAAGGAGGCCATCGCCCGGGCCCAGGCGCTGCCCGCGGAGCCGCCGCGTCCCTCGGAGGCCGTGAAGGGTGGGGCGTTCACGCTCCAGCTCTCCGCCTTCCAGAGCCGCCAGGACGCCGACCGGTTCGCCGCGCGGTTGCGTGATAAGGGCTATGCCCCCTATATCCTGTCGGCGGAGGTGCCCGGAAAGGGCACCTGGTACCGCGTCCGGATGGGCAGCTTCGCCAGCAAGGAAGCCGCTGGCCGGTACCTGACGGACTTCAAGCGCGAGACCCAGCTCGACGCGTACGTGGCCGGCACGAACTAGCGCTGCTGGGCAAGGAAGAGACGAAGCAACATGACGACGACGAAGCGGGTGGAGAAGCCCTGGGGTCACGAGCTCATCTGGGCCCACACGGAGCGCTACGTGGGCAAGCTCCTGCACGTGAAGGCTGGCCACAAGCTGAGCCTCCAGTTCCACAACGTCAAGGACGAGACCATCCACGTCCAGAGCGGCAAGCTCCTCTTCGTCGTCGACGAGGGCCAGGGCCTCATCGAGAAGGAGATGAACCCCGGTGAGAGCTACCACATCAAGCCGCTGACCAAGCACCGCATGGTCGCCATCACCGACTGCGACATCCTCGAGGTCAGCACCCCCGAGCTGAACGACGTGGTGCGCCTGGAGGACTCCTACGGGCGCACGGGCACCAGCGCCCCGTAGCCTTCGCGGTACCGCCCGCCAGCGCGCCCACGCGGTGCGCGCTGGCCCGGGCCCCCGGCATCACTCCTTGGACTTCGCCGCCGCCGGGTTCGGGTTGCGCGTCCACTGGTCCACGGTGCCGTCGCCGTCCAGGTCCTCGCCAATGCGATCCACCTGGCCGTTCTCCCAGTACTCCCAGTAGTCCACCCGGCCGTCGTGGTTCGCGTCGCGCTCCTTCCGCACGAGCGTGTCGTTCTCGTAGTAGAGCCACGAGTCCGCGCGGCCATCGCCGTCCAGGTCGCGCTCGCCCTTCGTGCGCTTGCCTTCGGCGTAGTGGTACGTCGCGTCCACCTTGCCGTCGTAGTCCAGGTCCATCACCTCGCGGACCTTCGCGCCCTGCGGATCCAGGTACTGGGTGACGTCCACGCGGCCGTCCCAGTTCAGGTCCAGCCCCTTGCGCACGAGCACGTCCTTCACCCGGTACTCCCAGACGTCCGTGCGGCCATCGCCGTTGGCGTCCAGCTCCGTGACCGTCTCCCCGGGCGCCTGCTTGCCCCGGATGGACTCCGCCTCCGGCCGCTTGCGCGCTGCGTCAGGGGTCTCCGCCGGCTTCTGGGAGGCACAACCGGAGAGCGTGGCTGCCGCGAGGAAGCCCAGGAAAATCAGACGGTTGCCAGAAGCCAAGGTGCCTCCCAAGCAGGTGGGGCGCCATGTTCGCGCCGCTTCCACTCCGTGCTTCGCAGGCCACGTCATTCCATATATTTTCACGTATCGCCATGGCCCGAAAGAAAGTCAGCACCACCATCTACATCACTCCGGAGCAGAACGAACTGCTCAAGGCGCTGAACCAGAAGACGAAGGTGCCCGTGGCCGAATACATCCGGCAGGGCATCGACCTGGTGCTGGAGAAGTACAAGGCGCAGCTGCCGGGCCAGGCAACCTTCGACGAACTCTCCTGACGAACGAGGCGTGACGTGACGAGCATGCGTGGCAAGCGGGCGGTGGTGCTGGGTGGGGCCGGATTCGTGGGCTCGCACCTGTGTGAGCGGCTGCTGGATGACGGCGCGGAGTCCGTCCTCGCGGTGGACAACCTCATCACCGGGAACGAAGCGAACGTGCGCACGCTCAAGCCGCGCGCGGGCTTCCAGTTCGTGAAGCAGGACATCACGGAGGGGCTGGAGGTGGACGGGCCGGTGGACTTCGTCCTCAACCTGGCCTCGCCCGCGTCGCCCATCGACTACGCGAACCTCCCCATCGAAACGCTGCGCGTGGGCTCCATCGGCACGGAGAACGCGCTGAAGCTCGCGGAGAAGAAGAAGGCCGTGTTCCTCATGGCCTCCACGTCGGAAGTGTACGGAGACCCGCTCGTGCACCCCCAGAAGGAGGATTACTGGGGCAACGTGAATCCCATCGGGCCGCGCTCCGTGTACGACGAGGCCAAGCGCTACTCGGAGGCCATCAGCGCGGCCTACGAGCGCAGCCGCGGCGTGAACGTCCGCATCGTGCGCATCTTCAACACCTACGGCCCGCGCATGCGCCTCAACGACGGCCGCGTGGTGCCGGCCTTCGTCGGGCAGATCCTCCGGGGCGAGGACTTCAGCGTCTTTGGCGACGGCAGCCAGACGCGCTCGTTCTGCTACGTGAAGGACCTGGTGGACGGCCTGGTGCGGCTCATCCTGTCGGACGTCCGGGGCCCGGTGAACATCGGCAACCCGCGCGAGATGACCATCAAGCAGTTCGCGGAGGCCGTGCGCGCGGCGGCGGGGGGAGGTGGGCAGATCGTCTACCACCCCCTCCCCAAGGATGATCCGAAGCAGCGTCAGCCGGACATCACCCGCGCGCGCACGCTGCTGGGGTGGGAGCCCAAGGTCGCGCTGGAAGATGGTCTGCGGGACACCATCGCCTACTTCCGAGAGGTTGCCGGTCGCCCCTCTGGAGCATAGGTTGGCCGCGCGCGAGTGAACGCGAGGCAGACGGCCCGGCCCCCTGGCGGCCGGGCCTGGGGAGAATGGCGTGAAAGTCCTGGTAACGGGCGGCGCGGGCTTCATTGGCTCGCACGTGTGCGATGAGTTCCTGCGCAATGGCCACGAGGTCATCGCGCTGGACAACCTGTCGAGCGGCAAGAAGGAGAACCTGGATCCGCGCGTGCGGCTGGCCGTGCACGACATCCGGAGCCCCGAGGCCGCGGAGCTCATTCGCACCGAGAAGCCCCAGGTGCTCTGTCACCTGGCCGCCCAGATGGACGTGCGCCGCAGCGTGGAGGACCCGGGCTTCGACGCGGACGTGAACATCCGCGGCATGACGAACCTGCTGGAGGCCGCGCGGCAGTCCGGCGTGAAGAAGGTCATCTTCAGCTCCACCGGCGGCGCCATCTACGGCGAGCAGGACTACTTCCCCGCGCGCGAGGACCACCCCACGCGGCCGGTGTCGCCCTACGGCGTCTCCAAGGCGGCGGGCGAGCTGTACCTGGGCTACTACCGCGCGCAGTACGGCCTGCCGTACGTGGCCCTGCGGTACGCCAACGTGTACGGCCCCCGTCAGAACCCGCACGGCGAGGCGGGCGTGGTGGCCATCTTCTGCCAGCGCACCATCGCGGGGCAGGGCTGCACCATCTTCGGCGAGGGCAAGCAGACGCGTGACTTCGTCTTCGGTCCGGACGTGGCCCGCGCCAACTACCTGGCCTTCCAGAGCGACTACGTGGGCGCCGCGAACATCGGCACCGGCGTGGAGACGGACATCAACCGGCTCTACGAGCTCATCGCGGAGGCCGGCGGCAGCTCGCTGAAGGCCGCGCACGCGCCGGGCAAGCCGGGCGAGCAGCTGCGCTCCTGCATCGACGCGTCCCACGCGAAGAAGGTGCTGGGCTGGGAGCCGTCCGTGCAGCTGGCGGAGGGCCTGCGCCGCACGGTGCAGTTCTTCCGTGACCAGGCCGCCGGGCCCGTCCGCGCCCGGGGCTAGGCCCCTTCACGGCCCCTCCCCCTGGCATCCGGGCCAGGGGGAATGCGGGGCGTCAGGCGGGTGGAGTGCCCGGCGGGCAGGTGTGCGCCGGTCGTGGATTTTCGGGCGGTTCGGTGTTACCTACGCCCGCTTCGCGACCGACGAGCGCCCTGAACATGCCGGCTGAAAACGCGCACATCCGCAACTTCTGCATCATCGCCCACATCGACCATGGAAAGTCGACGCTGGCCGACCGCCTCCTGGAGAAGACAGGCACGCTGACCAAGCGTGAGGCGCAGGCCCAGTTCCTCGACAACATGGACATCGAGCGAGAGCGGGGCATCACCATCAAGGCCCAGTCCGTGCGGATGACGTACACCGCGAAGGACGGCCAGAACTACGTCCTCAACCTCATCGACACACCGGGGCACGTGGACTTCGCCTACGAAGTCAGCCGCAGCCTCGCCGCGTGCGAGGGGGCGCTGCTCGTGGTGGACGCCACCCAGGGCGTGGAGGCGCAGACGCTCGCCAACGTCTACATGGCGTTGGATCACGACCTGGAGATCATCCCGGTCATCAACAAGATCGACCTGCCCAGCGCGGACGTGGAGCGCACGCGCGGGGAGATTGAGGACGTCATCGGCATCGACGCGTCCGTCGCGGTGCCGGCCTCCGCGAAGGAGGGCATCGGCATCCACGACATCCTGGAGTCGGTGGTCAAGCGCGTGCCGCCGCCGTCGGGTTCGCCGTCCGCGCCGCTCAAGGCCCTCATCTTCGACTCCTGGTACGACAACTACCGGGGCGTGGTGACGCTGGTGCGCGTGCTGGAAGGCACGCTGAAGCTCAAGCAGAAGATCAAGATGTTCAGCAACAACAAGGTCTTCGAGGTGCAGGAGCTGGGCGTGTTCAGCCCGTTCTCGCGCCCGGTGACGCAGCTCATGGCGGGCGAGGTGGGTGTCCTCGTCGCGAACGTGAAGGAGCTGCAGGACGCGAAGGTCGGCGACACCGTGACGGAGGAGGCGCGGCCCACCGAGCAGCCCTTCCCGGGCTTCAAAGAAGTCAAGCCGATGGTGTTCTCCGGCATCTTCCCGGTGGACTCGTCCGACTACGAGAACCTGCGCGACGCGCTGGCGAAGCTGACGCTGAACGACTCCGCCTTCACCTACGAGCCGGAGTCGTCCACGGCGCTGGGGTTCGGCTTCCGCTGCGGCTACCTGGGCCTGCTCCACATGGAGATCGTCCAGGAGCGCCTGGAGCGCGAGTACAACCTCAACCTCATCACCACGGCGCCGTCGGTGGTCTACCGCATCACCACCACCAAGGATGAGGTGCTGTTGGTGGACAACCCGGCGAAGCTGCCGCCCACCCAGAACATCACCAAGTTCGAGGAGCCCATCCTCACCTGTCACATCCACGTGCCCAACGAGCACCTGGGCGCCATCCTGAAGCTGTGCCAGGACCGGCGTGGCGTGCAGAAGGACATGAAGTACCTGGGCTCCAGCGGCACCCGCGTGCAGGTCACGTACGAGATGCCCATGGCGGAGGTCGTGTTCGACTTCTTCGACCGGCTCAAGAGCGTGTCGCGTGGCTACGCGAGCCTGGACTACGAGCTGTCCGCCTACGCGGAAGCGGACCTGGCCAAGCTGGACATCCTCATCAACGGGGAGCCGGTGGACGCGCTGTCCGTCATCGTGCACCGCGAGCGCGCGTACCTGCGCGGCCGCGAGGTCTGCGAGAAGCTCAAGGAAGTGATTCCCAAGCAGATGTACGAGGTGGCCATCCAGGCCGCCATCGGCGCGAAGATCATCTCCCGCGAGACGATCTCCGCCATGCGCAAGAACGTCCTTGCCAAGTGCTACGGCGGCGACATCAGCCGCAAGCGCAAGCTCCTGGAGAAGCAGAAGGAGGGCAAGAAGCGCATGAAGCAGGTGGGCACGGTGGAGATTCCGCAGGAAGCCTTCCTCGCGGTCCTCAAGACGGAGCAGTAAGCCCTATGAGCACGGCCAGTCCTTCCGCGAAGCTGGGAGCGGCCATGGCCGCGCGCCGCACCCCGGAGCAGCTCAAGGCCCGCCGCCAGCTGATGTGGCGCGAGCTGTTCACCAGCCTCTGGGCCCCGCTGTGCGGCGTGGGCCTGGCCTTCATCCCGTACCTCATCCTCATCGAGTCGGCGCCCGGCACCGCGTCCTGGGCCCAGCCCCTGATGAAGGGCTTCGGCCTGCTGATGGTGCTGGCCTTCGTGGGCCTGCTGGTGTGGCGCAACGCCTCCAAGAAGGAGTCGCAGCTGCGCACGCTGCGCCACGAGGCGCGCGAGCTCATCGCCGAGGACGAGCGCATCCTGTCGCGCGTGGGGACGAAGGTGTCCCCGGCCGCGGCGGACCGCATCACCGAGCAGGCCCTGCGCGTGGAGTCCGCCTCCGTGGCGGGCAACGTGGAGCAGCTGCGCACGGAGACGAAGGCGCTGGAGACGCTGACCCAGGAGCACCTGGGCGCGTACCGCAAGCAGTCCGTGTGGGACTTCGTGGGCGGCTTCGGCAAGGCGCTGCTGATCGCCCTGGTCATCCGCACGGTGCTGGTGGAGCCGTACCGCATCCCGTCCGGCTCCATGCTGCCCACGCTGCAGATTGGCGACCAGGTCTTCGTGAACAAGTTCATCTACGGGGTGCGCATCCCGTTCATGAACGTGGTGCCGTTCCGCATCGTGCGGGCGCCGCAGCGCGGGGACGTCATCGTCTTCAACAACCCCGTGGACGAGTCCAAGGACTTCATCAAGCGCGTCATCGGCATCCCCGGCGACACGGTGGAGATCGTCGACGGCGTGGTGCGCATCAACGGCGAGCCGCAGCCGCGCACGCTGGTGACGCCGGACTACGTGGTGCACAACCAGGACGACACCACGGGCCGCTGGTTCGACCAGGAAGAGGTCCTCTACCGCGAGGACCTGGGCGGCGTGGTGCACTCGACGCTCCAGCACCCCATGCGCCTGCCGGGCCGCGAGCACGAGGGCCCCTACACGGTGCCCGCGGACAGCGTCTTCGTGATGGGCGACAACCGGGACAACAGCGCGGACAGCCGCTACAACCTGGGCGGCCCGGGCGGCGCGGAGGTCGCCTACGTGCCGTACGGCCACATCAAGGGCAAGGCCATGGTCGTCTGGCTGTCGCTCGGGTGGGGCGGCCTGCTGGGCAACCTGTTTGGCGGCACCGGCCTCCGGGTCGACCGCTTCTTTGAACCGGTACGCTGACGGACGCTGGCCGGGCCGCCACCACGCGCCGTGCTTGACGCAACGTGCGGCGCGCGGTACGCGGCGGCCCCGGCCCATGAGACATCTTCTCGGAATCGCAGGCTGGCGGCGGGATGAGCTGGAAGCCCTGCTCGACCGCGCCCAGGCGCACCTGCCCGGCGGACCGGATGCCTCGCACGTGCTGCGCGGCCGCGTCGTGGCGAACCTCTTCTTCGAGGACTCCACCCGGACGCGCTCCTCCTTCGAGGTGGCCGCGCGGAAGCTGGGTGCGGACGTCCTCAACTGGAGCCACGCGGGCTCCTCCGTGTCCAAGGGGGAGACGCTCCTGGACACCGCGCGCAACATCGAGGCCATGGGGCCGGCGGTCATCGTCATCCGCCACCGCTCCTCCGGCGCGCCGCACCTGGTGGCCCGGCACGTGAAGTGCGCGGTGGTCAACGCGGGCGACGGCGCGCACGAGCACCCGTCCCAGGCCCTGCTGGACGCCTTCACGCTGCGGCAGCGCTGGGGCCGGCTGGACGGGCGCACGGTGCTGATCGTCGGTGACGTGCTGCACAGCCGCGTGGCGCGCTCCAACCTCGTGTGCCTGAAGGCCCTGGGGGCCCGGGTCGTGCTCTGCGGGCCGCCCACCCTCCTGCCGCCAGGGCTGGAGGAGATGGGCGGAGAGGTGACGCACCAGCTGGACGCCGTGCTGCCCCAGGCGGACGCGGTGATGTGTCTGAGGCTGCAGACGGAGCGCATGGCGGAAGCCTTCCTGCCGTCCCAGCGGGAGTACTCGCGGCTGTTCGGCCTGACGCCCGCCCGCGCGGAGCGGATGAAGCCGGACGCGCCCGTGCTGCACCCGGGCCCCATCAACCGCGGCGTGGAGCTGTCGCCGGTGGTGGCGGACGGGCCCCGCAGCGTCATCCTGGAACAGGTGGCCAACGGCGTCGCGGTGCGCCGGGCCATCCTGGAGGCGTGCGCATCATGACCTCAGTGCTCTTCCAGCGGGCGCGCGTCATCGACCCGCGCAATGGCGTGGACGGCGTGCGCGACGTGCTGGTGACGGACGGCCGGGTGGCGCAGGTGTCGGAAGCCGCGCTGCCCGCGCCCCAGGACGCGCGCGTGGTGGACGCCACGGGCAGGTGGCTGGTGCCGGGCTTCATCGACCTCCACGTGCACCTGCGCGAGCCGGGAGAAGAGGGCAAGGAGACGGTCCTCACCGGCTGCCGCTCGGCGGTGGCGGGCGGCTTCACCGGCGTCGTGGCCATGCCCAACACCAAGGTGGTGAACGACAGCGCGCTCGTCACGGAGCTGGTGCTGTCGCGCGCGCGGGACGCGGACCTGTGCCATGTGTACCCGGCGGGCGCCATCAGCAAGGGGCTCAAGGGCGAGGAGCTGTCGGAGGCGGGCGAGCTCATCGCCGCCGGCTGCGTGGCCCTCACGGACGACGGCCGCCCGGTGATGAACGCGGGCCTGATGCGCCGGGTGCTCCAGTACGCCACGCAGTTCGACGTGCCGGTGATGGTCCACGAGGAGGACCTCACGCTGTCCGCCGGCGGCGCCATGCACGAGGGCGCCACGTCCACGCGGCTGGGGCTGCGCGGGATTCCGTCCTCCGCGGAGGTGGCCATGGTGGCGCGCGACCTGGTGCTCCTGGAGGAGACGAAGGGGCGCCTGCACGTGGCGCACGTGTCCTGCGAGGGCAGCGTGCGGCTCATCCGCGAGGCCAAGAAGCGCGGCCTGCGCGTCACCTGCGAGGTGGCGCCGCACCACTTCACCCTGGATGACCGGGCGGTGGGGGACTACGACACCCACGCGAAGATGGCGCCGCCCCTGCGCAGCGACGTGGACGTGAAGGCGCTGCGCGAGGCGCTGGTGGACGGCACGGTGGACGCCATCGCCACGGACCACGCGCCGCACGGCGTGTCCGACAAGCTGGTGGAGTTCGAGAAGGGCATCAACGGCATCGTCGGGCTGGAGACGGCCCTGGGGCTTACCCTGGCGCTGGTGCACGAGGGCGTGCTCACCCCGCGCCGGGCGGTGGAGCTGCTGTCGGACGGGCCCGCGAGGGTATTCAGCCTGCCGGGCGGTCACCTGGCGCCTGGTGCCCCGGCGGACATCACGCTCGTGTCGCCTTTGGAGGAGTGGACGGTGGATGCCCACCGGTTCTATTCCCGCAGTCGCAACACGCCCTTCCACGGGCGCACGCTGAAGGGTCGCGTGACGCAGACGTGGGTGGGCGGCCGGTGTGTGTTCGAGGACGGTCAGCTCAAGGAGTCGCGGTGATGACGAAGCGGGCGGTGCTCGCACTGGCGGATGGCACCACCTTCGAAGGACGCGCCTTTGGCGCTTCCGGCGAGACGGTGGGTGAGGTGGTCTTCAACACGTCCATGTACGGCTACCAGGAGATCCTCACGGATCCCTCGTACGTGGGGCAGATCGTCACCATGACGTACCCGGAGATGGGCAACATCGGGGCGAACGCGGGCGACGAGGAGGCGGGACTTCCGCACGCGGTGGGCATGGTGGTCCGCTCGCTGACGAAGACGCCCTCCAACTGGCGCTCGCAGGAGACGCTGGACGCGTACCTCGCGCGCCACGGGCGCGTGGGCATTGAAGGCGTGGACACCCGCCGGCTGGTGCGCCACCTGCGCACGCACGGCGCCCAGACGGGCATCATCTCCACGGAGAACGTGTCCGCCGCCGCGCTGTCCGAGCGCGCGCGCGCCGCCGTGAGCATGGAGGGGCTGGACCTGGCCACGGGCGTATCCTGCAAGGAGCCCTACCTCTTCACCACGCCCACGCCGGACGTGTTCCTGGCCACGGGCGACAAGCAGCCGGAGCCGGAGCTCAAGTACGACGTGGTGGCGTACGACTACGGCCTCAAGCGCTCCATGCTCCAGTACCTGGTGGACGTGGGCTGCCGCGTGACGGTGGTGCCGTCGCACTTCACGGCGGAGCAGGTGCTGGCGAAGAAGCCGCACGGCGTCTTCCTGGCCAACGGCCCGGGCGACCCGGCCGCGGTGAAGGGCGCGGACCGCACGGTGGCGGCGCTCTTGGGCAAGGTGCCGGTGTTCGGCATCTGCCTGGGGCATCAGATCATGGCCCTGGCGCTGGGCGGCCGGACGTACAAGATGAAGTTCGGCCACCGCGGCGGCAACCAGCCCGTGAAGGACCTCACCACGGGCAAGGTGGAGATCACCGCGCAGAACCACGGCTTCGCGGTGGACGACGCCAGCCTCAAGGGCAAGGCCGTCGTCACGCACATCAACCTGAACGACGGCACGGTGGAGGGCCTGGCCGTACCGGACGCGCGGGCCTTCAGCGTGCAGTACCACCCCGAGGCTTCGCCCGGCCCTCACGACGCGCGCTACCTGTTCAGCCGCTTCGCGACGCTGATGGCGGGTTCGTAGGAAGAAAGCTCGCAACGGCCATGGACACCGCGCTGACCCCGTTGTCGTACCAGCCGTACCTGGACCAGCTCATCGCCTTCGGCAGCCAGGAGGCGCGCAAGCCGGACCTCCTGGAGGCGAAGGCGGAGTACTTCCGCCTCACCGGCGAAGTCTTCGAGGACGACAAGCTCTTCGAGCTGCGGATGGCGTCGTTCCTGGACTACTACCTCTACGACCGCGTCTCGCCGCTCACGGGCAAGACGCCGGCCGCGGAGCTGTACGAGGAGCGCCAGAAGTCCGCCGCCCCGGAGGAGGCCAACGCCTTCCGCAGCTTCACGGAGACGGTCCACGGCCTCTTCGAGGTGCGCAAGCTGGCCAAGGGCATGGTGCGCCTGCGAGAGCTCTTCTCCGGCAAGGACTTCGACGTGACGGAGCGCCGTCACATCGCGGGCCTGGAGACGGGCGACGTGCTGGAGGCGCGCCTCGTCCCCTTCGGCGGCCACCTGCTGTTCTCCTCCGCCTTCTGCTACCACCCGGCCATGGCGCTCAAGGCCATCAAGGCGGAGGTGAAGCGCCGCAAGAAGAAGGAGCCGGAGCGCCCCGCCAAGGACCTGGTGTGGGAGTGCGCCCGCCGGGCCCTCAACGTGGAGCGCTACCGCCAGCTCTCCGTGGAGAAGCTCTACGACTTCGAGCAGAAGGTCCTCTAGGGCCTCCGGCTCCAGGCCTCCACCGCGAGCGGTTCAAGCGCGGTGGATGCTCATCATGTTGGTGTTGCCCGGCACGTTGAGCGGCACGCCGGCCACCAGGATGAAGGGCGAGCCCGGTTCGCAGAAGCGCAGCTCCTGGCAGAGCCGGCGCACCTGCTTGAGCATGGCCTCCGTGGTGCTGACGCGCTTCACCAGGTGGCCCGTCACGCCCCAGTGCAGCGCCATCCGGTTCACCGTGTCCGCGTTGGGCGTCAGCCCGAGGATGCGCGCGCCGGGGCGGAACTCGGAGATGAGGCGCGCGGAGTGGCCGCTCTCCGTGTACGCGATGATGGTCCCGATGTTCAGCTGCCGGGACGCGGCCACCGCCGCCGCGGCGACGCCGGTGCCCAGGTCCTCCGAGCGCTCGAAGGGGGAGTAGAGCAGGGGGATGAGGCTGGTGCGCTCCGTCTCCTCCACGATGCGCGCCATGGTGGCCACCGCGTCCACCGGGTAGCGGCCCGCGGCCGTCTCACCGGAGAGCATCACCGCGTCCGCGCCGTCCAGGATGGCGTTGGCCACGTCCGACACCTCCGCGCGTGTGGGCCGGGCGTTGAGCACCATGCTCTCCAGCATCTCCGTGGCGACGATGACGATGCCGCCCATGCGGTTGACCTCCCGCACGACGCGCTTCTGGATGGCGGGCAGCTGCTCCAGCGGCATCTCCACGCCCAGGTCGCCGCGGGCCACCATCACCCCGTCCGACTCCGCGGCGATGGCCTCCAGGTTCTCCACCGCCTGGGGCTTTTCAATCTTGGAGATGAGCGGCGTCTTGCGCTTGCCCACCAGCGCCCGCGCCTGGCGCACGTCCTGGGCGGTGCGCACGAAGGACAGCGCCACGTAGTCCACGCCCACCTCCTGGCCGAAGGCCAGGTCCACCTTGTCCTTCTCCGTCAGCGTGGGCACGGACATGGCCGTGCCGGGCAGGTTCAGCCCCTTGTGGTCCTTGAGGAGCCCGCCCACCTCCACGCGGCAGGACACGTCCTGGCCGCTCACCTTCAGCACGCGCAGGCGCACCCGGCCGTCGTCCAGGAGCACCTCGTGCCCCTTCTCCACGTCCCGGGGCAGCGAGCGCACCGGCGTGGGGATGACGTTCCCCTGGCCCAGCACCGCGCGCGTCGTCACCGTCACGGTGTCGCCCGTCTTCACCATCAGCTGACCGCCCTCGAAGCGCCCCAGGCGCACCTTGGGGCCCTGCACGTCCTGGAGGATGGCCACCGGCACGCCCAGCTTCTTCGACACCGCGCGGATGCGCTGGACGCGCTGGCGGTGCTCGTCGTGCGTACCGTGGGAGAAGTTGAGCCGGGCCACGTTCATGCCCGCCCTCACCAGCCCCTCGATGACTTCCTTCGAGTCCGACGCCGGGCCCAGCGTGCAGATGATCTTCGCCTTGCGCATAGGACCGCCCATCCTAGCCCCACGGGGTGGGCGGCTTGACAGGCTTGCGCCCGAAGGACTAACTCTTCGCCTCACGCGCCCGGCGGAAAGTTACCGCCAGCTGGCGCACGCCATTCGTGGCTCTCAGACGCTTGAGACGAAGAAAGCCCGGCTACCCTGGGAGGGGGGGCCGGGCTTTCATCGTTTCCGGGGCGTGAGGCTCCGGGCGCTAGAGATCAATCTCCTGGCCCTTGCCCATGGGCTCCATCAGCGGCTGCTGGCGGGTGGAGTGGTCCATGCCGATGTCCTCCGACGGCGGCTTCGGGTGGCCGGCGCTGGGGCCCATGGGAGGCGGCGGGGGCAGGGGACCCATGTCCTCTCCGCCGGAGCCGCTGCCACCCACGCCCAGGTCCTGCTGCTTCTGGAGGGCTTCAATCTCCGCGCGGGTGATGCCCGCCAGCGCCAGCACCTTGCGCGTCACGCGGATGCGCGCCTGGCTGTGCATGGCCATGGCGATGGAGTCCGAAGGCCGCGCGTCCAGCGCCAGCTCCTTCTTGCCCTGCTGTAGGAAGACGCGGCCGGAGTAGACGTTGTCGCGCAGGTCGTCGATGCGGACCTCCGTCACCTTGCCGCCCAGCTTGGACACCACGTCGTCCAGCAGGTCCTGCGACAGCGGCTGCGGGGGCGGACGTTCCGCGAGGCGGAAGGCGATGGAGACCGCCGCGCCCTCGTCCACGAAGAGGGGGAGCACCGTCTCCCCGTCCTTGGTGGTCAGCACGACGGCGTGCGTCTGCGCCTCCATCAAGGGCACCACGTCCTTCACTTCCAGCTCCACCAGCTCCGAGCAGGCCTTGGGGTCGCTGCCCTTCTCGGTGATGCAGGGCTTCTCCTTCTTCCCTTCGGCCGTCCCGGAGGCGGCGATGGCACCGGGGATCCCGAACGCGGGAAGGAACAACGCTCCCCCCAGCGCCAGCACCACGGCCGTGAACGGAGCGACGAAGAAATTGGCGCGGTTGGACGTTTTCACATCCCTAAGCTACGCACCTGTCCCTTCACCGGGAGGGCACCGCCCTCCCCCTGTCGCGAGCGGCCCCCGGGCCCTGGCCCACCCGGTTGGAGGGCGGGCGGGCAGGCGGGAAGAGGGGGCACGAGACGGCTAGCGGTCCTCTTCCTCGGACTCTTCGTCGTCGTAGTCCTCGTCGTCCTCGGACTCCTCGTCGTCTTCGTCCTCGTCGACGTCGTCCTCGTCGTCCTCTTCCTCGTCTTCGTCCTCGTCGTCGAGCTCGTCCTCGAGCTCCTCGGCCTCGAGCGTCATCGTCACCGCGAACTTCTTGCTCAGGGTGGCGATCTGCGCGCGCATCTCCGTGAGCGCGGCGACGAAGTCCTCCGTGAGGTTGGCGGGCGCCTTCGCGTCGCAGTGGGGGCAGACAATCTTCTCCGTCCCCTCGATGAGGTCCTGGGCTTCCAACTCGAAGCTGGCCTCGCACTTCTGGCAGGTGAAGTCGATGCTCATGGTCGGGCGCGGCATACAAAGCCGGTGAACATGCTGTCAACGGCTGAGACGGGGGGACGTGGAACGGACGGGGCACATCCACTACGTTCCGTCGGATGGACCTGCCCAAGACGATGCTGCATGCGCTCCATGACCAGGCCGCGCGGCTGGAACACCGCCCGGCGCTCTGGTCCCACCAGGGAGGCGCCTACGTCCCCACCTCGTGGTTCGACTATGCCCAGCGCGTCAAGCGCTTCGCCCTGGGGCTGCACGCGCTGGGGTTCAGGGAAGGCGACCCGCTGGGCATCCTGAGCTTCAACCGCGAGGCGTGGCACGTCGCGGACCTGGGGGCCATGGCCCTGGGCGGCGTGCCGGTGGGCCTCTACACCACCAGCAGCGTGGAGCAGCTCGTCTACATCCTGGGCCACTGCGAGGCGCGCTTCCTCCTGGTGGAGAACGCGAAGCACCTGGCCACCGGGCTGGAGGTTCAGCGGCGCCTGCCCGCGCTCAAGCACCTCATCGTCGTGGACGCGCCCACGCCCCTGCCGGACGGCGTGCTGCGCTACGCGGACGTGCTGGCCTCCGGCGCGAAGCAGGATGAAGACCCCTACTGGGACAGCGTCCACGCGCTCCACCCGGACGCGCTGGGCACGCTCATCTACACGTCCGGCACCACTGGCCAGCCCAAGGGCGTGGCGTTGAGCCACCGCAACCTGGCCTGGACGTCGAAGCAGCTGGGCGACACCCTGGGCCTGCGGGACATGGAGGACGAGCGGCTGTTGTCGTACCTGCCGCTGTCGCACGTCGCGGAGCAGATCGTCTCCCTGCACAGCCCGCTGCTGCTGGGCACGCAGGTGTACTTCGCGGACTCGCTGGACGCCCTGGGCAGGAACCTCACGGAGGTGCGCCCCACGCTCTTCTTCGCGGTGCCTCGCGTCTGGGAGAAGTTCAAGACGAAGGCGGAGGAGGGGCTGGCCGCGCAGCCGCCCCTGAAGCGCCGGCTGGTGGAGTGGGCCCGCGCCACGGCCCTGGAGCGAAACACGCGCGTCCTGAGCCAGGAGCGCGTGCCGTCGTTCATGGAGGCCAAGTTCGAGCTGGCCCGGCGGCTGGTGTTCCATCCGTTGAAGACGCGCATCGGCCTGGAGAAGGCGAAGCTGTTCGCCACGTCCGCGGCGCCCATTGGCCGGGACGTGCTGGACTTCTTCGCCTCCATCGACGTCGTCCTCCTGGAGGTCTGGGGCATGACGGAGGTGTCCGGCCCCGCCACGGTGAGCACCTCCGAGTGCGCCCGCCTGGGCACGGTGGGCCGCCCCATGCTGGGCGTGGAGGTGCGCATCGCGGAGGACGGGGAGATCCTCGTGAAGGGCGGCAACGTGTGCCTGGGCTACCACCGCAACCCGGAGGCCACGCAGGAGCTGCTGGCGGACGGGTGGCTGCACACGGGCGACGTGGGGCAACTGGATGCCGAGGGCTTCCTGCGCATCACCGGGCGCAAGAAGGAGATCATCGTCACCTCCGGCGGCAAGAAGACGTCCCCCGCCAACATCGAGGAGCTGCTCAAGGCCCTCTCCCCCGTGGGGCACGCGCTGGTGGTGGGGGACCGGCGCAACTACCTGGTGGCGCTCTTGACGCTGGAGCCGGACCGGGTGCGGAAGCTGGCGCGGGAGCAGGGCTGGCCGGAGGACGTGGCCACGCTGGTGAACGACCCGCGGCTCCAGCAGCACCTGCACGAGGCCATCGAGCGGGACGTGAACCCGAAGCTGTCGCGCTTCGAGGGCATCAAGCGCTTCCGCGTGCTGCCGGGGGAGTTCTCCATCGACGGCGGCGAGCTCACGCCCAGCATGAAGATGCGCCGCAAGGTGGTGGAGCAGCGGTACGCGGACGTCATCGAGGCGCTCTACCGCGAGCCGGCCGGCGCCGCCGCCGCTCACGGGTAGGGACAAGCGAAAGGGGCGGGGGACTCAAGTTCGAGTCCCGCGCCCCTTCGTGCTTCAGCGGCTTTTCAGCCGGTGGCTACTTGGCGCTCGTGCGCTTCTCGCGGGCCACGTAGTCGCGGCGGGCGGAGCCCGTGTAGACCTGACGGGGACGGGCGATCTTCTGCTCGTTGTCCGTCACCATCTCCTCCCACTGCGCGCACCAGCCCACCGTGCGGGGGATGGCGAACAGGACGGGGAACATCTCCGCCTGGAAGCCCATCGCCTCGTAGATGAGGCCCGAGTAGAAGTCGACGTTCGGGTACAGCTTGCGCTTCACGAAGTACTCGTCCTCGAGCGCGATGCGCTCCAGTTCGAGCGCGATCTCCAGCAGCGGGTTCTTGCCCGTGACCTCGAAGACCTCGTCCGCCACGCGCTTGATGACCTTGGCGCGCGGGTCGTAGGACTTGTAGACGCGGTGGCCGAAGCCCATCAGCTTCTTCTCGCCCTCGCCGCCCTTCACCTGCTTGATGAACTCCGGGATGGCGGACTTCGTGCCGATCTCACGGAGCATGCGGAGCACCGCCTCGTTGGCGCCGCCGTGCAGCGGGCCGTAGAGCGCGCCCACGCCCGCGGCGACCGCGGAGTAGGGGTCCACCTGCGACGAGCCCACCGTGCGCACGGACGTGGTGGAGCAGTTCTGCTCGTGGTCCGCGTGCAGGATGAAGAGGACGTCGAGCGCCTTCTCCAGCGTGGGGTGCACCTTGTACGTCGTGGTGCCGATGCGCTTGATCATCGCCAGGAAGTTGGCGACGTAGGACAGGTCGTTGTCCGGGTAGACGTACGGCAGGCCCATGGAGTGCCGGTACGAGAACGCGGCGATGGTGGGCATCTTCGCGATGAGGCGCGTGATCTGGATCTCACGGCTGCGCGCGTCGCGGATGTTCTTCGCGTCCGGGTAGAAGCCGGACAGCGCCGCCACCGTGGAGCCCAGCATGGACATGGGGTGCGCGTCGTAGCGGAACCCGTCCATGTAGGACTTGATGTTCTCATGCACCAGCGTGTGGTGCGTCACGTTGTGCGTGAAGTTGTCGAGCTCCGCCTGCGTGGGCAGCTGGCCCTTCAGCAGCAGGTAGGCCACCTCCAGGAAGGTGGACTTCTCCGCGAGCTGCTCGATGGGGTAGCCGCGGTACTCGAGGATGCCCTTGTCACCGTCGATGAACGTGATGGCGCTCTTACAGTTCGCCGTGTTCAGGAACGCGGGGTCGTAACCCATCAGACCGAAGTCGTCGCTGCCGGTCTTGATCTGGCGCAGGTCGGGGGTGCGGATACAGCCGTTCTCGATCGGGATCTCGTACGTCTTCCCGGTCCGATTGTCGGTGACGGTCAGCGTGTCCTTGGGCATGGGCGGAGATTTCACAGGGCGGAGGAGGCTTTCAACAAAAAAGAACGATAAGTCCGAGAGGCGAAGTTTCCGGTCCGTCTCCCTGCTCAGGAATAGCGGACCCCGGAGCGCGCGAGCTGCCGCCAGAAGCCCGGAAAGCTCTTCTCCACGCACTCCGGCCCCGTCAGCTCCAGAGGCACCCCGGACAGCACACACAGGGTGGCCGCTGACATCGCCAGGCGGTGGTCGCCCCGGCTGTCCATGGCGAAGCGCGCGGGCTTCGTCCTGGGCGGGAGGATGCGCAGCGTCTCACTGTCGGCTCCGGCCGACAGCTCCGCGGTGCCGCCGTAGGCCGCCACCAACGCGCGGATCCCCTCCAGCCGGTCGCTCTCCTTGACCCGCAGGATGCCCACGTCGGTGAGGGTCGTGGGCCGGGGCAGCACGCACGCGAGCGCCGCCAGCGTGGGCAGCAGGTCCGGGCACTCCTTGCCGGAGGCGCGCAGCTCGCCCGTGGCTTCACCCTGGACGCGCCACGTGTTGGGCGCACCCGCGGGGATCATCCTCAGGCCCACTTCAGCGGCCAGCCGGAGGATCGCCTGGTCCGGGTGGGCGCTCTGGGGCTCCGCGCGCTCCACCGTGCCACCCGTGCGCCAGGCGATCAGCACCAGGTAGCCCAACGACGACCAGTCGCCCGGCAGTGATGGGACGGATTCAGGCGCCTGATAGGCCGTGACGGAATAGCGACCCGGGGACTGCTCCACGGTGAAGCCGAAGCGGCGCAGCCACGCCACCGTGAGGTCCATGTAGCCGGCGCTGGTGAGCGTGCCTTCGATCTCCACGCTCCACGCGCGCTGCTCCCGCAGGAAGCGCTCCGCGCAGCCCAGGAGCAGGCTGGAGGCGTACTGGCTGCTCTGCGCGCCCGGCACGCGGAACACCGGCTCAAGCTTCGCCGTGTCCTGGGGCGCGTGCAGCTCCACCGGCCACGGGGTGCCCTCGGTGAGCGTCAGGCCCGCGGGGCCCAGGGCCTGCTTCAGCGACGTGAAGAGCGGGCCGTGCGGGCGCTCGCCCAGGCGGGGCGTGCCGGTGAAGCGCACGCGCGCGCCAGGAGTCACCGCGGCCTGGGTCACGAGGATGCGAAACGGGGCGCCGCCGTCCGCGCAGTCCACGTCGCGCACGGGGCCGGGCGGAAGGCGCAGGGCCTCCACGCCCCGGCGCAGCACGCGCACGTCGGCGGGGAGGTCCTCGTCGGACTCCGCCTGCACCGACGGCAGCGGCCAGGCGCCCGTGAGGTGTCCCAACACCAGGGCTCGCTGGGCGTCCGACTTCGAAACGGGCGGAGTGAGCGGTGAGGCGCTCAAGGCGCTCGGGTCGACGGTGAGACGGCTCGGCGAGGCGTGGCTCAAGGGCGGGCTCCACGGGTCCAGGCGGGCCACAGGGCCCGCCACGTCTTTGGCATCACATCCACGACTTCGGCGGTGCCCACGGCGGTGAGCAGCACCATGCGCAGCTCGCCCTGGGCGCCGGCCTTCTTGTCGGCGTCAAGGAGCGCGGCCACGTCCTTCAACGACGCGCGGTGGGCCAGCTCCGCGGCGCGGTCGCGGCCCAGCACGCCCGGGCCTCGCGCCAGCGCGCGCTCCACCTCGTGCGCCACCGGCTCCGGCGTGATGCCCAGGTGCCGGCCCACGTCCAGGGCCCAGAGGATGCCCAGGCCCACCGCGTCGCCGTGCGACAGCTTGAAGCGCGACAGGCTCTCCAGCACGTGGCCGAAGGTGTGGCCGAAGTTGAGCACGCGGCGCAGGCCCTGGTGCTCGTAGGGGTCCTTCGCGCAGACGCCTTCCTTCAGGCCGCGCGCGTCCTTCACCAGCTTCTCCAGCGACGGCGGCGTGCGCACGTAGCGCTTGAAGAGGGACGCATCCAGCGACGCGACCATCTTCCACGCCTCGATGGAGCCCTCGCGCACCTGCGCGTCGGACAGCGTGGCGTACAGCTCCGGGCACAGCCACGTCTCATCCGCGTAGTGGAAGACGCCGGCGGGGTTCTTCACCACGCGACCGCGCACGACGAGGTCCACCGCGCCCTTGCCGCCCAGGCTGCTGTCCACCGCCGCGAGCAGCGTGGTGGGCACCTGCACCAGCCGCACGCCGCGCTTGAGCAGGTGCGCGGCCACGGTGGCCACGTCGCCCACGGTGCCACCGCCCACGGCGACGAGCGTGCCGGAGCGCGGCAGGTTGATGCCGCCCGCGAGCACCTTCTGCAGCGAGATGAGGCTCTTGGCGCGCTCACCGCCGACCAGCTGGATGATGGCGCGCGGCTTCCGGGCCTCCAGCGTGGGGAGGAGCGTAGGGTGGAAGCGCGCGACGGTGCGGTCCACCACGGCGACGCTGCCCTCGGGCAGGCGGGCGGCGAGCTTCGTGAAGGAACCCCAGCGGTCGGCCGGGGGACGGTAGGAACCGGGAGGAAGCGGGCTCATGCGGAGTGGGGGCGGGCGTTGAGTTGCTGGACGAGGTCGGCGATGACGAGCGACACCATGGCCTCCAGCACCGGGACGGCGCGGGGCATGATGCACGGGTCGTGACGGCCGCCCTTGGCGTGATCCGCGAGCGTCGCGGGGGGCTTGAAGAAGGCGCGCACCTGCATGGGCTCACCGTTGGCGAGCCCACCCTGGATGCCGCCGTACGCGTCCTTCACGGCGTGGAACTTCGTTCCGGGCTGTCCCAGGCGCTGGATCAGATCCGGCGGACCCCACACGACACCGGTCACGGCGCCGATGCTGCCGAGCGCCTGCGCGATGAGCGCCTTCAGCTTGCCGAAGATGGGCTCGCCCAGGCCGACGGGCAGGCCCTCCACGCGCACGTCGATGGAGCCGCCCAGGCTGTCCCCGGCCTCCTTCGCGGCGAGGATCTGACGGGACATCTCTTCACGGACGGCTTCGTCCGGGCAGCGGGTAGGGTGGGCGTCCACCATGGCCCGGGTGAGGCCCGGTGCCGGAACGGAGGAGACCAGCTCCCCCACCTGGGAGACGTAGGCCACGGTGCTGATCGACGGCAGGTCGCGCGCGAGGTACGCCTCCGCGACGGCGCCGCCGATGACTCGGCAGAGCGTTTCACGTCCGCTGGTGCGGCCGCCGCCCCGGTGGTCGCGGTGCTTGTAGCGCTCGCGCCAGACGGCGTCCGCGTGACCCGGCCGGTCCACGCTGGCCAGCTGGTTGTAGTCCTGCGAGCGCTGGTTCGCGTTGCGCACGATGGCCGCGATGGGCGTGCCCAGCGTCTTGTCCTGGAAGACGCCGGAGAGGATCTCGACGGTGTCGGGCTCGTTGCGCGGAGTCACCAGGGCGGACTGTCCGGGACGCCGGCGGTCCAGGGCCGCCTGGATCATCTCGCGCGTGAGCGGGACGCCCGCGGGGCAGCCGTCGATGACGGAGCCCAGCGCCGGGCCGTGGCTTTCGCCGAAGGTCGTCAGCCGGAAGAGGGTGCCAAAGGTATTCATGTCGCCGTTTCCCAGAGTTGTCGCTGCCGCCGGGCCTGGGCGACGAACCACGCCGCCCCGAGCAGGAGTGGGGTGCCCCCGCGGCGAACGATCTCCGCGGCGACGCGCCGGCCGGGCGCACCGTATGCGATCACCGCCACGCGTGCCCGCTGGAATCTCAGGTTTTCGGGCGGAGCGACCCGGTCTGGCCACGTCCAGACCCAATCACCTGTCAGCGGTGTTTGAATCTCCGCCCGCCGCACGACCCGCAGGGCGAGTGCCTGTTCAGCGGCCACCAGCCGCAACGCCTGCGTGGATCCGCCGTCGCCCAGCACCGCGACGTCCTTCGCGCCCAGCCGCTCCAGCACCGCGCGCGCGCCCTCCGTGTCGGTGTTGAAGGACTCCCACCGCGAGCCCCGGCGCACCAGCGTGTTGATGGCCTCCAGCGACGAGCCCGTGTGCTTCGCGAGCCGCATCTTGAACGGGCTCGTCACGGCGAAGCCCGCGTAGTGCGGCAGCATCGCGTCCACCACCGCCTCCACCGGCGCGGCCTCCGCCAGGTCGATGCGGTCGAACGGCTGACGGTGGATCCGCGGCGAGCGCGAGTGCGCGATGGACGTGCCCAGGATGCCCAGGCGGAGCGCGCGCGGATCCTTCGCCTTGCGGTGCTCGCGCACCACGTCGTCCAGCAGGCGCTGTCCCGGCGCGGCCGTCCACGGGCCGCCCATCGCCACGTACTCCAGGCCATTGCTGCGCGAGAGCACCGCGCGCGCGGGGATGGCGACGGGCCCCATGCCCAGCACGGTGACGCGCTCGGCGCCGAAGCGCTGGGACAGCTGGGCCTGCGTCTGAAGCAGCACGTCCAGGTGCGCGGGCCCGTCCATGGGCTCCACGTGCTTCACCAGCGCGTCCGGCGGAAGGGGACGGGACCAGCGCCTGAGCGCCTCCGCCGTCGTCAGCGGCCCTTCCGCGTGGTGCGACGCGAGCAGCTTCCCCGGCGGCGCATCCATGTCCTGCGCGCGCTCCACGTCGCGGTCCACGCGCCACGCGGCCTGGATCCACGGGGCGGGCAGCGGCTTGCCCCGCTCGGAGACGAGCAGCGGCATCACGCGGGCGAGGGCGTCCGGGTCGATGTCACCGGCCGCGTGCAGGTCGGTCCGCACCTCGATGACGTCCGCGCCCCGCTTGAGCCCGTCTTGCGCGAAGGCCACGGCGTCCGCGCCGGTGAGGGTGGGGGGCAGGGTGATGATTCGCCGGGTGGCCATCACGCGGGCTCCTGGACCAGACAGCCCCGGAGGAAGTCCGCCAGGGCGATGGTGGGGACGCGGGCGTGCAGCGCCTCGCGTTCATGGAACAGCGAGTGCAGCTCCTCCTCCAGCGACACGTCCGCGCGCAGCCGGGGGCGCGTCGTGTCCGCCATCAGCCGCTCGCGGTACGTGTCGAAGGTGACGGGGACGACGAGCGTGAAGTGCCCGGCGAGCGCGTCCGGATGATGCGACAGGAAGCCGCCGCCCACCGCCACCACGCTGCCCGCGGGAAGCAGGCCCAGCGTCTCGCGCTCGGCGGCGCGGAAGGTGGTGGGGGACTCCGCGACCCAGGAGCGGAGCGGGCGCCCGTGCCGGCGCTCCAGCTCCGCGTCCAGGTCCAGGCCGGGCCGCCCGAGCAGCTTCGAGACGAGCGGCAGCAGGCGGGTCTTCCCCGCGGCGCGGTGTCCGGCGATGACGACGGTCTGCGCTCCCGCCGGGCGGGGGCAGGGCCCCGGGGCCGAGAGGGCCCCCTGGAGCGCCTGCTGGAGTCTGGGGTCTACCGACGCGACGACTTGCGAGACGAGGAGCCGCCGGGCCTCAACGGACGGTGCCGACATAGACGTAGGCGGTTCCAAACAGCAGGGGGTGGGCGGCGCGCTCGGAGTAGGCGCCGGCCTGGTCCATCAGGGCGAGGAAGCGCTCGCCGGCGGGGAAGGCCGCGGCGGTGCGGGGCAGGTATTGGTACGCCGCGCGGTTGCCCGTCAGGAGGCCGCCGATCGCCGGCATCACCGTCTTGCTGTAGAAGCGGAACAGCGCGCCGTACGGGCCCGTGGGCTGGCCGAACTCCAGCACCACCACGCGGCCGCCGGGGCGCACCACGCGCGCCATCTCCTGGAGGCACTTCACCGGATCATCCACGTTGCGGATGCCGAAGGAGATGGACGCCACGTCGAAGCTGTTGTCCGGCAGGGTGAGCGCCATGGCGTCCTGCACCTGGAACTCCACCTCCAGGCCCGCCTTGGCCGCCTTGGCCGGCGCGCTCTCCAGCATCTCCGGGCAGAAGTCCGTGCCCACCACGCGGCCCGTGGAGCCCACCTTGCGCTTGAACGCCAGCGCCAGGTCGCCCGTGCCGGTCGCGCAGTCCAGCACGTGGCTGCCGTCCTTCGCGCCGCTGAGCTTCACCGCCGAGCGCCGCCACAGCCGGTGGATGCCGAGGGAGAGGACTTCGTTCGTCACGTCGTAGCGCGTGGCGATGGAGGAGAACATCTGACGGACTTCGGTGCTCATCGCGCCCCCGCGATCTGGGCCGGACCCGCCGGCGTGTAGAGGTGACGGTCCACCGCGGCGAGCACGCCGGGCAACCGCTGCATCAACGTAGCGAAATCCCCGGGCGACATGGCCTGCTGCCCATCACAAAGCGCCTGCTCCGGCCGGGGGTGGACTTCAATCAACAGACCATCCGCCCCGCAGGCCGCCGCCGCCAGCGACATGGGCGTGATGAGCGACGGGAGGCCCGTGGCGTGCGACGGATCCACGATGACCGGCAGGTGCGTGCGCTCCTTCGCCCACGCCACCGCGGCCAGGTCCAGCGTGTTTCGCATCGATGTTTCAAAGGTCCGGATGCCGCGCTCGCACAGCAGCACCTGCTCGTTGCCGCCCGCCAGGATGTACTCGGCGGCGTTGAGCCACTCCTGCACCGTGGCGGACAGCCCGCGCTTGAGCAGCACCGGCTTGCGCAGCCGCCCCAGCGCGCGCAGCAGCCCGAAGTTCTGCATGTTCCGCGCGCCCACCTGGAGGATGTCCGCGTGCTGCGCCATGAGGGGCAGTTGCTCCGTCTCCATCACCTCGCTGATGATGGGCAGGCCGTGACGCCGGCCCGCGTCCACCAACAGCTTCAGCCCCGGCTCTCCCATGCCCTGGAACGCGTACGGACTGGTGCGTGGCTTGAACACGCCCCCGCGCAAGAGGTGCGCCCCCGCCTGTGACACCGCGCGGGCCGCCAGCTCCAGCTGCTCCGCGCCCTCCACCGCGCACGGCCCCGCCATCACCACGAAGCCGGGCCCGCCCACCTCCACGCCCCCCACCTGGATGCGGGTGCCCGAAGGATGCGCTGCGCGTAGGACGCGGTGTGCACCCGGGTCACGCCGCCCGGCTGGGTCGTCTGGTTGCTGGGCTCCCACGGCGGCTCCCTCGCTGGAGTTGCTGGAATTCGTATTCCATGGAGTTCAAGCGGTTTTGAACTCCTTGGTGCATGTATAGCCGAGATCGCTTAGAAGACAATCGAAGGTGATGTCACCCGCATCCCCCGAGGTACAGGAGAATGGCTGATGACGCCGCTCAGTCCCGCTGAGGGCCCGCGATGGGTCGCCGGGATGATGCCGCTGGCCGGAGTGGATCCCCTGGCTGGAGCGGGCAGCCTGGGCGTGCCTTCCGTCTACTGGGAGCGGCCGGTGGCGCGCGAGGCGGTGGCGGGGTGGGGTGAGGCGGGCGTGCTCGAAGCGCATGCTCCTGGCGAGCTGCCGGTGGTGCTCGGTGCGCTCGGCCACGACGGCGTGCGGTGGTTGGACGCGGCGGCTCCCCAGCTGCCCGGGCCCTGGTTTGGCGGCATGCGCTTCAGCCCGACGGAGCCGGTGGACGGCGCGTGGCGCTCGCATGGCCTGGCGCGCTGGACGCTGCCGGAGGTGCTGGTGTGGCGTGACGGCGGCGGGCTGTCGGTCGCCGTCTTCGCGCTGGAAGGGGCGGGCGCGGAGGACGTGGTGCGCTCGCGGCTGGAGCGCGTGCGGGCCTCCTTTCCGCAGGCGTACCGGCATCCGGTGGGCGCGCCGGTGGCGCTGCGCACGGAGTCGTCGCGGCGGGACTTCGAGGCGCTGGTGGACCGCGCGGTGGAGGCCATTGGCGCGGGCCAGCTGCACAAGGTGGTGCTGGCGCGGGCGCTGGAGGCGGAGGGACCGGCGCCCTTCGACGTGGTGGACGTGCTGGCGCGGCTGCGTGAACAGAACCCGCGCTGTGCCACGTTCCTCTTCCGCGCGCCGGACGGCACGGGCTTCCTGGGCGCGACGCCGGAGACGCTGTGCCGGGTGGACGGGCGGCGGCTGGAGACGGAGGCGCTCGCGGGCTCCGCGGCGCCGGGCGGCGGGGCGGCGCTGGACGCCAGCGACAAGGACCGGCGCGAGCATGACGCGGTGGTGCGCTACATCCTCCAGGCGCTGACGCCGGTGTCGGCGAGCGTGTCCGCGGACGCGCAGCCGTCGGTGCTCGCGCTGAAGAACGTGGTGCACCTGCGCACGGGCATCCGCGCGGAGCTGGCGGACGGCGTGGACACCGCGAAGGTCGTCACCGCGCTGCACCCCACGCCCGCGGTGGGTGGCACGCCGCGCGAGCGCGCGCTGTCCTTCCTGGTGGAGCACGAGTCCCTGGACCGTGGCTGGTACGCGGGGCCGGTGGGCTGGGTGGGCCCGGGGCGCGCGCACCTGGTGGTGGCGTTGCGCTCGGCGCTGGTGCGCGGGGCGAAGGCCCGGCTCTTCGTGGGCGCGGGCATCGTCGCCGGCTCCAGCGCGGAGTCAGAGTGGCGGGAGACGGAGATGAAGAGTCTGGCCATGCTGCGCGCGCTGGGGGGCCGGTGATGTCCCTGGACGCCAACCTCAACGTGCTGTGGTCGCGCGCGCTGCTGGAAGAGCTGGTGCGGGGCGGCGTGCGGCACGCGGTGGTGTGTCCGGGCTCCCGCTCCTCCGCGCTGGCGCTCGCCTGCGCGAGCACGCCGGGACTGCGCGTCTGGTCCGTCATCGACGAGCGGAGCGCGGGCTTCTTCGCGCTGGGCGTGGCGAAGCAGTCGCGCCAGCCGGTGGTGCTGGTGGCGACGAGCGGTTCGGCGGGCGCGCACTTCTTCCCGGCCGTCATCGAGGCGGCCATGGCCCAGGTGCCGCTGGTCATCCTCACGGCGGACCGGCCGCTGGAGCTGCAGGGCTGGGGCGCGCCGCAGACGGTGCCCCAGGCGCGCTTCTACGGTGACTTCGCGCGGCTGTTCGCGGACGTGGGCCTGCCGGAGGCGAGCAGCCCCGCCCTCGCGCACCTGCGCGCCACGGCCGCCCGCGCGGTGGGCACCGCGTGCCGCGCGCCCCGGGGCGCCGTGCAGCTCAACGTGCCGTTCCGAGAACCGCTGGCGCCCATCGCAGTGGACTTCGGCGCGGAGAAGCTGACGGCGCTCGCGCGGGAGGGGCGGACGGACGCGCCCATCACCCACATCGCGCCGCCGTCTCGCGCCCCGGACGCGGCGGTGCTGGAGGCCGTGCGCGCGCGCATCGCCGCCACCGAGCGCGGCGTCATCGTGTGCGGCCCGCGCGACGAGGACGACGGCTTCGCGGACGCCATCGCCGCGCTGAGCCTGGCGACGGGCTACCCGGTGCTCGCGGAGGCCACGTCCCAGGCGCGCTACGGCGGCGGCCCGCTGACCGTGTCGCTCTACGACGCGCTCCTCCGCCATGAGCCGTTCACGCGGACCCACGCGCCGGAAGTGGTGCTGCGCTTCGGCGGAGGCCTGACGCCCAAGTCGCCGCAGCAGTGGCTGGATGGCTCCGGCGCGGACATCACCGTCTTCAGCGACGAGGGCGCGCTGTACGACCCGGCGCACCGGGCGGCGCGGGTGGTGGAGGGCAACGCGGTGCTCGCGTGCCGTGCGCTGACGCAGGGGCTGTCGCGAGGCCCGGGCCGCTGGGCGCAGGACTTCGTGAACGCGGAGCGGGTGGCCCGCAACGCGCTGGAGACGGCGCTCGGTGAACAGCCGAACGCGCTGACCGAGCCCCGGCTGGCGCGCGAGGTGGTGGCGGCGCTGCCGGCGAACGCGCTCTTCTTCGTGTCCAGCAGCATGCCGATCCGCGCGGTGGATGCGTTCGCGCACGGCGGTGGCGTGCCGCTGCGCGTGCTGGCGAACCGGGGTGCCAACGGCATCGACGGCATCGTGTCCAGCGCGGCGGGCATGGCCGCGGCGGCCGGAAGGCCCGTGGTGCTGCTGACCGGCGACCTGGCGCTCCTGCACGACGTGGGCGGGCTCGTCACGGCGGCGCGGGCGCGCGTGCCCCTGACCGTCGTCGTGGTGAACAACGACGGCGGCGGCATCTTCTCCTTCCTGCCGCTGGCGCAGGTGGCGAAGCCGGACGTGTTCGAGGCCCTCTTCGGCACGCCGCACGGCGTGGACCTGTCGCACGCGGCGGCGCTCGCGGGCGCCCGCTTCGAGCGGCCCACGACGCCCGCGGCCCTGCGCGCGGCGGTGCGCACCGGGCTGGAAGGCGGTCTCCACCTGGTGGAGGTCCAGGTGGACCGGACCACCAACGTGGATGCACACCGACACCTCTTCACGCGGATGGCCACCGCACTGGGAGAAGGACCATGGGCGTGACGCTCGCTTATGACACCTGGGGCGAATGCCCCCATACGCTCCTGGCGCTGCACGGCTTCACCGGTAGCGGCGCTTCGTTCGGACACCTGCGTCCGCTGCTCGGTCGCTCCGTGCGCGTCGTGGCGGTGGATCTGCCCGGCCACGGCCGCACGCCGCTGCCGCAGAAGACGGGGCGCGACGGCTTCCTGGAGACGGTGGACGCCATCGTCCAGCTGGCGCGCGGGCTGGGCGGCCACGTGGATCTGCTCGGCTATTCGCAGGGCGCCAGGCTCGCGCTGGGCGCGGCGGTCCAGGCGCCAGAGTGCTTCGGCCGGCTGATCATGGAGAGCGGCTCGCCCGGCCTGCACCGCCGCCAGGAGCGCTCCGAGCGGCGCGAGGCGGACGCGAAGCTCGTGGACTTCATCCGCGCGAAGGGCGTGGACGCCTTCGTGGAGCGGTGGGAGGCGCTGCCCCTCTTCGACGGACTGCGCCGCCTGCCGGAAGCGGAGCAGGCCGCGCTGCGCGAGCGCCGCAAGGCGTGCACGGCGGAGGGGCTCGCCGGGGCGCTGGAGACGCTGGGCCTGGGCGTGCAGCCGGACTACTGGCCGTCGCTGCATAGGCAGCGGCTGCCCACGCTGCTGCTCACCGGCGACCAGGACGTGAAGTTCACGACCCTGGCGCGGCGCATGGCGGCGGAGCTGCCGGTGGTGTGGCGCCACGCCTTCGCTGGGGTCACGCACGCCCCGCACCTGGAGGCGCCGGAGGAGTACGTGCGCGAAGTGCTCTCGTTCCTCCAGACGCCCTGGTACGAAGCGCCGCAGTTCGAACCCGCCATCCTGGCGCGAGAGGCCGCCCACCCGTGAGCACCCTGGCTTCCAATCCTTCCGATGCGGCTCCTCCCCGGCCCACGCTGAAGACGTGGCTGATGGCCGTGCGTCCGAAGACGCTGACGGCGGGCGCGGTGCCGGTGCTGGTGGGCACGGCGCTCGCGTACGGCAACGGTGTGGGGCGCCTGCTGCCCGCGCTCGCGGCGCTCGTGGGCGCGGTGCTGATCCAGATTGGCACCAACTTCATCAACGACTACTACGACTTCAAGAAGGGCGCGGACACCGAGGAGCGCCTGGGGCCCAAGCGTGTGACGCAGAGCGGGCTCATCGCGCCGGGCGCGGTGCTGATGGGGGGCCTCGGGTGCTTCGCGCTGGCGACGCTGGTAGGGCTGTACCTGGTCTCGGTGGGCGGGTGGCCCATCGTGGCCATCGGAGTGGCCTCGCTGCTGTGCGGCTACGCGTACACGGGCGGCCCGTTCCCGCTGGCCTACCTCGGTCTGGGCGACCTGTTCGTGCTCATCTTCTTCGGCATCGTCGCGGTGACGGGCACGTACTACGTGCAGGCCGGCGTCGTGAGCCCGGCGGCCTGGTGGGCGTCGGTGCCGGTGGGCGCCATCGGCACGTGCCTCATCGTGGTGAACAACCAGCGCGACGCGAGCACGGACGTGAAGGCCGGCAAGCGCACGATGGCGGTGCGCTTCGGTCAGGGCTTCGGCCGCGCGGAGTACGTGCTGCTGCTCGTGGCGTCCTACGTCACGCCGTTCGTGCTGTTCGCCCGGGGCTACGCGAGCGCCTGGGCCTTCCTGCCGCTGCTGAGCCTGCCGCTGGTGGTGCCGCCGCTGAAGCTGATGCTGAAGGCCGAGGGCGCGGCGCTCAACCCCGCGCTGGGCGGGACGGCGAAGCTGCAGATGGTGTTCGGGCTGCTGTTCGCGGTCGGTCTGTACCTGCGCTGAAGGGGCGGCATGCGCATCACCGACGCGACGCTCACCCCGCTGCACCTCACGCTGGCCCACCCCCTGAAGACGGCGAGGGGCACCTACGCCACGCGCGAAGGGTTCCTCATCCGGCTGCGGGACGAGGACGGCCGGGTGGGGCAGGGCGAGGCAATGCCCCTGCCGGAGTTCGGCACGGAGCCGCTGACCCTGACGCACACGGTGCTGCGCGCGTGGCTGAGCTCCCTCAAGGGCCAGTCGCTGGAGGACAGCATCGAGGGCATTGAAGCCACGCTCGTGCCGTCGGCCAGCGAGGAGCTGCGCCAGCGCGGTGCGCGGATCCGGCTCATCGACACCGGGGAGCCCGTCCCCGCCGCGCAGCACGGCCTGGAGCTGGCGCTGCTGGATCTGCTGGCCCAGCGCAAGGGCGTGCCCCTGTGCTGGCTGCTCGCGGAGGAGGCGCGGCAGGAGGTCCTGGTCAACGCGCTGCTGGGCGCGGAGGAGCCGGCGGCGCTGGCCCGTCAGGCGCAAGAGGCCGTGGAGGAGGGCTTCCAGACGCTGAAGGTGAAGGTCGCGGGCCGCTCGCTGGACGAGGATGAAGCCCGGGTGCGCGCCGTGCGCGAGGCGGTGGGCCCCCGCGTGCGCCTGCGTTTGGACGCGAACGGCGGCTGGTCGGAACCCGAGGCCAACCGCGCCCTGGACCGGCTGGGCTGGTACGACCTGGAGCTGGTGGAGCAGCCCACGCCTCCGGAGGACCTGCAGGCGCTGTGGCGCGTGCAGCGCCGCGCGCCGTGTCTCATCGCCGCGGACGAGACGCTCGCGACGCCCGCGGCGGTGCGCACGCTGCTCACCATGGACCTGGGCGGCGGGCCCGCGGTGGGCGCGGTGGTGATCAAGCCGATGGTGCTCGGGGGGCTGCTGCCCTCCATGGTGGTGGCGCTGCGAGCAGCCCACCTGGGCATGCACGCGTTCGTCACCAGCTCCATCGACGGGGTGGTGGCCCGGGCGGGCGCCGCGCACCTGGCCTCCGCGCTGCCGTCGGGAGAGCTGGCCTCCGGGCTCGCCGTGGGGCGGCTCTTCGCGGACGAACCGCGCGACCATCCCTATCAACCCCACGGGGGACTCGTGCGGCTGCGCGACGAGCCCGGGCTGGGGCTGAACCCGGACCTCCTCTGGGACCGCTGAGCCATGCCCCGCGGACGCCCCTCTCACGGAGCTGCGAGGCCATGATCCACGACTGCCCCATCCGCGAGGGCGCGGGCCTGCATCCCAACGCGGAGGCGCTGCGCTTCGCGGACCAGACCTGGACCTTCCGCGCGCTGGACGAAGCGGTGACGCGCTGGACCGGAGCCCTGGCCGCGCGCGGAGTGGGGCAAGGCGACCGGGTGGCGCTGCTGTCGACGAGCCACCCGGCAGTGACCTTCCTCTTCTGGGCGCTGGGCCGGCTGGGCGCGGTGTTCGCGCCGCTCAACGCCCGGCTCACCCCGGCGGAGCTGCGGCCCCTGCTGGAGGCCGTGGAGCCCCGGCTCACGCTGGCGCTCGAAGCCCTGCGCGACCGGCTCCCCGGAGCGGAGGCCCTGGAGGCCTTCCCGGACGGCGTGACCACGGGCTCCGTGCCCGCGCGCGCCTGGGACGCGGACACGCCCCGGGTCATCCTCTTCACCAGCGGGACCACGGGAAGGCCCAAGGGCGCCGTGCTCACGGAAGGGGCCTTCCGTGCCTCGTGCCAGGCCTCCGCCGCGAACCTGGGCGAGCACCCCGCGCCGCGCTGGCTGGGCACGCTGCCCCTGTTCCACGTCGGCGGCCTGGCCATGCTCACGCGCACCGCGTACGAGGGCGGCTGCCTCCTCCTGCACGAGCGCTTCGACGCGGACGCGGTCAACCGCGCCATCGACACGGAGGGCGCTTCGCACGCCAGCTTCGTCGCCACCACGCTGGAGCGGGTGCTGGACGCGAGGCAGGACCGCCCGCTGCCCGACTCCTTCCAGTGCGCGCTGATTGGCGGGGGGCCCGTCCCCACGGCGCTGCTCACGCGGGCCCGCGCCGCCGGACTCCGGGCCCTCCAGACCTACGGCCTCACCGAGGCCTGCTCCCAGGTGACCACCGAACGCCCCGGCGAAGCGGATGGCCGCACCGCGGGGCCGCCCCTGCCGGGCCTCCAGGTCCGCGTCGTCGGGGCGGACGGCGTGACGCTCGGCGAAGGGCAGGAGGGCGACGTGGAGGCGCGCGGCCCTACGCTGATGTCCGGCTACTGGAACCAGCCCGACGCCACGCGCGACGCCTTCCACGACGGCTGGCTGCGGACCCGGGACGTGGGCGTGCTGGACGCGAAGGGACGCCTCACCCTCCTGTCGCGCCGCACGGACCTCATCGTGCGGGGAGGGGAGAACCTCTACCCGGCGGAGATCGAAGCCGTGCTCGCCAACCACCCCGCCATCCTGGAGTCCGCCGTCGTCGGCGTGCCGGAGCCCCACTGGGGCGAGGTCCCCGTCGCCTTCGTCGTCCTGCGCCCCGGCCACGAACTGCCCGGAGACCTGGACGCGTGGTGCCGTCAGTCGCTCGCGCGCTTCAAGGTGCCTGGCCGCTTCTTCGCGGTGGAGACGCTGCCGCGCAACGCCATGAGCAAGGTGGAGCGCTCCGTCCTGCGGAAACACGCCCTGTCTCATCCCCCGTATCAGTCAGGGTCCTAACAACCCTGATTTCCTGATGGGTGGGGTTCACAAGACTCGCTGAGAAGACCTGTCAGGTCGGGTTATAATATTACACCGTGGGGGGATCCTGAGAGGAAGCTCACGGTGAGTACCGCAGTGGAAGCAGTGAAGGTGGAAGGGCAGTCCGAGGCAATCCACATCGACCCGCATGGCGGCAAGGCCCCAGCCGCCATGAAGTGCCCCCATCTGGGTGCCCAGTACAACCCGTTCGCGGGACCGCACGTCGCGGATCCGCATCCGTTCTACGCGGAGCTGAGACGGGACGCGCCCGTCAGCTACAACCCCATGCTGGGGATGTGGCTGGTGAGCCGCTACGACGACATCTGCCACGTGCTGAAGGACCCGTCGCGCTACTCGTCGGCGGACCTGGGCAACATGGGCTCGGTGCTCTCCCCGGAGACGCTCTCGGTGCTCGCCGAGGGCTATCCCCTGGCGGACAGCCTGATCAACTCGGATCCGCCCGCGCACACCCGGCTGCGCAAGCTGCTGGGAAGGGGCTTCTCCGCCCAGCGCATCGCCGCGCAGGAAGCCCCCATCCGCGCCGTCTCCGAGGAGCTCATCCACGCCTTCGTGCAGAAGGGGCACGCGGACCTGGTGACGCAGTTCGCGTACCCGCTGCCCGTGCGGGTCATCCTGGGCATGGCGGGCATCCCCCAGGAGGACATGGCGGACATCAAGCGCTGGTGCGACGACTTCTTCCGGATGATCTTCACCCGCGTCCCCGCGGAGGAGCAGCCGCCGCTGGCGCGCAGCTGGGTCACCTTCCAGCACTACGTCGCCCGCCTCATCCGCGCCCGGACCGACGAGCCCCGGGACGACCTGGTCAGCTACCTGGTCACCACCGACGCGGACGGCGAGGCGCTCACGCTGCCGGAGCTGATCATCGCCATCGCGGGCAGCATGCTGGCGGCGGGCCATGAGACGACGACGGCGCTGCTCGCCCAGTGCTGGAAGCAGGCCCTGCTCCAGCCCGGCCTCTGGCAGCGGCTGCGCGAGGACCGCTCGCTGGTGCCGCACCTCATCGAGGAGACGCTGCGCTTCGACTCGGTGGCGCACGGGATGATCCGCACCACGATGGAGGACGTGGAGCTCGCGGGCGTCGCGCTGCCCAAGGGCTCGCGGCTGCTCCTGCTCTACGCGTCCGGAAGCCGTGACGCCTCGCTGCTGGCGGACGGGGAGCGCTTCGACATCTCCCGGCACCACCCCACGCACCTGGGCTTCGGCCGGGGCATCCACTTCTGCATCGGAGCGCCGCTGGCCCGGCTGGAGGCGGTCATCGCCACCAACCTGCTGCTGGATCAGCTCCCGGATCTGCGGCTGGAGGAGAATCCGGACTTCGGCACGACGCAGTCGCTGACCATCCGCTCCATCCAGCACCTGCGCGTGGCCTGGACCCCCACCGGGGCCTGAAGCCACCCGCGACGCGCCCGTCCCGCCCGTGGCGTTCCCACGGACGGGCCGGGTGCTTCGTTCAGCGTCTCAGCACTCCGACGCCGGGTGTCCCCAGGGGTTGGTGCGCGGATACTGGCGCAGCAGCGTGCACAGCCGGTGCGCGGCGACCATCGTCGCGGACGGCCGCGGCGGCTCGGCGTGCATCGCCGTCTGGCCCAACCGGGCCGCCTGCAGTGCCAGCGCGTGCTGGACTTCGGGAGACCAGCGCTTGAATTCGAGCCATTCCATGAGCCTGCTCCTCGTTGAAGGAGCGGCCATTGAACCCGCTTCAAACCTGGAAATCACGACGCCTCGCGTTGACCGGAGGCGTCAGTGACCTCCTGCTGACAGCCCACTCAAGCCTGCGAGGCATTGGCCGGTCGGCCAATGAGCATCATCATCCCGAAGGGGTTCCCGGGGTTGGTGAGCCGCTCGATTTCCCACACGTAGTCGTCACCCAGGCCGTGGGTCAGCTCGCGCATCTCCTCCACGGAGTACGTGCGCAGACAGGACACCACGCCGTCGAACGCCGCCGCGATGGGGATGAGCGGCATGAGGTAGGTGAGGGCGAGCCGGTCCGCGCGCACCGGGCGGATGAAGGGCGTCGTCAGGGGGACGTTGATCAGCGCCGCCGCCGTCATCGCGATGGCCGGCCCGCGCCGCTCCACCAGCTCCATGATGGCGATGCCCCGGCGCTGGGCCACGGCGTCCGCCAGCACCTTGCGCGCCATGTCCGGCGGCAGGTGGTGGAACGAGTTGCACATGATGCGGAAGCCCTTGAACGTCGCCGGCACCGCCGTCGCGTCCACGGGCGTCGTCACGTAGTCGATGCGCCCCGGGTTCGCCGCCTTCACCTTCTCGAACGCGGAAACCTCCGGGTACAGGTCCGTCAGGAGCGCCGTCGCCTTGTAGCCCTCCTGCGTCTCCAGCATCTCCAGCAGCTTCGGCACCGGCCCCGCGCTGCCCGACGCCATGTCCAGCAGCTGCGTCTCACCCATCGCCGCCATCGCGCCCTTGAGCCGCTTCACGAACTCCGAATAGCGGTCGTCCGACAGGCTCCACACGTACGCAAGGAAGTCCGTCACTCCCCGGCGAAGCACCTTCGGGAACCAGGGCTGATCCTCTAATTCAAAAAGTTGCAGTCTGGGCATAATCGCTGGGCGCTCCAAGGGGCTCAGGGGGGAGGTAACTCCGGCACTGTCGCCCAGTCCGGAGCGACGTACAAGGGGCGCCCTCCAGGGCTATCCGCGTACATCCGCAGACCCCGGAATCCAAACAACACCCACAATTCCTGCCGTCAACGCGAAACTTTGAAGCGTTGCAGGAAATCACTGCCCGAAAGGCAGACAGCGGACCCTGAGTGCTGATCAGCCCTGCAAGGTTTCCGGAGGGGTGCGTTTCATTATCAGGCGGTCGGGATGGGGCGGACCGGGTGTTTCTGACTCGGGGCCCGGGCAACCCGAAATGCGTTGAAACAGCGCATCTGGAGTGGGGTTGTCAGAGTTTATAGGTATTATTACTTACGACCGAGGGGGGCTTCGGTCGTCCGGTCGCACGGTTCAAAACGGATCAGCTCGCACACAACGGGAGGGAGTAATGGCTCCGGAATCTGTTGATGTGATCGTCGTCGGAAGCGGCCCGGTGGGTGCCATGGCGGCGAACCTGCTGGGGCAATACGGCCTGCGCACCGTGGTCATCGAGCGGGAGACCACCGCGCACTCCCAGTCCCGCGCCATCAACGCGGACGACGAAGCGCAGCGCATCTTCCAGGCCGCGGGTCTCACGGGCGAGCTGGGGCCGGGCTTCCACCCGTGCCTGAAGATGACCTACGTGGATGACGAGATGCGGATGCTCGCCGAGGTGGACTTCACCAAGGTGGAGCGCCCCAACGGCCACCCCATCGGCTCGCTGTTCAACCAGCCCCGCATGGAGGCCGCGCTGCATCGCGGCCTGGAGCGCTTCGCGCACGTCACCCTGTGGCGTGGCCACGAAGTCGAGTCCTTCATGCAGGACGACGACGGCGTGTCGGTGCGCGTGAAGGACAACGTCGCCAACCGCACCGTGACGGTGCGCGCGCGCTACCTGCTGGCGTGCGACGGCGCCAAGAGCGGCATCCGCCGCCGGCTGGGCCTGAAGCTGGAGGGCACCACGGCGCTGGAGCACGCGCTCGCCATCTCCGTGGAGACGCAGTCGTCCGCGCCGGACTTCACCTACTACCCCTGCGGCCCGGAGCGCGTGGGCATCGTGACGCGCACCGCGCACGACGAGATTCGCTTCGACACGGTGGTGAAGCCGGGGCAGGACCTGGAGCACGTGAAGAGCCCCGAGTACGTGCGGAGCATCATCGCGCCCTTCATTGATCCGGACACCGTGAAGGTGAAGAGCGTCAACCTCTACGCCTACCACAGCCGCATGGCGGAGAAGTGGCGGGTGGGCCGGGTGTTCCTGCTCGGGGACGCGGCGCACCTGATGCCGCCCTTCCTGGGCCAGGGCCTGTGCTCCGGCCTGCGCGACGCCGCGAACCTCACCTGGAAGCTGGCGCACGTGCTGGGCGGCGCGGCGGACGCGTCGCTGCTGGACACCTACGAGGTGGAGCGCCGGCCGCACGCCGCGGAGATGATGCGCCTGTCGGACTCGCTGGGCACGATGCTGGCGTCGGGCGGCCCGTTCATGGCCCGCGCGCGCAACGCCTTCATCAAGCTGCTGTACCACATGCCCGTCACCGGCCCCTTCATCCGCGAGTACAAGATGAAGCCGAACCTCTTCCACGCGGAAGGGTTCCTCTTCGGCGGCAAGCGCGGCAAGGCCAAGCAGGCGGCGGAAGGTGCCTACTTCCCGCAGCCGCGCGTGGAGCACGGCGAGGAAGGGGAGCGCCCGCTGGATGACGTCATCGGCCACCGCTTCGCGGTGCTGACGCGGCCGGGTGCGCCCGCGGAGGTCCAGCAGGCCGCCAAGGCGCTGGCGGAGGACATCGGCGGTGTGTGGCTGTCCGTCGCGCCGGCGGCGCGCACGGGCGCGGGTCGCTCCGGCGAGGTGGTGGATCTGGAGGGCAAGCTGGGCGAGTGGTTCGCCCAGCACGCCGCGGACCTGGTCGTCCTGCGCCCGGACCGCTACGTCTACGCGGCCACGAATCGCGCGGGCGTCACCCAGGTCCACGCTTCGCTGAAGCAGGCCGTGCGCCCGCTGACCCGCTGGGGCAGCCGCGGGTCACGCCGGGCGGCGCAGCTCGGCGCCTGAGCACCGCTCGAGCATCAGGCGGCGGCGGACTGGAGCAGCTGCTTCGCCTTCGCCATGCAGTCGCCGTAGAAGCGCAGGTAGATGTCCAGCGCGCGGGCCCCCGTCTTGCCGATGGTGGCCGCGTGCTCGGGCTTCTGGCCGAGCAGCTTGTTGAGCATGACCTCGTTGAGCGCCGTGTGGCCCACGTCCAGCTCCACGTGCTCCTTGATGAACGACAGCGAGTTCATCACGTCCGGGCCCAGCACGCGCTTGCACTGCTCGATGAGCCGGGGCGCGAACACCACCGACAGGTTCTCGATCTCGTACTCGATGGCAACCTGGCCGCCCGGCATGGGGCCCGCGATGGTCTCCTCGTGGATCTCCCGGTACTCCTGCATGGCCCGGGTGGGGGCCTGCGCCAGGAGGGCCTCCGCGTCCAGCTTGGGGAAGCGGCGCGCGTTCCAGCCGGCCACCAGGTTCTTCGTGTCCTCCACCATCATCAGGTGGTGGCCGGCCTCGTGCTTGGCGTGGGTGATGAGCTTCTCGCCCACGTCCACCATGCCCGCCTTCACACAGGCCTCGCCGGCGCGGCGGATCCACCCGTCCACGGGCTCCGTCATGTAGACGCCCAGGGCACACAGCTGGATGAGGAAGGCCTCCAGCAGGGCGGGCTCCACGTTCGGATCCAGCAGCGTCGTCACGTGAGGGCCGGTCGCCAGCAGGTGACGGACGTCGGTGACGTGGGGGAGGTACTGCTCTTCGACGAGGGGCTTGTTCATGGGGTGGGGGTCCTCAACGGGAGTGGGCACCACGGCGCCCGATGGTGAGTTCGCTGATGTGCTCGAGGAAATCCGGGACCAGCTTGGAGGAGATGATCCACAGGTAGGGGTCCGGTCCGTCGTGCAGGCCGCACTCCTGCACGTAGTCGCCGCCTTCGTCCTCGCGCAGGTAGAGGAAGGAGGGGCGGTTGCGCGCGGCGTACCAGCGGCGGGCCGCGTCCAGCAGGGCGGAGTACGCGCGCGTTCCGTCCCCCAGCAGGGAGAACAGGCGCGTGTTGTCCAGCAGGCGGAAGAGGTTCGCGCCCAGCTGGCCCAGCTCCAGCACCGCGGCGGCGCAGGGCACGCCGTCGCGCCGGGCGACCAGCACGGTGCGCTCGCGCTCCATGCCGAAGCTCTTCCACTTCGCCGTCACGGGCCCCATGTCCAGCCGGTCGCGGGTGAGGTCCAGCGACTGCACGTAGCACTCGGGGAACTGCTGGGCGACGGTCGCGGCCAGCAGGCTCAGCTCGCCTGCGGTGGCGGGGCCCACGCTGTAGGGGTGCACGCGGCCGGTCAGCTCGTGGCTGAAGGCCTTCATCTTCTGGATCTTCCGCGTGAAGGCCAGGCTCGAACCAGCCTCCATCTGCCGCTGCGCGTACTTCACGTGCGCCTTGTTGATCCACGGGTTGAGGGCCTCCACGTACGCCACCACCCAGTGGAAGTCCGGGTCGCTCTGCGGGTGCTCGAAGGTGCGCAGGTACAGGTCGCGCATGATGGCGCCCGCCTCCTTCAACCCCTCCGGCGGCTTGCCGGGCCGCTTCGCCACCTGGTGGCCCAGCCACGCGTGGCGGTACGGCTTGGTGAAGGACAGCGTCGCTTCGATGCCGCGCTCGGACGGCCACACCGCGTTGCAGAACAGCTGCGGCACTTCCGCGGCGCGCTTCGCCAGCGACGCGAAGTTCTGCTTCAGCTCCTCGAACTCCGCCGGAGTGCTGCCGCCCAGGCTGAAGAAGCCGGAGCGGTTGAAGAGGTCCCACAGCTCGTCCACCAGGCCCTCGCTGGTGCGCGTGGCCGGCGACAGCGTCTGGGACACGAAGCGCACCCAGCGCGCCTCGTCGGAGGAGTAGGGCAGCACGCTCAGGCCACACAGCACGGTACCGTCCTGGCGCACGCTGCTGACGTAGCGGATCTCCCCGCGGACGCTCACGCGCTGGCCGTCGCCCAGCTCCAGTTCGATGAGCGGCGGCAGGAGGCCGGGGAAGAGCAGGTCCTGCGGCTGGCAGCGCATGCACAGGCCGGAGAAGGACAGGTCCAGCACCTCGCGGCGCAGCAGCCCCTGCTCCCGCCACAGCGGGTGGTGGAACCGGGCGTGCACGCCCTCCGGGGCGGGGACGCGGCGGTGCCAGCGGTGACGGATGCGGAACAGCTGCGCGGGCAGGGTGGTGAAGAGGCGGTCGCCCTCGCTGCGGCCCGCTTCCGCGCGCAGGCGGTAGGCGGAGTTGTAGCCGATGACGTCGATGTCGTACGACGGCTCGCCGAAGTCCGGGGTGGCATCCTCCGTGCGCCACTCGAGCTGACCGGTGGCGGCGTGGAAGCGCTCCAGCACCATGCGCACCACCCGGCCCTGGCGGCGCAGCACGCCCTTGTTCCCGGCGGCGCAGATGGCGGTGAAGATGGAGCGGATCCGCTCCGGGTCCACGATGGTGTCCTGCACGGGCAGCGCGGAGGCCGCCGGCACCGCCACGCCCTGGCGCAGCGCGTCCGACAGGAAGCCCAGAATCTGCCGGCCCTGCTCCAGCGTCACGCCCACCAGCTGCAGCCCCACAGGCGCGTTCGGGACGTCCATGTCCGTACGGATGAAGGCGCCATTGAGCGGTCCAATCGTGGTGCCGTTGCACGCCAGGTACACGGGGAAGGTGCGCGACTCGGTCGTGTCCACCAGCGGCTGCCGGGGGGCCACCCACACCACCGTCGGGGACAGCCGCGTCACGTCACCCAGCACCGCGTCCGGCCGGCCCACCGCGCAGGTGATGGCCGCGGGCCCGGTGCCGTGCAGCGAATAGCCCGAGTCATCCAGGGCGGCTTCAGCGGGAGGAAGGGGAATCACGTTGCGCAGCGCGTCGCCACTGCCGAATTCGATCGCATGCCTGAACTTCGAGGACGCCGGGATCCCTCCATCCATCGTCAGGACTCCCCTCTTGCGGGCAGCGGTACCATTGGTGGTCGGCGATGTTGCGAGCACAACACTTCCTCCCTGATTCACTGGAGACGCTGACGGCTCTGGATTCTGGGTCCACATCATGGAGATCTCGGCCGTAACAGTCAAATCGAATTTATATGCCGGTGCTGTTTTTCCGTCTCTGGCTCTGACTCACCCTGGGTCATGATTGACCGGATGTATACGGGTTTTCCGAGGAGCGATACGGACCCAGCGTGCGCGTCTTTATCAGCAAAGTGGCGCCGGGCTGTAACCCTCCTCACCAGGAAAGATGGGGGAGAGCCGGCGCCGTCGGGCAATGGACCCTGTCAGGGGTGGCCGTTATGGTCGGCGCTTCTGGGCTGGGGGAGAGGGAGCCACGAATGAGCGCAGCGCTGGATGTGAAGGGTTCGCCGGGGGACGCGGAAGCGCCGTTCGGCGGTCAGGGGCTGGAGCCCGTGGACTTCCCGGACGTCTTCCAGGTGGACGTGGCGGTGTCCGTGCGCGACGCGCTGGAGCTGCTCGGCGCGACGCGGCGGCTGCACGGCGTGGAGGTGTCGCTGGAGCTCCCCGAGGATCCGGTGATTGCCCGGGTCAGCCGGCGCCGTCTGGAGCAGGTCCTGCTGCTGCTCGTCGCCCACGCGGCGGACGCGGCGCCGCCGGACGCACAGGCCGTGCGGGTGGTGGTGGAGCCGCCGGACGACTTTGGCGACGTGGGGCCGCGCTTCCAGGTGGTGATGCCGGGCGTGAGCCTCTCCGAGCGGGAGACGCGCTCGGTGGTGCTGTCGCCCCTGCGCGTGGGGAACACCCAGCGGCGCCTGGCCCGGGCGCGGGAGCTGGTGGACGCCATGGGCGGTGAGCTTGCGCTGGAGCGCCTGGAGCAGGGGACGGCGGTGAGCGTCCAGCTGCCGGCGCCGGGGCTCGCGAGCTTCTAGGCCGCACCAGAACCCGGAAAAACGATCCTGCTTCCGGACCATTGGCTGCGATAAGCGCGGCACACCTCGGGTGCGACGAACCCAGGGGGACGTGCGGCCAAACTCCTTGACGACCGGGGGCGGGTTCCCGACTATCCGCCGCCTCTCAAGACCCCGGTCTCAATCAGGAGTTTGCGTTCATGGCGCCTCCCTCTGGCGAGAAGATCACCCTGCAGAACGGCAAGCTGACCGTTCCGAACAACCCGATCATCCCCTACATCGAGGGCGACGGCACCGGCCGCGACATCTGGAAGGCCTCGCAGGCCGTGTTCGACGCGGCGGTGGAGAAGGCCTACGGCGGCAAGAAGAAGATCTCCTGGTACGAGGTCCTGGCCGGCGAGAAGTCCTTCAAGCAGGTGAACAACTGGCTGCCGGACGAGACGGTCGCCGCGTTCCGCGAGTACCTCGTGGGCATCAAGGGCCCGCTGACGACGCCGGTGGGCGGTGGCATCCGCTCCCTGAACGTGGCGCTGCGCCAGATGCTGGACCTGTACGTCTGCCTGCGGCCCGTGCGCTACTTCAAGGGCGTGCCCAGCCCGGTGAAGCAGCCGGACAAGGTGGACATGGTCATCTTCCGTGAGAACACGGAGGACATCTACGCGGGCATCGAGTTCGAGGCCGGCTCCGCGCAGGCGCAGAAGTTCCTGGGCTGGCTGAAGCAGGAGTTCCCCAAGGAGGCGGGCAAGATCCGCTTCCCCGCGAACGTGGGCATCGGCATCAAGCCCGTGTCCCAGGAAGGCACGGAGCGCCTGGTGCGCGCCGCCATCCAGTACGCGGTGGACCTGAAGCGCAAGAGCGTCACGCTGGTCCACAAGGGCAACATCATGAAGTTCACCGAGGGCGCGTTCCGCAAGTGGGGCTATGACCTCGCGGCGCGTGAGTTCGGTGACAAGGTCTACACCTGGGACCAGTGGGAGGCCACCAAGGCCGCCAAGGGCGAGGACGCCGCCAACGCGGAGCAGAAGGCCGCGGTGTCCGCCGGGAAGATCGTCATCAAGGACTCCATCGCGGACATCACCCTGCAGCAGGTGCTGACCCGTCCGGACGAGTTCGACGTCATCGCCACGCTGAACCTCAACGGCGACTACCTGTCGGACGCGCTCGCGGCGCAGGTGGGCGGCATCGGCATCGCGCCGGGCGGCAACATCAACTACGTCTCCGGCCACGCCGTCTTCGAGGCCACCCACGGCACCGCGCCGAAGTACGCGGACCTGGACAAGGTGAACCCCGGCTCCGTCATCCTCTCCGGTGAGATGATGCTGCGCCACATGGGCTGGCACGAGGCCGCGGACCTGATCATCAAGGGCATGGACAAGGCCATCGCGGCGCGCACCGTGACGTACGACTTCGCGCGCCTGATGAAGCTGGAGACGAAGGAGTCCGTGACCGAGGTGAAGTGCTCCGAGTTCGGTCAGGCCATCATCAAGCACATGTAGTCCCCACCCCAAAGCAGGAGGGCGAAACCATGGCTCACAAGAAGAAGAAGATCGGCCTCATTGGCGGCGGTCAGATCGGCGGCAACCTGGCGCTGCTGGCGGTCCAGAAGAACCTCGGCGACGTGGTGCTCTACGACATCCCGGCGGCCGAGGGTCTGGTCAAGGGCAAGGCGCTGGACATCAACCAGCTCTCCGCGGTGGACGGCTACGACTGCCGCGTCACCGGCTCCACGGACTGGAAGGACGTCGCGGGCTCGGACGTGATCATCATCACGGCCGGCGTGCCCCGGAAGCCCGGCATGTCCCGCGAGGACCTGCTCGAGGTCAACCTGAAGATCATGAAGGACGTGGCGGGCAACATCAAGCAGCACGCCCCGGACGCCTTCGTCATCAACGTGGCCAACCCGCTGGACGCGATGGTGTTCGCGCTTCACAAGATCGCCGGCCTGAAGGACAACATGGTCGTGGGCATGGCGGGCGTGCTGGACACCAGCCGCTTCAAGTGCTTCGTGGCCGAGGCCCTGGGCTGCTCCATCCGTGACGTGGAGGCGCTCGTCCTCGGCGGCCACGGTGACGACATGGTCCCGCTCGTGCGCCACAGCACCGTGGGCGGCGTGCCCCTCACCCAGCTCATCGCCAAGGACAAGCTGGACGCCATCATCGACCGCACCCGCAAGGGCGGCGCGGAGCTGGTGGGCCTGTACAAGACGGGCAGCGCCTACTTCGCCCCGGCCTCCTCCTCCATCGCCATGGCGGAGAGCTTCCTCTTCGACCGCAAGCGCGTGCTGCCGGCCGCGGCCCTGCTCAAGGGCCAGTACGGCATCAACGACTTCTTCTTCGGCGTCCCCGTGCAGATCGGCGCGGGCGGCGTGGAGAAGATCATCACGGTCGACCTGAACGACGCGGAGAAGGCGGAGATGAACAAGTCCTTCGCGTCCGTGAAGGGCACCGTGGAGCTGGTCAAGCTGTAGTCCCGGTCCGTCGGTCGGGCCCGCCGGAATCCTGCTGGCGGGCCCCGCCTGATGCCGTGAATGATCCGGGCTTATCGTCCGGCGCACCGTCGTTGCGGCGGTATTTTTCCAAGTTAACTAGCGTGTTGGACTCGCACTGGATCACGGGAGCGGGGCACGTGTCGCGAAGCAGGACTTCAGCGGCCCCCCGTGAAGGCACCCCCCCGGGCGTCCAGTGGTCAAGGAGACGATGATGGCGGCAGCAGCGCGATTCACGGTGGTGGGCGGCGGTCTGGCCGGGCTGATGACGACGATCAAGCTGGCGGAGGCGGGTCACCAAGTGGACGTGCTCTCGCTCGTCCCGGTCAAACGCTCCCACTCGGTCTGTGCCCAGGGCGGCATCAACGGCGCAGTGAACACGAAGGGTGAGGGCGACCACCCGGACATCCACGTGAAGGACACGCTGCGCGGCGGCGACTTCCTCGCGGAGCAGGTGTCCGTGAAGGGCATGTGCTACGCGGCGCCCGGCATCATCTACCTGCTGGACCGCATGGGCGTGACGTTCAACCGCACGCCGGAAGGCCTGCTGGACTTCCGCCGCTTCGGCGGCACCCTGCACAACCGCACCGCGTTCGCGGGCGCCACCACCGGCCAGCAGCTGCTCTACGCGCTGGACGAGCAGGTCCGCCGCTACGAGGCGGAGGGCAAGGTCACCAAGTACGAGTACTGGGAGTGGCTGGGCACGGTGAAGGACGAGTCCGGCCGCTGCATCGGCAGCGTGGCCATGGACCTGCGCACCATGGAGATCCGCACCTTCCCGGCGGAGGCGGTGTGCCTGGCGACGGGCGGCCCCGGCATCGTCTTCGGGCGCTCCACCAACTCCATCATCAACACCGGCACCGCCGCGGGCCGCGCGTACATGGAAGGCGCGCTGTACGCCAACGGCGAGTTCATCCAGGTGCACCCCACCTCCATCCCGGGCGAGGACAAGCTGCGCCTGATGAGCGAGTCCGTGCGTGGCGAGGGCGGCCGCGTCTGGGTGCCCCGGAAGAAGGGCGACACGCGCAACCCCCGGGAGATCCCGGAGAGCGAGCGCTGGTACTTCCTGGAGGAGAAGTACCCCAAGTACAAGAACCTGGTGCCGCGCGACGTGGCGACGCGCGAGATCTTCATGGTCTGCCGCGACCTGGGCATGGGCCTGGGCGGGCGCGACGGCGTGTACCTGGACGTGACGCACATCCCGGCCAAGACGCTCGACGCGAAGATCAAGGGCGTGATGGAGATCTACGAGAAGTTCGTCGGAGATGATCCGCGCCACACGCCCATGGTCATCTTCCCGGGCATGCACTACTCGATGGGCGGCCTGCACGTCTCCTTCGAGGCGGACTCGCGCACCCAGACGCCGCTGGACGGCAGCCCGGTCAACCAGAGCACGCGCATCCCGGGCCTGTACGCGGCCGGCGAGGCGGACTACGCCTTCCACGGCGCGAACCGCCTGGGCGCCAACTCGCTCTTGTCCTGCATCTACTCCGGCATGATCGGCGGCCCGGCGATGGCGTCCTTCGCCAAGAGCCAGACGACCAGCGCCGCGGCGATGCCGGAGAAGTACTTCGCGGACGCGAAGAAGTACTGGCAGGACCGCTTCGCCACCATCAAGCAGATGAACGGCGCGGAGAACCCGTACCAGCTCGCCAAGGAGCTGGGCGAGGTGATGACGGAGAACTGCACCGTCGTGCGCTACAACGACCGCCTGAAGAAGACGGTGGAGCGCATCCGCGACCTGAAGGACCGCTGGACCCGCGTCAACGTGCTGGACACGGGCGTCGTCGCCAACCGCGCGCTCTCCTACACCAACCAGGTGTGGAACATGCTGGAGCTGGGCGAGGTCATCGCCACCAGCGCGCTCCTGCGCGACGAGAGCCGCGGCGCCCACTACAAGCCGGACTTCTCCCTGCCGGAGCCCAAGTCGAAGGACCCGCGCGAGGATCCGCAGTGGATGGACCTGTGGCGCAAGCGTCACGAGAAGTGGGCGAAGACGACCATCGCCACGTACGCCGCCCAGGGCCCGCAGATCTCCTACCAGGACCTGCCCACGCCGGTGCTGGACCCCGAGCCCCGCTGGTACGCGTAAGGCGTTCGTTGCTTTCCGGGCCCGCGCGCATCCACGGCGCGGGTTTCCGCCACCTGATTTGGCAGTGAAGGGAAGGGCAGCCGCACCATGGACACCGCACAGGCCAGCGCCGTCAGCTCGAAGACCGTCACCTTCCGCATCTGGCGGCAGGATGATCCGAACAAGCCGGGCCACTTCGACGAGTTCAAGGTTCCCTATACGAAGGGCGCCAACGTCATCTCCTGCCTGATGGAGATCCAGCGCAACCCCGTCACCGTGGAGGGCAAGAAGGTGGCCCCCGTGGTGTGGGACGCCGCGTGCCTCGAGGAGGTGTGTGGCAGCTGCGCCATGAACATCAACGGCCGGGTGCGCATGGCGTGCTCCGCGCTGGTGGACAAGCTCCAGCAGCCCATCACCCTGGAGCCGATGAAGAAGTTCCCGGTGGTGCGCGACCTCACCGTGGACCGCGAGCGCATGTTCGAGTCGCTCAAGCGCGTGAAGGGGTGGATCCCCGTCGACGGCACGTACAACCTGGGCCCCGGCCCGCGCCAGTCGCAGAAGGACCAGTCCGTGATGTACGTGCTGTCCACGTGCATCACCTGCGGCAGCTGCCTGGAGGCGTGCCCCCAGGTGACGCAGGACAACGACTTCATCGGCGCGGCGCCCATCAGCCAGGCCCGCCTGTTCAACATGCACCCCACGGGCAAGCTGAACGCGGAGGAGCGCACGCGCGCCCTCATGGGCCCCGGCGGCATCCAGGACTGCGGCAAGGCGCAGAACTGCGTGAAGGTCTGCCCGAAGGAGATCCCCCTCACCACCTCCATCGCGGTGATGAACCGCGAGGTGAGCAAGCTGATGATCAAGGACATCTTCTTCAAGGAAGAGGAGCAGAAGGAGTCCAGCGGTCCGGGGTAGTCCCTCCCGCTCGCCGTCCTGGCTTCCTCGCGGCCCCGTGCCAGCGTCCCCTGTCAGCGGGGCGCCGGGCGGGGCCGTGCCCGTTTGGGTGAAGGCCGCCTCATTCCCCCGGACACCGGCTGTTATCCCGGGGGCCAGGGCCTGTGTCCCCTCGCGACGCTGGAGGCCAAACGGCCTTGCCATCCGTCGTTTTCTGCGCAATGAGGGCCCGCGTTGACGCCCCGTGTAGGGGCTGTCCTCGTCTCCCCTCGTCCCACCCGGAGATTCGATGAAGATCCACGAGTACCAGGGCAAGGAACTCTTCCGGAAGTATGGCGTGCCCACGCCGCGCGGCATCCTCGCGCTCTCTCCCGATGAGGCCGAGGCCGCGGCGAAGGAACTCGCCACGCCCGTCGTCGTCGTGAAGTCGCAGATCCACGCGGGCGGCCGCGGCAAGGGCGGCGGCGTGAAGCTGGCCAAGAGCCCCGCGGAGGCCAAGGAGCTGGCCCGGCAGATGCTGGGCATGATGCTCAAGACCATCCAGACCGGCCCGGAAGGGCAGAAGGTCCACAAGGTCTACATCGAGGAAGGCCTCGACATCGGTCAGGAGCTGTACCTGGGCGTGACGCTCGACCGCGCCACCAGCCGCATCACCTTCATGGCGTCCACCGAGGGCGGCGTGGAGATTGAAGAAGTGGCGGAGAAGCACCCGGAGAAGATCCTCCGCGCCTCCGTGGACCCCACGGTGGGCTTCGCGGACTTCCAGGGCCGCGAGCTGGCCTTCGGCCTGGGCCTGACGGGCCCCACGGTGAACAAGTTCGTCCAGTTCTGCACCGCGCTCTACAAGATGTACGTGGAGACGGACGCGTCCCTCGTGGAGATCAACCCGCTGGTCATCCGCAAGAGCGGCGGCGTGGTGGCGCTCGACGCGAAGGTGACCTTCGACGAGAACGCGCTCTACCGTCACAAGGAGCTGCTGGAGTACCGCGACCTGGCGGAGGAGGAGCCCCGCGAGACGCAGGCCAAGGAGTACGACCTGGCCTACATCGCGCTGGACGGCAACATCGGCTGCATGGTGAACGGCGCGGGCCTGGCCATGGCCACCATGGACACCATCAAGCTGGTGGGCGGCGCTCCGGCCAACTTCCTGGACGTGGGCGGCGGCGCGAGCAAGGAGAAGGTGACGGCGGCCTTCAAGCTCATCCTCGCGGATCCGCAGGTCAAGGCGGTGCTCGTCAACATCTTCGGCGGCATCATGAAGTGTGACGTCATCGCGGAAGGCATCATCGCGGCGGCGAAGGAAGTGCAGCTGAAGATCCCGCTCATCGTGCGCCTGGAAGGCACCAACGTGGAGCAGGGCAAGGAGCTGCTCCGCAACTCGGGCCTCGCCATCACCCCCGCGGACAACCTGCGCCAGGCGGCCGAGAAGGCCGTGGCGGCCATCAAGTAGGGCCTTCGCCCCCTCTTACCTGAAAGATCGCCATGAGCATCCTCGTCAACGAGAACACGAAGGTCCTCGTCCAGGGCATCACCGGTTCGGCGGGCTCGTTCCACGCCAAGCAGATGCTGGAGTACGGAACGAAGATTGTGGGCGGTGTCACGCCGGGCAAGGGCGGCACCACCTTCGAGGGCAAGGTTCCCGTGTTCAACACGGTCGCCGACGCGGTGAAGCAGGCGGGCGCGAACACGTCCGTCATCTTCGTGCCGCCGCCCTTCGCCGCGGACTCCATCATGGAGGCCGCGGACGCGGGCATCTCCCTCATCATCACCATCACCGAGGGCATCCCGGTCAACGACATGGTGCGCGCCAAGCGCTACCTGCAGGGCAAGCCGGGCGTGCGCCTCATCGGCCCGAACTGCCCGGGCGTCATCACCCCCGGCGCCAAGTGCAAGATCGGCATCATGCCGGGCCACATCCACAAGCCGGGCCGCATCGGCGTGGTGTCCCGCTCCGGCACGCTGACCTACGAGGCCGTGCACCAGCTCACGCAGCTGGGCCTGGGCCAGTCCACCGCGGTGGGCATTGGCGGCGACCCCGTCAACGGCACCAACTTCGTGGACGTGCTGAAGCTCTTCCAGGCCGACCCGGAGACGGACGCCGTCATCATGATCGGTGAGATCGGCGGCAGCGCGGAGGAAGAGGGCGCCGAGTACGTCAAGCGCGAGTTCACCAAGCCCATCGCCGGCTTCATCGCCGGTCAGTCCGCGCCCCCGGGCAAGCGCATGGGCCACGCGGGCGCCATCATCTCCGGCGGCAAGGGCACGGCCTCGGAGAAGATCAAGGCGATGGAGGCCGCGGGCATCCTGATGGCCGCGAGCCCCGCCGAGCTGGGCACCACGCTGCAGGCGGCCGTCAAGCGCGGCCCCCCGAAGCGCTGAGTCGAACCTTTCACACGACACACACACGAGGAGCCAAACCATGGCCATCGAGCGCACGCTGTCCATCATCAAGCCGGACGGGCTGAAGAACCACCACATCGGCGAGATCATCGCCCGCTTCGAGAAGGCGGGCCTGACGCCCGTCGGCATCCGGCTGCAGCAGCTGTCGCAGAAGGAAGCGGAAGGCTTCTACGCCGTCCACAGCGCCCGGGGTTTCTTCAAGGACCTGGTCTCGTTCATGACCTCCGGACCGGTGGTCGTGATGGCGCTCGAGGGTGAGAACGCCGTCCAGAAGAACCGCGACCTCATGGGCGCCACGGACCCGAAGAAGGCCGACAAGGGCACCATCCGCGCGGACTTCGCCCAGAGCATCGACGCGAACACGGTGCACGGCTCGGACAGCCTGGAGAACGCGAAGAACGAGATCGCGTACTTCTTCCGCGAGACCGAGCTCCAGAAGTACTAGGCAGCCTCCTGCCTGCTGACAGCGGCCCGGAGTCCACGCCCCACGCGGCGCGGACCCGGGCCGTCGTCTTTTCTCCGCCGGCCCGTGCGCCAGCCGTATCCGGTTGCCCTCCCGGACGGCCCTTGCTAACGATAATGAAAATCACAATCGGCAAGGAAGCACGCATGAGCGGCGATTCAGAGCGCGTGGCCCGTCGGGGGCCGTTCCCGGTGAAGTTGCGGTTGCTGGAGGTCCTGCGCGTGACGCGGCTGTCGCCGCACATGGTGCGCGTGACGCTGGGCGGCCCGGAGCTGGAGGGCTTCTCATCCCCCGGCGCGGATGATCACGTGAAGTGCTTCTTCGCGGAGCCCGGCGTGAAGAAGCCGGACATGCCGGTGGTGGGGCCCCACGGCCTGGCCATGCCGGAGGGGCTCAAGAAGCCCGCGTCGCGCGACTACACGCCGCGCCGCTTCGACCCGAAGGCGAACGAGCTGGACATCGACTTCGTGCTGCACGGCGAGGGCCCCGCGTCGATGTGGGCCGCGCAGGCGAAGCCCGGCGACTTCATGGGCATCGGCGGTCCGCGCAGCACGCACGACGTGGCGGACGACTTCGACTGGTACCTGCTCGCGGGGGACCAGAGCGCGCTGCCGGCCATTGCTCGCCGCCTGGAGGAGCTGCCCGCGGGCAGGCGCGCGTTCGCCTTCATCGAGGTCGCGGACGCGGCGGAGGAGCAGCCCCTCGTCAGCAAGGCGGACGTGACGCTCACCTGGCTGCACCGAGGCGGCGCGGAGGCCGGCACGACGAGGCACCTGGAGGACGCGCTGCGCGCCTGGACGCCTCCGGCCGGGGACGGCTTCGTGTTCGTGGCCGGCGAGTCCACGTCGCTCAAGCCCATCCGGGAACACCTGGTGAACGAGCGCGGTCTGAACAAGAGCTGGATGCGGGTGACCGGCTACTGGAAGCGCGGCGTCGCCGAGCACCACGACTCGAAGGGGTAGGCAGGGGAGGGGACGGGCACTCCTTTGACTTGCCGTGCCTTCTTGTGGGAAGCACGCCGCAGTTCCCTCCGTTAGCCCCGACTGAACGATGTCAGAGCCTACCGCCACAGCCCTCCCAGTCACCGAGCCCCTGCCGGTGCCGGCCCCCGCGAAGCTGACCGACGTGGCCAGCCTGTCGCGCGAGAAGCTCGCGCTGTTCCTGAGCGAGCAGCTGGGCGAGCGCCCGTTCCGCGCGGCGCAGCTCTACCGCTGGCTGCATCAGCGCGGCGCCACGTCCTTCGACGAGATGACGGACCTGTCCAAGGCCCTGCGCGAGAAGCTCAAGGTCCAGGCGGAGATCGTCCCGCTGGTGAAGGACCTGGAGCAGCGCAGCGTCGACGGCACCATCAAGTACCGCTTCAAGACGCGCGACGGGCGCTTCATCGAGTCCGTCTACATGCCGGCGGAGGACCGCAAGACCCTCTGCGTGTCCACGCAGGTGGGCTGCGCGATGGCCTGCTCGTTCTGCATGACGGGCACGCTGGGCCTCAAGCGCAACCTCACCCCCGGGGAGATCGTCGCCCAGGTGCACGCGGTGAACCGCGAGGTGCGCCGCAACGAAGGCCTGGAGACGCTCCGCCCGCTCACGAACCTGGTGTTCATGGGCATGGGCGAGCCGCTCCACAACTTCGAGAACCTCAAGACGGCGCTCTCCATCCTCCAGTCGGAGGAGGGGCCCAACTTCAGCCACCGGCACATCACGGTCTCCACCGTGGGCCTGGTGCCCATGATCGAGCGCTTCGGCCAGGAGACGGACGTCAAGCTGGCCATCTCGCTCAACGCCAGCACGGACGAGCAGCGCAGCCAGACGATGCCGGTGAACCGCAAGTGGAACATCGCGGCGCTCCTGGACGCCTGCCGCAAGTTCCCGCTGCGCCAGGGCCGGCGCATCACCTTCGAGTACGTGCTGCTCAAGGGCTTCAACGACACCGACGAGGACGCGCACCGGCTGAAAGAGCTCTTGCGCGACATCCCCGCGAAGGTGAACCTGATTCCCTACAACGAGAACCCCGGGCTGGGGTTCCAGACGACGGGCGAGCAGCGGGCCGAGGAGTTCCGGGCCATCCTTGCCGAGGCGCACGTCGCGGCATACATCCGCAAGAACCGGGGCCGGGACATCGCCGGGGCCTGTGGTCAGCTCGCCAACCGGGACGAGACGGCCGCGGAAGCCCCGACGTGACATAAGCACCCGAGCTTCCTTGACAATCCAGTCGGCAGGGCGCTAAGAGCGCCCCCCTCCGCCTGTTACCGTAGAAGTCACACGTTTTCGCTGGAGCGTTCCATGGCCGTTGTCCTCCGTCTTGCCCGCGCGGGCGCCAAGAAGATGCCGTACTACCACGTGGTTGCCACCGACTCGCGCAGCCCGCGCGACGGCAAGTTCCTGGAGCAGGTCGGTTCCTACGACCCCAACCACAGCCCCGCGAAGGTGCAGTTCAACGAGGAGCGGCTGAACTACTGGCTGAAGAGCGGCGCGCTGCCCTCCGAGACGGTCGCGGACCTCATCAAGACGGCGAAGAAGCAGGCCCCGGCGACCACCGCCTGAGCACGCCCCCGTCTGGACAAGACGTGGAGCCGCTGCTCACGTATCTGGCGAAGGCCCTGGTTGATCAACCCGACCAGGTCGCCCTGCGCATCTCCGAGGCGGATGGCGGCCGGCTCTATGAGCTGAAGGTCGCCCCCGAGGACGTCGGCAAGGTCATCGGCCGTGATGGGCGCACCGTGAACGCCCTCCGGACGCTGCTCAACGCCGCCGCCCAGAAACAGGGCCAGAAGGTCCGCCTGGAGATTCTCGACGACCGGCGTGCCCCGGGTTCTCCCCCGGTGCCGCCCGCTCCGGACGCCGCGCGGTGAGCGCGCTGGCCTGTCTGGAGTTGGGCTACGTGGCCCGTGCGCACGGGCTGCGCGGCGAGGTGGCGGTCCGCGCGTTCGACCCCGCCTCGGAGACGCTCGGCACCGTCGAGCGCGTCCGGCTGCGCCTGCGCTCCGGAGAGGAGCGCGAGTACGCCGTGGAGTCCTTCCGCCCGGCGAACAAGGAAGACCTGCTGTACTTCGAGGGCGTGGAGTCCCGCACGGCCGCCGAGGCGCTGGTGGGCGCGAAGGTGTTCGTCTACCGCGAGGACCTGGAGCCGCCTGAAGAGGGCGAGTTCTTCCAGGGCGACCTCGTTGGCCTGGCCGCCGTGGATGAACAGGGCGCCTCCCTGGGCACGGTGGAAGAGGTCTGGGCCACCGGTGAGGTGCCCAACCTGGTGATCCGCGCCAAGGGCCGGCCGGAGCTGGTGGTGCCCTTCGCGGACGAGTTCGTTCCGGCGGTGGACGTGCCCGCGGGGCGCATCGTCATCCGGCCTCCGGAGTACCTGGAGGCGGACGGGCCGGAAGGCCCTGGCGACGGAGACGGCGGGTGAGCTACCCCGTGGAGCTCCTCACGCTGTTCCCCGGGATGGTGTCCGGCTACCTGGGCGCGAGCATCCTCGGGAAGGCCCAGGAGAAGGGGCTCATCTCGGTCACGCTCACCGACGTGCGCGACTTCGCCGAGGGCAAGCACCGCGTCACCGACGACGCGCCCTACGGCGGCGGCGCCGGCATGGTGATGAAGCCCGAACCCCTGGTGGCCGCCATCGAGGCCGCGCGCGCCCGCCTGCCCGGCGCGAAGGCGCTGCTGATGAGCCCCCGGGGGCCCACGTTCACGCAGGCCACGGCGCGCGAGCTGGCGCGACACGAGGCCGGGCTGATCCTCGTCTGCGGCCGTTACGAAGGCGTGGACGAGCGGGTGATGCCCTTCCTGGACGGCGAGCTGTCCCTGGGCGACTTCGTCCTCACGGGCGGAGAGGTCGCCGCCATGGCGGTGGTGGACGCCGTGGCGCGGCTGGTGCCGGGCGTCCTGGGGAACGAGGCGTCCTCCGTGGCGGAGAGCTTCGAGGAGGGGCTGCTGGAGCACCCGCACTACACCCGCCCGCCCGTCTTCCGGGGCGCCGAGGTGCCGGCCGTGCTCCAGTCCGGCGATCACGCGCGCATCGCCCGCTGGCGCCGGTGGAAGGCCATCAAGCTCACACAGGAGCGGCGGCCGGACCTGTTCGCGCGGCTGGAGTTCAGCAAAGCGGATCAGAAACTGCTCGCCAGGGAAGAAGAAGCGTTGTAACCCTGCGTGTTCTCGCGGAACCTTTTGTTGCAGGCTTGTTCGTCCCGGCGGTCTCTGCTAGGACGGCCCGCTCTTTTCCACGCGTCCTACGCGTCAAGTTCCGCTTTCTGGAGTCCGTCATGCGCCGCAGCCTCATCGAGCACGTCGAAAACAAGTTCCTGCGCAAGGACATCACCGCGTTCCGCACGGGTGATTCCGTTCGCGTCCACTGGAAGGTCAAGGAAGGCGAGAAGGAGCGCGTGCAGGCCTTCGAGGGCGTGGTCATCCGCAAGACCAAGGGCACGAACCGCGCGACCTTCACCGTGCGCAAGATGTCCTTCGGCGTCGGCGTGGAGCGCATCTTCCCCATCCACAGCCCGCGCTACGAGAAGATCGAGGTCCTCACCCGCGGTGACGTGAACCGCAAGCGCCTGTTCTACCTCCGCGAGCTGAAGGGCAAGGCCTCGCGCGTGGACGTGCAGGTGGATCCTGAGAAGGCCGCCGCCAAGGCCGCCAAGGCCGCCGCCGCTCAGGGCTAGTAGGTCCGCAGAAACCCTCTCGCGGCCTTCGCGGCCGCGTGAGACAAGGAGCGTCCTTCACTGGACGCTCCTTTTTTCGTTCGGGCTAGACTGCGCGCGCCATGCACTTCGTCGAGGTCGCCATCCAGAACGTCCGCGGGTTCTCTCCCGCCGGGCGCTTCCCGCTGAAGACCGGGTACCTCATCCTCAAGCCGCCCACGGCGGACGTGCTGCCGCTGGGGAACCTCGCGCTGTCGCTGCTGTTCGCGGACGGCCGGGGCGGGGACTCGAGCCTGGTGGGCTCGGCGGGGCGCTCGGGCAAGGCCGCGCTGACGTTCGTGGGCCAGGACGGGATGACGTACCGGGTGCTGCGCGAGCTGGGCGGTTCCGGCTCGCTGCACCGGCTCAACCCCAACACGAGCCAGCCGGAGCTGGTGTCCACGGACACGTCGGAGATCAACCAGTACCTGCGCGGCCAGGCGGGCCTGCCTCCGCGCACCACCTTCGAACAGGTATACTGCCTCCAGCTGGTGATGCTGCCGTCGCGCCGGCCCCGCAAGAGCGCGCCCAAGGCCGCCGCGGCCGCGGGAGCGAAGGCCTCCGGGGCCACGCCGTCGCTGGCGGCCGCCACGCAGGTGCTGCCGGCGGAGGACGTCCCGGCCGCCGAGGCGAAGGTGAAGGTGCTGGAGAAGGAGCTCGTCACCGCGAAGGCGGTGGATCAGCTCCAGTTCAAGGTGGATGAGCTGTCGTCGCTCATCTTCGAGGCGGACTCGAAGCTCAAGGGCGGCGAGGGGCTCAAGGCCGCCATCGTGGAGGCGGAGGCCGCATGGCGCGCGGCGCCCTCGCCGGAGTCGCTGGGCCTGCCGCTGGACATCCTCTCGCGCGTGAAGCGCTACCCGAAGGCGGTGGCGCGGCGGGACGAGGCGCTGGCCCGGCTGGAGACGGACCGGGATCCGGAGCTGGAGGACGCGTCGCTGAAGGTGCCGCCGCTCACGAAGAACCGCGTCTTCTGGGGCGGCCTGGGCACGGGCGTGCTCTTCATGGCCCTGAGCGTGGGCCTGGGCATCGTCGCGGCGCAGCCCCTGTGGCGTTACCTGGCGTTGATCAACATCCCCGCCTTCTTCGCCGCCGCGCTGATGGCCTGGCGCTACGTGGACGACCTGCAGGCGGCCACGCGCAAGGGCTCCAAGGACAACCGAAAGGACGCGCGGCACAAGAAGATCCTCGACGAGTTCGAGCTCGAGGACGCGCCGGTGCGCATGGCCATCAAGGCCCTGAACCTGGAGACCTACGAGGAGATCCCCGGCGCGCTGGAGCAGAAGGACCTGCTCGGCATGCGGCTGGGGGAGCTGCAGACGCAGCTGGAGGAGTACGAGGCCTCCGCCGAGTACCAGGGCGCCATCCGCGACGGGCAGGAGCTGCGCGCACAGCAGGAGGAGCTCAACGCGGAGCTGTCCGCCAAGGGCACCTACGTGCGCGACCTGCGCGAGGTGGAGCGCGAGCTGTCCCGGCTGAAGGAGTCCATCGCGCTGGCGAAGGCGCCCCCGGTGCAGGTGGCCGCGGCCCCCGGCCAGGCGCCCGTGCCGGTGGATCCGCTGGAGGACCCCTCCCCGCTGGTGCTGGCGCAGGCCGCGGACGTGCTCACGTCCGACATGCTGTCGGTCCAGGCGCTCATGAAGGACCGCTGCGTGCAGTACCTCACCGCGCTCACGGACCGGCGCTACCAGGGCGTGGAGTGGGACCGCGACGGCAACGCCTTCCTGCTCGCGCCGAACAGCCGCATCCCGGTGGGGGAGCTGTCCCCGAAGGACATCGACCTCTACTACCTGGCGCTGCGCATGACGGTGGTGGAGAAGACGTGTGCCCGGGTGAAGCGCCCCTTCATCCTGGATGACGTGCTGACGGGCGTGGACGAGGCAAAGCTGCCCCTCGTCGCCCGCATGCTCAAGCACCTGGGTACGCTCACGCAGGTGTTGCACGTCACCGCCCACCCCGGCTTCGGCCAGATGTCGGACGGCACCGTTAACGTCTAGCCGCCGCGAAGAAGTGCTTGGGGCGGCGGGGGCGGGATGGCAACGCGGCGGGACGTGGGGAACGTGGCGGAGGCGGAGGGCGTGCGCCTGCTGGAGTCGCAGGGCTTCCGGGTGGTGGCGCGCAACTGGACGTGCCGCTACGGGGAGCTGGACATCGTGGCGGAGCAGGGGGAACTCATGTGCTTCGTGGAGGTGCGCATGCGCTCCACCGCGGCCTGGGGAGACCCCTCGCACACCGTGTCCTTCGCCAAGCAGCGCCGGGTGGTGAAGGCCGCGCTGCACTATCTCTTCCAGAACGGCATCGACGGGCGCATGGTGCGCTTCGACGTCATCTCCGTCGTGGGCCAGGGCGAGCACGCCCGGGTGGAGCACCTGCCCGCCGCCTTCGACGCTGGCATGTAAAGGAATCCGTCCTTGGCTGGAACGCTCTACCTCGTGGCCACGCCCATCGGGAACCTGGGGGACGTCACCGCCCGGGCCCTGGAGACGCTGCGCACCGTGGGCTTCCTCGCGTGCGAGGACACCCGGCACTCGCGCATCCTCCTGGACCACTTCGGCATCACCGGGAAGGACCTGGTCAGCCTGCCCGCCTTCGCGGAGGGGCAGCGCGCCGGGCGCATCCTGGACCGCCTTGAAGCGGGGGAGGACTGCGCGCTCATCACCGACGCGGGCAGCCCCGGCATCAGCGACCCGGGGGAGAAGCTGGTGGCGGAGGCGCTGGAGCGCGGCCTGAAGGTGGAGCCGGTGCCCGGGCCCACGGCGCTGGTGGCCGCCCTGAGCGCGTCGGGGCTGCCCACCGGGCGCTTCCACTTCCTGGGCTTCCTGCCGCGCAAGGGCCCGGAGCGCCGGGCCATGCTGGATGAAGTGGCCCCCCTGTCCGCCACCTGCGTCCTCTACGAGTCCCCGCGCCGCCTGGCGGAGACGCTGGCCGACCTCCAGGAGGCCTGGGGGGACCGGCGCGCGTGCGTGGCGCGCGAGCTGACCAAGCTGCACGAGGAGTTCGTCCGGGGCCCGCTGTCCACCCTCGTCGCGCGCTACGCGGGCGAGGAGACCCGGGGCGAGGTGGTGGTGCTGGTGGAGGGGCGCACCGGCGAGCAGCGCTGGAGCGAGGACGAGCTGCGCCGGGCGCTGGAGGCGGGCCTGGCCCGCGGCGAGAAGCTCAAGCCGCTGAGCACGGAGCTGGCCCGCCGCGCGGGGTGGCCCGGCCAGGAGGTGTACCGGCTGGGCCTGGGGCTGAAGCAGCGGTAGGCGGGGCCCGCCGCTGCCTCATGCGCGGGCCGTCAGAAGCTGAAGGACGCGCCCAGGTCGAAGCGGAACGTGGTGCTCTGGATGGCCCGGAAGCGGCGGGACACCGTGTCGTAGCGCCAGTCGAACGTGGGGTTCAGCTCCGGCGAGCCCGGGGCGGTGTCCACGGTGCCGTCGCCGTTCAGGTCCTGGCCAATGGCCTCGGTCGTGAGCAGGTGGTCCGTGTTGTAGAAGAAGTTGCCGGAGGCGTGGATGGTGAAGGCATCCGCGGCGCGGGCGGCGACGCCGAGCTGGCCACCCACCTGGAAGTAGTCGTCGGAGGTGAGCAGCTTGCGCAGCGCGGAGCTCAGCTCGTTGTAGTACCGGCCGCGGCCCACGTAGTTGCCCAGCAGGCGCACGTCCAGGGCGAACTTCTGGCTCTTCGCCGCGTTCTCGAAGGGCACCAGCTCCATGCCGAAGGTGACGGCCGTCTGCGAGGGGGCGTGGATGCCCGTCTCGTTGCGGGTCCACGGGTCCTTGTAGCAGTTGCCCGGAGCGCCCAGGTTGGGTGGGTTGGCGCCGGACTGGTCGCAGTTGGAGTACGCGCCAGGGCCGCGCACCGGGATGGTGTAGGACGCCTTGAAGAACGGCTCCGCCACGCCCATGCGCCGCGAGAAGACCGTGTAGAGCTGGTACTTGTGGACGCGGTCGCCCACGTTGCCGCGGTCGCCGTCCGGGTCCGTGTTGTCCAGGCTCGGATCGCGCTGCTTGGCGGTGGGCGCCTCGTAGTCGATGCCGATGATCCACGTGGGCTTGGTGTCGTCCTTCTCCTGGTTGAAGAAGGCGTACGCCAGCCCGAAGTGCACGTTGCCCAGGCCGCCCCGGTAGCTCTCCTGGGGCACCTGGAACAGCCGGCCCACGCAGCCCTCGGGGGAGTAGGGCGAGCCGTCCGCGTTGAAGCAGCTGTTGGTGATGGTCGAGTTGCGCTGGTTCGTGCCGGACACGAAGTTCCAGGTCTCGTTCTGCTGGAAGACGATGGGCAGCTTGAAGCTGAACTCCAGGTCCTTCCAGAGGCCGAAGGCCACGGCCAGGTTCAGCCGCGCGTCCACGCCCTTGTACCAGAGCTCGTTGACCTCCCGGACGTCGGTGGCGCCAGGGCCGCCGAGCTGCTCGCGGACGATCTTCGCGCGCGTCTGCGTGCGCTCGAAGCCCACGTCCAAGAAGAGGTCGAACGGATCATCGTCCTCGAACGAGGAAGCAATCCGGGTGATGTCCGCCGCGCTGGCGGCGAAAGGCACGCCCAGCGTCAACGCGGCGATGACGGCGCGAAACCTGTGCATCCACTACCTCCGACGACCACGGCCCAGGCCTGCCAGCTAGCCGTGCCGTCGGAGGAGTGTCAAGAAATGGGTGGGCCTTACTTGCCCGCCACGGGTGTCCCGAGCAGGCCGTCCAGCCGCTGGACCTCGGTGTCGAAGGCGCCCTTCTGGGTCGCCACCAGGGACGCGCGGTAGGTCTTGTGCTGATCGAAGGGGTCCAGGACCCGGTTTTCGCCCAGCATGAGCTGGTAGTGCAGGTGGGGGGCGAAGGAGTGGCCCGTGTTGCCGCTCTGGGCCAGCACCTGGCCCGCGGACACGCGCATCCCGGCCTGGACCGTGCGGGGCAGCTCCGACAGGTGCAGGAAGAGGGCGCGGCGGCCCTTGCCCCCGGACTCCACCAGCTCGATGCAGTTGCCGTTGCTGCCGAAGTTCCAGTTCTTGCGCTTGATGACGCCCGCGAAGGGCGCCCGGACCGTCGTGCCCACCGGGGCGCGGAAGTCCACGCCCTTGTGGCCGCGGCCGTCGCGCAGCAGGGAGGTGATCTGCTCGTAGCTGTCGATGGGCGACTTCTCCATCCGCAGCTCCAGCTCGTCACCGTTGGGCAGGTAGTAGTGGGCGTTCGGCTCGCCCGCGGGCGTGAAGCGGTAGGCGCGGTGCGTCTGGCCCGTCTTGCCGCTCACGAAGCGCACCGCGTACACCAGCGGCTCCTCGTTGGGGCGGCGTTGGTAGAGCACGTCCAGCGTGTCCCCCCGGAGGATCTCCCCGGGTACGCGCACCCACCACACCAGCGTGCGCGTCACCACCTGCGCCAGGGCGGGGCCCACGGTGGCGTCGGAGGCCTGGATGAGCGCCGTCTCCAGCGGGCCCTCGATGCGGATGGACGCGCGCTCCAGGCCGGCGGCCTTCACGGGGTCGGTGGGCGCGGGCGGGGCCACGGGGGCCTGGGCCACGGTGCCGGCGTCCAGCGCGGTCACGGTCTGCGAGGCGACGTCCATGGGGACATCCGCCATGCGCTGTTTCCACCACCACACGCCACCCGCGGCCGCGCCGAGGATGACGGAGACGGCAACCACCGGTCCGAAGGGATTGCGCTTCGGTGGTCCACCGAGGGTGGGAAGATTCGGCCGCATTCAGGCTCCCTGAGGGTAAGAAGGTACGCGGGGGCCGAAACCGCCGGCGAACAGGCGATATTTCGGCGCCCCGGGGCTACTCGTCCGGGCCGTCTTCCTGACCGTCCGGGGTGGTGTCTCGCAGGCCGAACTCCTTCATCTTCGTCTGGAGTGACTTGCGGCTGATCTGCAGGAGGCGCGCGGCGCGCGTGACGTTGCCGCCCGTCTCCTCCAGCTTCTTGACGATGAGGTCCCGCTCCAGCTCCGCGGCCTTCATGCGCACGATGTCCTTGAGGCCCACCTCGCCCACGGGGACGTCCAGCGTGCCCAGCGAGGCGGCGACCTGCGCGCCCGCCTGCACGCCCGCTCCCCCGCGCACCGGCTCCGGCAAGTCCCTGGCGGTGATGTGGGGGCCGTCCGCGAAGAGCAGCACGCGCTCGATGAGGTTCTCCAGCTCGCGGATGTTGCCCGGCCACGCGTACGCCTGGAGCAGCGCGAGCGCGTCGTCGGCGATGCCTTCGATCTTCTTGTGGAGGCGCCGGTTGTACTTGTCCACGAAGTGCTGGGCGAGCATCGGGATGTCACTGCGGCGCTCGCGCAGCGCGGGCAGCACGATGGGCACCACGGCCAGCCGGTAGTACAGGTCCTTGCGGAAGCGGCCCGCTTCGATCTCCGCCTGGAGGTCGCGGTTGGTGGCGGCCACCAGGCGCACGTTCACGCGCGTCGTCTTGATGCCGCCCACGCGCTCGAACTCGCCCTCCTGGAGCGCGCGCAGCAGCTTCACCTGCATCTCGACGGGGATCTCGCCGATCTCGTCCAGGAAGAGGGTGCCCTCGTCGGCCAGCTCGAAGCGGCCCGGCTTGGAGGTGACGGCGCCGGTGAAGGCGCCCTTCTCGTAGCCGAACAGCTCGCTCTCCAGGAGCGTGGCGGGGATGGCGGCGCAGTTGATCTTGATGAACGGCTTGTCGCGGCGGCTGGACGCGCCGTGCAGCGCGGTGGCGATGAGCTCCTTGCCCGTGCCGCTCTCCCCGGTGATCAGCACCGTGGAGGGCGTGTCCGCGACCTTGTCGATGATCTTGTAGACGTCTTGGATCTGCGGCGACTCGCCGATGATGGCGGAGCGCGCCTTGTGATCCGCGCGCACGGAGCGCTTGGCGCTCTCGTTCGTCTTGGCGGCCTTGGCCACGACGGACGACAGCTCCGTCTGGTCGAAGGGCTTGGTGATGTAGTCGAACGCGCCCGCCTTGATGGCCTCCACGGCGGAGTCCACCGTGCCGTGCGCGGTGATGATGATCACCGGCACGTCCGGGTTGGCGGCGCGCACGGCGGCGAGCACCTCCATGCCGCCCAGCTTCGGCATCACCAGGTCGGTGACGACGATGTCCGCGCCGTTCTTGTGGAACTCGGCCAGCCCCTGCTCGCCGTTCTCCGCCACGGTGACGTCGAACCCGTCGCGGCGCAGCAGGGCGGCCAGCACCTTGCGCAGGTTCGTCTCGTCGTCGATGACCAGGACCTTGGCCATAAGCCTCCGCGTGGAAGGGGACTAACGGCGCGCCGGGGGAGCGGCCGGGATGGCGCCTTCCAGCGTGCAGATGGCGTCCGGGTGCTTGATGCGCAGCAGCAGTGACTCCAGCACCCGGAACGGGTGGTTCATCTTGCTGGCGCCCAGGTAGGCCGCGACCATGTCCATGGCCACCGCCAGGTCCATGTTCTCCCGGCCCGTGGACACCACCACGCCCGACTCGCCGCGCAGGCGGTTGGACTGGTAGACGCCGTCGGACGCGAGCTGGCTGATGGTCTGGATCTCCAGCACGCCCGTCTTCTCGTAGATGCGGTGCAGCTGCGAGTAGAGGCGCGGCGACAGCACCACCGCGTAGGGCCCGAAGTGGCCGGCCTCGTTGAGCTTGCGCGTGGCCTCCACGATGGTCTGGAAGCCGCCGCCCGGCGCCGTCCAGTCCCCCAGCGTGGCGGTGAGCCGGCCGTTGGCCGTCATCAGGCCCTCGTAGCCCAGGCGCTGGTCGCCGTAGAAGATGAGCTCGTCTTCCTGCTGCGCGCACAGCGCGGCGGCGCCGGCGGCGGCGGACACGTCCAGCGGCATGTTGTGCGTGCGCGCGGCCTCGATGTCCCGCCAGTGCAGCAGGAAGTCCTTGTAGATGATCGGGATGGTCTTGAACTTGCGCACGTCGGTGAAGACCATCGCGGTCTCCTGCTCCCCGACGATGTCCACCGCGCCCGGGGACACGCCCTGGAACTCGTCGTAGGCCACGGTCTGCACGCCCGCGCCCAGCGGCCCGTAGATGTCCAGGATGCGGCGGCCCACCAGCGACCGGCGCGCCACCTGGATCACCGTCTCGTTGAGGCGCGCCCACTCCTCTTCGCGCAGCGGGTTCTCGGCATGTCCAAGGAAGTCAGGCATCGGTGTCTCCGTCACGAGCGGCGGCAGAGGAGGGGAGGGAAGGGCGAAAGGGGTTCAGCGACCGCTACCGGAGCCGCCGCCACCACCGCGGCGCAGGCTGCCGATGGTGAGGGGGTGGCTGTTGGCGGAAGGCGGCGGCGCGGGGACGCCGTAGATGAGGCGCTGGGGCGGCAGGTTCGTCAGGGGCTCGGTCGTCAGGCGGCCCACCGCGGGCGGCGCCTGGGTCACCACGGGCGGGGGCGGAGCGGCGGCCACCGGCAGGGCGGGCTCCGCGGGGGCGCCCGCCACGGCGGCCTGGAAGTGGCCCGGGACGAAGGGCTTCGCGAAGTGCGTGTCCTGGCCCTTGTCGAGCATCCGGAGCATGTGGGTGGCCTCGGAGACGTGCTCCTTCTCCTCGGCCGCCAGGTGGAGGAAGAAGGCGCGGACCTCCGGATTGGAGGAGTCCTCGGCGTAGGCCTCGTACTCGTTGATGGTCTCGAGCTCGCGTGCCAGCACGGCGCGGATGCGCGCGACGTCGGACCGCTCGGTGTCGGACTTTCCGGCCATTGGGGGCGGACCCTCGCAACCTGGGGAGTGACCGTCAAGTGAAACAGCGGTCGAAGGGTTTCCTGCTGCATGCCCGAGAACGCCGGACGTAGAGTCCGCCCCTTCGTGACCGCCCCCGCCCCCACATCGCCGCCCCCATCCGGCCCTCCGGCCGCTCCCCCAACGTCCGTCCCTGAACGCAGCGCGGGAGGGCGGGGCGCGATGCTGGTGGGCATCGGCATCCTGGCGTCGCGGCTGATGGGCCTGGTGCGCGAGCGCGTCTTCGCGCACTACCTGGGCAACGCGGAGGCCGCCGCCGTCTTCAAGGCCGCGCTGCGCATCCCCAACTTCCTCCAGAACCTCTTTGGCGAGGGCGTGCTGTCCGGCTCCTTCATCCCCGTCTACGCCCAGCTTCTGGGCAAGAAGGACGCGGACGAGGCGGACCGGGTCGCGGGCGCGGTGTTCGGGCTGCTGGCCCTGGCCACGGGCGTGATGGTGGCGCTGGGCATGCTGGCCACGCCCCTGTTCGTGGACCTCATCGCGCCGGGCTTCCAGGGCGGCGAGCGCGACCTGGCCGTGCGGCTGGTGCGCATCCTCTTCCCCGGCACGGGCTTCCTGGTGCTGAGCGCGTGGTGCCTGGGCATCCTCAACAGCCACCGGCGCTTCCTGCTGTCCTACCTGGCGCCGGTGGTGTGGAACATCGTCATCATCGCCACGCTGCTGGTGATGGGCGGCCGGTACACGGCCGGCGGCCGCGCCGCGGAGGAGGCCCTGACGGAGTGGCTGGCCTACGGCGTCGTGCTGGGCAGCTTCCTCCAGTTCGCGGTGCAGGTGCCCACGGTGATGCGCCTGCTGGGCCGCTTCCGCCCGGTGGTGTCGCTGGCGAGCGCGTCGGTGCGCCAGGTGATGAAGAACTTCGGCCCGGTGGTGCTGGGGCGCGGCGTGGTGCAGTTCAGCGCGTGGGTGGACACCGCGTTCGCGTCGCTCATCTCCAACCGCGCGCTGTCCTCGCTGCTCTACGCTCAGACCATCTACCTCATCCCGGTGAGCCTCTTCGGCATGGCGGTGTCCGCGGCGGAGCTGCCGGAGATGGCGCGCGCCACGGCGGAAGGGGAGGCCCAGGCGCACGCGAAGCTGCGAAGCCGCATCGACGCGGGCTCGCGGCGCATCGCCTTCTGGGTGGTGCCGTCCGCCGCCGCGCTGCTGTTCCTGGGGGACCTGGTGAGCGGCGCGCTCCTGCAGACGGGCCGCTTCGGCGCGGCGGACTCGCGCTACCTCTGGTACCTGCTGATGGGCGCGGCGGTGGGGCTGGTGGCCTCCACCGTGGGCCGGCTGTACGCGTCCGCCTTCTACGCGCTGAAGGATCCGAAGACGCCCCTGCGCTACGCCATCGTGCGCGTGGCCCTGGGCACCGTGAAGGCGTGGTTCCTGGCGCTGTGGCTGCCGGAGCGGCTGGGGCTGCCCCGGGAGCTGGGCGCGGCCTTCCTCACGCTGTCCAGCGGCATCGTGGCCTGGGTGGAGACCACGCTCCTGCGCCGCAAGCTGCGCTCCATGGTCGGGCCCGTGGGCCTGCCGGCGGGGCTGCTGCCCCGGCTGTATGGCGCGGCGGTGGTGGGCGGGCTCGTGGCGCTGGCCGTCAAGCAGGGCCTCACCGGCCTCCTGGGCCCCATGCCCGGGGTGGGCGTGGAGTGGGGCGGGGCGCTGCTGGTGCCGCCCCGGCTGCACCCGGTGCTGGGGCTCCTGGCGACGGCGGTGCCCTTCGGGGTCGTCTACTTCGCGGTGTCCGCCGCGCTGGGCGTCCCGGAGGCGGGCGCCGTCTTCCGCAAGGTGGGCCGGAAGCTGGGGCTCGCCCGGTAGACGCGGCGCGGCGCCCGGTGGGACGGCTGCCTTCCAGGCGGTGGCTGGGAGCTCAAACGGAATGCACGACAGGCCCCTTTCCGTTGCGATAGGAGGCCGAATTTTAGGGGGATGGCCGTATGCGGCTTCCTCCGGGCATGGCGCGCGTGTAGAGTGCGCCGCCTTTTTCAAGAGGCCCTGACTTCAAGGAAGTCCCGGGTCGAAATCGTCAACGGAAGGTCTCGGCAGTGAGCGACGAGAAGAGCGGCGGTAATTCGGGCGGTCCTGGCGGTTTCGGTCCCAAGAAGCCGAAGGCCACGTTTGGCGACGTGATGCTGGGCATCCCTTCGGGGGGCCAGGGCAACGAGCGCGGCGGTGGCCGTGGCGGTCGCGACGAGAAGAGCGGCCCGGGCCGCGGCGAGCGCGGTCCGCGCGACGCCCAGTCGCAGCCCCGTCCCCAGGGCGACGCGCCCCGCGGTGGCGGTGAGCGCGGCGGTGGCCGTGGCGGCGAGCGCCGGGGTGGCAGCGGGGGCGGCGAGCGCCGTCCCTCCGGCCCCATGGTGGTCGTGAAGCGCGCCTCGGGCTCCATCGAGACGCGCGCCCTGGAGGGTGAGAAGCCCGCCGAGGCGACCGCGACCGCGGAGCAGACAGGCGCCGACGCGCAGGCCTCCGCGGCCTCCACGCCGGCCCCGGCGCCGCGTCCGGTGACGCCGGCTCCCGCGCCCTCCAGCCCCCTGTACGAGGAGGTCCCGGAGACGGAGTCCTTCGCGGACATGTTCGAGGCGCAGGTCAAGGACGGTGGCGCTCCCGGCCGCCGCGGCGTGCGCATTGGCGAGAAGGTCGCCGGCACCATCTTCCAGCTGGGCGCGGACACCGCGTTCGTGTCGCTGGACGGCTCGGCCAAGTCCGAGGCGATGATCGAGCTGCGCGAGCTCAAGGACGACGAGGGCATCCTGCGCTTCGGCGTGGGTGACCGTCTGGAGGCGCACGTCGTGGAGATGGGCGCCCGGGGCATCCTGCTCAGCCGCGCGCTGGCCAAGGGCAACGCGTCCTTCGCGATGCTCGCGGAGGCCCGCGCCTCCGGCATGCCGGTGGAGGGCCTGGTCCTCAGCGTGAACAAGGGTGGCGTGGAAGTCGCCATCGGTGAGACGCGCGCCTTCTGCCCCATCAGCCAGCTGGACATCCGCTTCGTGGAGAAGCCGGATCAGTTCATCGGCGAGAAGCTCCAGTTCCGCGTGACGGAAGTGCGCGATCGCAACGTGGTGCTGTCGCGCCGCTCGCTGCTGGAGGACGAGCAGCGCCGGCTGGCCACGGAGACGCGCAAGAACCTGGCCGTCGGCAAGACGGTCAAGGGCAAGGTCTCCGGCGTGCGCGACTTCGGCGTGTTCGTGGACCTGGGCGGCGTGGAGGGCATGATCCCCGTCTCCGAGCTCTCCTACACGCGCGTCGCGCATCCCAGCGACGTGGTGAAGCAGGGCGACGAGGTGGAGGTGGAGATCCTCCGCATGGAGGAGGGCCAGCCCAACTCCCCTGACAAGTCCAAGCAGAAGGAGCGCATCACCCTGTCGCTGCGCTCGCGTCAGGAGGATCCGTTCAAGAAGGCGCTGGAGGAGATCAAGGAGGGCGACCGCATGCAGGGCAAGGTCGTCCGGCTCCAGCCCTTCGGCGCGTTCGTGGAGCTGCGCCCGGGCGTGGACGGCCTGGTGCACATCTCCGCGCTGAGCGACCGGCGCATCGCGCACCCGCGCGACGCGGTGAAGGAAGGCGAGGTCATCTGGGTCTCCGTCGAGAAGATCGACCCCAATGACAAGCGCATCGGCCTGCGCCGCATCTCCGAGGAGGAGGCCCAGCGTCCTCCCGAGGAGCGTGCCGCGCAGCAGGCCAAGGCCGCCGCTGCTCCCAAGGAGCCCGCGGCGCCCCGTCCCACGGTGGGCGCGGTCGTCACCGGCAAGGTGGACCGGCTGGAGCCCTACGGCGTGTTCCTCGCGTTCCCGGGCGGCAAGGGCCTCATCCCGGCCAGCGAGACGGGCACGGATCGCGGCACGGACATGCGCAAGCACTTCAGCATCGGGCAGGAGCTGAAGGTGGCGATCATCGACATCGACGCCTCCGGGAAGATCCGCCTGTCCATCCCCGCGGCCGTCCGCGCGGAGGAGCGCGCGGAAGTCGAGGCGTGGCAGAAGACGCAGCAGCCGCAGGGCGCTGGCAAGAAGGGCTTCGGCACCTTCGCGGATCTGCTCAGCAAGCTGGGCAAGTAGTGGCGTCACGCCTTCTCGGCGCTCGTCGCGACAATGCGATGGGGCGCCGAGATAGGTGTTGACGGTAGCGAGGGGCTTCGGTACTTACCCTCTCGTTCTCGCCGCGGGGTGGAGCAGCCTGGTAGCTCGTCGGGCTCATAACCCGAAGGTCGCAGGTTCAAATCCTGCCCCCGCAACTTGAAAAGCCCGGAGTCGAAATGAAAGTTTCGACTCCGGGTGTTCAAATCGAGAGCAGCAGTACCGCGTCACGGTGACGCGGGGTGGAGCAGCCTGGTAGCTCGTCGGGCTCATAACCCGAAGGTCGCAGGTTCAAATCCTGCCCCCGCAACTCTGAGAGGGCCCCGGTGGAAACGCCGGGGCCCTTTCTCTTTTCCGCGCTGGGTTCGCCACGCGTGGGCCTGGACGCGCGCCACGCCTCGACGGGCGGGAGCGAGGGCTCTTCGAAGCGGCTGCGCGCTGTGCGAACGAGCGCGCCCACGTTGCCACGGGCAGCCATGGCCCGCGCCGAGGCGTTTGCGCCGAATTGGATAACAAGTTATGTAAATCCCCATGGCAGGCTCGAACGAAGATGCCCTGAGGGGGCTCGGCCACCTTGCGCTCGGCACACGTCTGAAGCGCCTGGGAGATCGACTTCAGGCGCACGCGCAGGTCGTTCTCGACGAGGCGAAGGTGCCGGTGCCCGCCTCGCACCTGCCACCGCTGGCGGCGCTGGACAGCGGTGGGGCGATGACCGTTGGCGACCTCTCGCGTGCCCTCGGTGTGACGCAGCCAGGTGTGACGCGCATGACGGGCGCGCTCGAGGCCGCGGGATTGGTTCGCTCGGGTGCTGCCGAGGACGATGGTCGCGCGCGCGTCATCGAGCTGACCCCGGCCGGCCGGAGCCTGTTGGCGCGCTTGAAGCGGCACACGTTCCCGCTCATCGAGGCCGCGGTGCGCGAGGCCTGCGGCGATGATCCGGGACGCCTCCTTGGGCAGCTGGCCGTATTGGAGGACGCCCTCGAGGAGCTGCCACTCGCCGCCCGTGCGGCCCGGCTCGCGAAAGGAGCTCGTCGGCATGACTGAACTCGACCGTCCTGTCTGGGCATCCCTCACCACATTCCACGTCTCGGTGGCCGAAGGCGACGCGCGTGCCAGACGGTTCGTTCCAGACGTCAACCTCTTCGCCTCGGCGCGGGATGACGCGCCCGAAGCCCAGGCGGCGCTCGCGGCACTGGTGCGTCCCGGTGAACGGGTCTACGTCCTACAGGTGCCTCCTGTCCTGGTGCCAGCGGGTCTGCGCGCCATCAAGACCGCCGGTGGCGTGCAGATGGTCGCTACCCGGCGGCTGACCGAAGAGCGCGAGACCGAGATTGAACCGCTCACCGACGCCGACGCGCCCGAGATGCTTGCGCTGGCCTCGCTGACCGAGCCCGGTCCCTTCCTGGCTCGAACGCATCGGATGGGGCGCTTTGTGGGCATCCGGCGTGGCGGCAGGCTCGTCGCCATGGCGGGGGAGCGCATGCGTTTCCCCGGCCACACAGAGGTGAGCGGGGTCTGCACCCATCCGGACTTCCGGGGGCAGGGTCTGGCACGCCGACTGTCGACAGCCGTTGTCGCGGCCATTCAGCAGCGCGGTGACCGTGCCTTCCTGCATGCGTGGACGACCAATACCTCTGCCATTGCGCTCTACCGCAGCCTCGGTTTCGAGGTGCGTGCGGAGGTCCATGTGGCGGTCCTGGAGCGGGACCCCAACGGGTGAGCCAGCGAGCGTGGGAAGGTCCTCAGCGCAACGTCTTCGAACTGAACATCGCGGGCTGAGGCAGGCACCTCAAGTGCCTCGGGACGCGCGCCACGCCTCGACGGGCAGGAGCGGGTGCTCCTCGAAGTGGCTGCGCGCCGTGCGGACGAACGCGCCCACGTTCGCGGAGGCACTGCGGCGTCCGGGGTAGATGAGGCTCACAGGGACCGGCGGTGGCGCGAAGGCCCCGAGGAGCAGGACCAGGCGTCCCGCGAGCACGGCATCCGCCACCTGGTACGAGAGCGTGCGCGCGATGCCCATTCCCCGCTCCGCCGCCGCGATGGCCGTGTCGGCGCTGTTGAGGATGAGGCGGGGCTGGACGCGGACCGGCTTCTCCTTCTCGCCGAAGCGCCACTCGTTCGTCGCGTCGAGGTTCTCGAAGGCGATCAGCTCGTGGCGGATCAGCTCGGCGGGCGACCGGGGCGTCCCTCGCCGCTTCACGTACCGAGGGCTGGCCACCAGCACGCGGCGGACGGTGCCTACCTTGAGGGCGATCAGCCCGCTGTCCTTCAGGTCCCCCAGGCGCACGGCCGCGTCGATGCCTTCGTCCACGAGGTGCTGGTTCCGGTCCGACAGGTGCAACCGGACGGACAGCGCCGGATGCGCGGCGAGCAGCTCCTGGACCACCGGTAGGACGTGGAGCCTCCCGAAGACGATGGGCGCGGAGAGGCTGAGCTCGCCTCGTGGCTCGGCGTTCTCACCCCGGACGTGGCGCTCGGCTTCGTCCATGTCCTCGAGCAACCGCTGGCAGCTCTCCAGGTAGACCTGACCGCGCTCGGTGAGCCGCACGGAGCGGGTGGTGCGGGTGAGGAGCGCGAGGCCCAGGCGCTCCTCCAACTGGGCAATGGCCCGCGTCGCCACGGAAGGGGAGATGCGGAGCCTGCGGGAGGCGGCCGTGAAGCTTCCCTGCCGGGCCACGGCGACGAACGTCCGGAGCGTGAAGAGCTGGTCCATGATTCTTGCGAAAGTGGCAACAAAGCCTTGCCAGACCGACTGATTATTTCACGGCCCTGGATGGCTAGAAATAGTGGCCATGGGACGATTCGCAAAACTCGCCTTCACCCCCGCGGTCAAGGCGCTCCAGGAACAGTTCGGCAGCCGCGCGGCCTACGCCCGTGTCGAGCGAACGGGAGACGCGCCGGATGTGCTCACCGACGACGAGGCGGAGTTCCTCTCGCAGCGCGACAGCTTCTACATGGCGAGCATCGGCTCCAACGGCTGGCCCTACATCCAGCACCGGGGCGGGCCCCAGGGCTTCGTCCGGGTGCTGGACGCCCATACGCTGGGCTTCGCGGACTACCGGGGGAACAAGCAGTACATCTCCGCGGGCAACGTCAGCGAGAACGACCGGGTCGCGCTCATCTTCGTGGACTACCCGAACCGGGCGCGCCTGAAGGTCCTGGCGCGCGCGTCCGTCATCACTCGCGAAACGGATGCCGCCACGCTCGATCGCCTGGCGGTCCCCGGGTACGGCGCGAAGGTCGAGCGCGGCTTCGTGCTCAAGCTCGAAGGCTTCGACTGGAACTGTCCCCAGCACATCACGCCAAGGTTCACCGAGGCCGAAGTCGACACCGCGATGCGCCCGATGGTGAGCGAGCTCCACACGCTCCGCGCCGAGAACCGGGCCCTGCGCGACGAGCTGGAGCGCTTGAAACGGTCCCCCGTTTGACCCTGGACCTACGGTTGGGTAGGTTACGGTCCGGTAGGTTTGGCCATGGAGGCGCGAGCCATGAGCAGCCAGTCATCGCCGGGAGTGCGGAAGAACGCCGACGTCTTGCGTGGGGCCAGCCGCCTGGCGGTTCAGGCCACCCGGGGCGTGATGGGGCTCGTGGAGGAGATGCACTGCACGATCGCCAGTGGACCGGCCGTGCTGGGCAGGCCGCTGGAGCGCCCGGTGCGGGCCGTGACGGGGTGGCTTTACGGAACGCTCCAGGGCGTCACCCGGCACGTCGGGGCGGGGCTCGATGCCGTGCTCGCGCAGCTCTCGCCGTGGCTGGGTGACAGCGCCCCCGGCCCCCAGCGGGAGGCGGTGGTCTCCGCGCTGAACGGCGTGCTGGGGGATGCGCTGGCGGAGGAGGGCAACCCGCTCGCCATCCCGATGGCGTTCCGGGTCCACGGGCAGCCGCTGCGCCTGGAGCCCGAGGCCCTGCGCGAAGCCCTTCCACAGGCGGGGAGCCGGCTGCTCGTGCTGGTCCATGGCTCGTCGATGAACGACCTGCAATGGAGCCGGCGGGGGCATGACCATGGCGCGGCGCTGGCACGCGACCTGGGCTTCACGCCTGTGTATCTCCACTACAACAGCGGTCTGCACATCTCGCGGAACGGGCGCGCGTTCTCGGAGCTGCTGGAGCAGCTCGTGTCCTGCTGGCCCGTGCCGCTCGAATCGCTGACGCTCGTGGGCCACAGCATGGGGGGACTCGTGGCCCGGAGCGCGTGCCTCACGGCGGAGGCGGCGGGGCATGGCTGGCGTCCCTTGCTGAGTGGGCTCGTCTGCCTGGGTTCACCCCACCACGGATCGCCGCTGGAGCGCGGTGGAAGCTGGGTGGACGTGCTGCTGGAAATCAGTCCCTACAGCGCGCCGTTCGCGCGCCTGGGACGGATCCGCAGTGCCGGGGTCACGGACCTGCGCTTCGGCAACGTGCTCGACGCGCACTGGGAGGGGCGGGAGCGCTTCGGGTGGGGTGGGGATGCGCGGCGCGGCCTCATGCTGCCGGAGGGCGTGGAGTGCTACGCGGTCGCGGCGACCACCGCGAAGGCAATGGCGGAGCGGCTGCCCGGTGACGGACTGGTCCCCGTGGACAGCGCGCTCGGGCGCCATGCACAGCCGGAGCTGACGCTGCGGTTCCCGGAAGCGAACCAGCGCATCATCCTGGGCGCGAACCACATGGACCTGCTCGACCACCCGGAAGTCTACGCCGCGCTGCGCACGTGGCTCGCCTGAGCGGGGCCGCGCGCTACAGCGCCTGGACGTGATCCGCGATGCGGCCGGTGGCGAGCAACTCGCGCAGCTCGTCGGCCATGCGGTCGCCCTCGGTCAGCACCTGCTTCCACGCGCGGATGCGGTCCTCGGCCTTCATGTTCGTGAAGTCGGAACGGTCCGGGATGCGCCCACCGGGCAGCCGCGCCAGATGCGCGGGTGACGGCGTGATGATCAGCGCGCGGCGGAAGTTGAGCGGGCCCGCGCGGCGCCACTTGAGCGACTTGTCGAACCAGCCGGGCACGACGTACGGATAGAAGTGCGGGTAGAGCACCAGTCCATCACCCGCGCCGTAGTCGACGTCCAGGTGGTAGTCGACGACGCCGCCATCCCGGTACGTACCGGCAGGCGCACCCGGGATGTCATGGACGCCCGCGAGCACCAGCGGAATGGAACCCGACGCGATGAGCGCCGGCCGCAGATTGTCGCGGGTGAGGGGGCGGTGGACCGACGGCAGGTCCTTGAGTCCGGCGAAGGGACTGCTGTCCCCAGCGGTGTGGAAGACCACGCGCTCCATGTAGAGCCCGAGCGTCCGGCGGCTCACCGCGTTCGCCAGTGCGCCCAGCACGAAGCCCGCGAGCTGCACGCTGGACTGTTCCGACGCCAGCAGGCCCTTGCACCGGGTCGTCACCACGTGCAGCCGCGCCCACGGGTGCGTCAGGATCTGCTCCGCGCCGTCCGGACCCAGGAGCGCTTCGAGGACGGTGGCGCTCACCTCGCTGACCAGCGAGGGCGGGGGCTTCACCGGATAGCGCTGCTCCAGGTACGCGTCCGCGAAGCGCCTGAGCGCGGCCACCGGATCCTTCTGCGCCAGGCACGCCAGCCGCCAGCTCCCGATGGAGCTGCCGATGAGGTGCAGCGGCCGGGTGCGCGGCTGCTGGAGGAGCTCGCCGAAGAGGACGCGGTCGATTCCCTCCAGCCCCAGCCACTTCGGTCCTCCCGAAGCGCCCGGAAGGATGTCCACGTCCTCCGCGCGCAGTCCGCGCTCCCGGAGGATGCGCAGGGCGTCGGGGCCCGCAAGCAAGGTCAGGCTCTGGCTCATCGCGGGCGCGGACCCTACCAGCCCGGCGCCGGGGTTCACTCACGAAGCGCGCGGCATGAAGACCCCGGCGCGGGGAATGCTCAGCGGTTGTCGCCCCGTGGCTCTGAATCGAGCGGATGGATGGTCACCACCTGGTGTCCGTCGTGCTCCGGATCACTGCGCGCCTCCTCCAGTTCCTCCGGCGTCTGCGGCGCCCGCTCGGAAAAGGCGTCGTTCTCGAGGTGGCGCTGGCGCTGCTCGCTGGTCGAGCCGTAACCCTCCAACTTCTTGCCGGCCATGGTCGTGCTCCCTCGTGAAGGTGAACACCAAGGGTTGTAACGGCGGCCGGTGGGCGCAAGCGGTGGTCTGCCCGGGTGGCCGCACGCTCCAGGAGCGGGGCTCCTCCAGGGGCTCACTCCTCCAGCGTTCCCACGGAAGGGGGCGCGCCGTCGCGCTCGCGCTGGGCCTCCAGGTAGGCGGAGAAGCCCGCCTTGGACTGGATGCGAAACACAGGGAGGCGGGCGAGCACGTCCTCCGCGAAGGCGTACTGCTCGCAGACGAGGCTCGCGCGCAGGGCGCCTTCCGGGCCGCCGGTGAAGGGCTGGACCTCGTGCTGGAGGTTGCCCCGGAAGTGGACCAGCAGTCCGGGCCGGGGCCGCACCTCGCCCTGGAGCTGGTTGTCGCGCAGCAGCCTCAGCGCGCCCCCTTGCGCTCCCTGTGGCACCCGCAGGTACAGGACGCTCACGTGCTCGGGCGTCGCATCCGGGACGCCGCTCGGTTCCTGCAACGTCGCGTCGATGTGGCGCCCCACCGGCGTGCCCGCGTCCAGCAGCAGCAGGTTCAGATAGAACGCATTGGGGCGCGGGCGGGTGTCACGGCCGCTGAACCAGCGCTGCGTCCACGGCAGGAGTCCGCTTGCGTTGTCCGCGTCGAGGATACGGCGCAGGTAGACGGACAGGAATGGGAAGCGGGCCTCCAGCGTCGCGCGGCCCTCCCGCGTGAAGATGAACGCGAAGCCGCGACTGGCGCGGAACGTCCCCATCAGCGGGCTGCGCGCGACGAAGCGGGAGCCGAGCAGGGCGTCCGCGAGGGACTCCAGCTCGGTGCGGGGCAGGGCGTCGCGGTGGGTGACGTACTCGGGCACGGGCCGGACGTTCATAGCACCGGGGCACGCTCCAGGGCGTCAACCCCGACGAGGGCGCCCTCCAGGCATGGGAGCAGGCGCGGCGCTACTTGAGCCGGCCGTACGTCCACGTCAGCGCTTCCAGCTTCGCGACGAAGGCCTCGCGCGAGTCCGCGGTGATGACCGGGTCCCCTGGCTTCAGACTGGGCCACCCCATCTCGGGCATCCACATGCCCGTGTCCCGCATGGCGGCCTGATACCTGCGGTCGTTCTCGGCCGCGTCGAGGACCAGCGGCTCCAGCCGCCACTGTCCCTCCTTCACGGAGATGATGGCGGTCGGATTGCCGTTCCCCAGGTGCAGGGGCAGTCGCTGCTCCGCGCCGCGAGCGCTCAGCCATTGAAGGATCATCGCGCGAGTGGGGCCGAGGAACGGTGCCAGAAAATGCCTCCTCCGCGTGACTTTTACACGGACGCCTGCTTCATGCCGCCCTTCGACTTGCCCAGCATGTGCAGCAGCGCCTTCTCCGAGCAGTGCATGCCCTCGCCGGCGCTCGCCGCCAGCTCGTCCACGGAGTGGAAGTAGCGGTCCACCACCTGGCCCCGCTCGAAGAGGACGAGCACGGACGGGTAGATGTATGACGCCTTCGCGACGGCGGGCGTGTTGCCCAACTGCTCGGAGGCCTCTCGCACCGCGGCCACCATGCTCTTCTTGAGCACGGTCTTCTTCACCGGACCGCCGGCGCCGTCTTCCTTCACGCGCTCGCGGGCCTTCGCCAGCGCGCACGCGCAGATGAGCGTGCCCGCCCAGGTGCGGAAGTCCTTCGCGCTGTAGCCCGGGCCCATCACCTGCTGGATGTATTCGTTGATGTGCCGGCGCCGCACGTCCACCACCGCGCCGTCGTCGAGCACGAACTTGAAGACGTCCCGCCCGCGCACCTTCAACAGCTGCCGCACGAGCGTCGCCACGCGCCGGTCCTTGAGCTCGCGGTGCTGCCGCACGCCGGACTTGCCCGGGTAGTCGAACACCACCGTGTCGCCCTGCACCTTCACGTGCCGCGCGCGCAGCGTGGCCAGCCCGAAGCTGCCGTGCTCCTCCGCGTAGCGCTCACTGCCCGGACGGATGAAGCAGGTCCCCAGGATGCGCAGCATCCCCGCCAGCACCCGCTCCCGGCCCAGGCCCCGCTTGCGCAGGTCCTTGCTCACCTGGCGCCGCATCTTCGGCAGCGCCTGCGCGAAGCCCACGATGCGCTGGTACTTCGCATCCCGCTGCTTCTGCGTGTGCGCCTCGCTGTAGCGGTACTGCCAGCGGCCCGCCCCGTCCCGGCCCACCGCCTGGAGGCGCGCGGACGCCTTCGGCGAGATGGCCACGTCCGTCCAGGCGGGTGGCAGTCGCAGCGCGTCGATTCGCTCACGCTCCGCGTGCGACACCGGCCGGCCCTTCGCGTCCACGTAGCGGAAGCCGCGCTTCATCGTCCCCAGCCGCCGGTGGCCCTCCTGCCGCAGCCGCTCCAACTGGGTCATCCTTCGGCGGCTCACGGGCCGCGAGGGCTCGGATTCTGAGACAGCGGCATGGGAGGGCATCGCCTCCCTGTAGTGCGCAGTCCACGCCGGGGCGGCAATCCGGGTGCCCCCTGGCGGCACGGACAGCAGGCAACCGGAAAAGCCCCGGGTGGCATTTTCGGATGGGGGTGCAGTCGCTTAGAGTTCGTTGCGACTCCCACCTCTCAATTTATTCCCGAGGCATGACCACCTTCCTCGCCGCCCTGCTGGCGTTCCCGACCGCGATCTTCACCATCCTCCTCGGCGTGGTGCTGGCGTACTGGCTGTGCGTCATCGTCGGCGCGGCGGGCGTCGACCTGCTGGACGGCGACGTGGACCTGGAGGGCGGCGCCAAGGCGGTGAGCGGCGCGTTCGAGGGCGGCGCCAAGGCGACGTCGGGGCTGCTGGAGGGCGGCGCGAAGGCCGTCGGGGGACACGACGTCGGCCACGCGGGCCACTCGCACCTGCACGACGCGGAGGCCGCTACGGGCCTGCTCGCGATGCTGGGCTTCGGCGGCATCCCCGTCACGGTGTCGGTGAGCCTGGTGGTGTTCCTCTCGTGGTCGCTGTCGCTGCTCAGCGGACAGGCCACGCACGGGGCGCTCTCCATGCTGCCCTCGTGGCTGGTGAGCACGGGCCTGGGCCTCGTCTGCGCGACGGTGGGCACGGTGGCGGGCGGGCTCGCGGTGCGGCCCCTGCGCCCCATCTTCATCGCCCGGCGCGCCCCGGGCCGCGAAGCCCTGATGGGCCGCGTGTGCACCATCTCCAGCGGCAGCGTGACGGCCAAGGACGGCCACGCCACCTTCGAGGACGGGGCCGCGGGCCTCATCCTCAACGTCTTCTGTGACAAGCCCAACCAGCTCAAGCGCGGCCAGCCGGCGTTGATCCTCGGCTACGACGCGGAGCGGGGCATCTACGAGGTGGAGCCGGTGGACTGGCTCCTCCCGCAGGAAATGGAGCAGCTGCGTGATCCGCTGAAGGCAGCGGCCATCGCGCGAGCCCGCGCCCAGCGATGAACATTGGCGTCCTCCGGGCTCCTCCGGAAGGGCGCGACAATCGGCACCGGGTGGCTTTCGCGGGGGACCCCGAGTGCTTGGAACTAGGCCCGCCCAACGGACTTCTCAGGATAGGCCATGGATCCCATCAGCCTTGCAGCAATCATCGGCGGCGGCGTCATCATCCTCTTCGGCATCTTCGTCAGCGTGGCCAAGTTCTACCGCCAGGTGGATCAGGGCAAGGTGCTCATCGTCAACACCATGAAGGTCGAACCCACGGTCACGTTCACCGGCGCCGTGGTGCTGCCCATCGTCCACCGCGCGGAGGTGATGGACATCTCGCTGAAGACGGTTGAAATCGACCGCCGCGGCAAGGAAGGCCTCATCTGCCAGGACAACATCCGCGCGGACATCAAGGTCACCTTCTTCGTGCGCGTGAACAAGACGCGTGAGGACGTGCTCAAGGTGGCCCAGTCCATCGGCTGCGCGCGCGCCTCCGACCAGGAGACGCTGGAGAACCTCTTCGAGGCCAAGTTCTCCGAGGCCCTCAAGACGGTGGGCAAGTCCTTCAACTTCGAGCAGCTCTACACCAAGCGCGACGAGATCAAGGACAAGGTGGTGGAGACCATCGGCCGTGACTTGAACGGCTACATGCTGGAGGACTGCGCCATCGACTTCCTCGAGCAGACCCCGGTGGAGATGCTCGACAAGGACAACATCCTGGACGCGCAGGGCATCCGGAAGATCACCCAGCTCACCACCGAGCAGAACGTCTTCACCAACGAGCTGCGCCAGTCCGAGCGCATGGCGGTGACCAAGCGCAACGTGGAAGCCGACGAGGCCATCTTCGCGCTCGAGCGTCAGCGCGAGGAGGCGGCCGCCAAGCAGCGCCGCGAGATCGACAGCATCCAGGCGCGTGAGACGGCCGAGGCCGACCGCGTGAAGAGCGAGGAGTTCGCCAAGGCGCAGCTGGCGCGCATCAAGGCGGAGGAAGAGATCGCCATCAACGAGGAGAACAAGCAGCGCCAGGTGCAGGTGGCCCAGAAGAACCGCGAGCGCGTGGTGGGCGTGGAGACCGAGCGCGTGGAGAAGGACCGCGCCCTGGAGGCCATCAACCGCGAGCGTGAGACGGAGCTGCAGCGCATCGCGAAGGAGAAGGCGCTGGAGTCGGAGAAGAAGGCCATCGCCGACGTCGTCCGCGCCCGCATCGCGGTGGAGAAGACCGTCGCCCAGGAAGAGGAGAACATCAAGGACCTGCGCGTGACGTCGGAGGCCAAGCGCTCCAAGGATGCGATCATCATCACCGCCCAGGCGCACGCGGAAGAGGCGTCCGTGAAGGACATCCAGGCCGCGGACGCGAGCGCGAAGATCGCCGTGTTCCTCGCCAAGGAGAAGCTGACCCTGGCGGAGGCCGACCTGGAGGCCGCGGACAAGCAGGCCAAGGCGAAGATGCGGCTGGCCGAGGGCGTCCAGGCCGAGTCCGCCGCGGCGGGCCTGGCGAGCGTGCGCGTGCGTGAGGCGGACGCGGTCGCCACGGAGAAGCTGGGCATGGCGCAGGTGCGCGTGAAGGAGGCCGAGGCCTCCGTCATCGAGAAGCAGGGCCAGGCGCAGGCGTCCGCGGTGCGCGAGAAGCTGCTCGCCGAGGCCGCGGGCGCGGAGCAGAAGGGCCTGGCGAACGCCCGCGTGCAGGAGGCGGAAGCCGGCGCCATCCACAAGCGCGGCGAGGCCGAGGCGTTCGCCACGCGCGAGAAGCTGCTCGCCGAGGCCGCCGCCATCCAGGAGAAGCTGATGGCCGAGGCGCGGGGCCTGTCGGAGAAGGCCACCGCGATGAAGGCCCTGGACGGCGTGGGCCGCGAGCACGAGGAGTACCGCCTGCGCCTCCAGAAGGAGCGCGACGTGGAGCTGGCCGCCATCAACGTGCGCAAGGACATCGCGCAGGCCCAGGCCACGGTCCTGGCCCAGGCGTTCGGCAACGCGAAGTTCCAGATCGTCGGCGGCGACGGGAAGTTCTTCGAGAACTTCATCAAGGCCGTGTCCTTCGGCAGCTCGGTGGACGGCGCGCTGGACCACGGCGAGTCGCTGAAGAAGGCGCTGGGTGGCTACCTCAACGGTGAGAAGGACCTGCCGGCGGACCTGAAGGAGATCCT